>NZ_JAHZCJ010000001.1:160126-460126 GCF_019422935.1 Desulfovibrio sp. | reverse complement strand
ATGCAGCGCATGATGGCCGTGTACGCCCTTGGCCGCTACGGCATTCTGGAAAATCTGCCTGAAATAACGGCAGCGCTCGAAGATGAATCGCCCCGTACACGGCAGGTGGCGGTGGAATCCTTCCTGAGTCTTGGCGAACAGGCTGAGGAATACCTGCCCCTGCTGTTGCCCCGCCTTTCTGATGAAGACAAGGATGTTCGACTTTCAGTGATTGACCTGCTTGGGCAAATCGCTTCCCCAACTGTGCTGCCCTATATCCTCAATGGGCTTGATGACGAAAACGAATGGGTTCGCATACGCGCCGTTGACGCGCTGGGCATGCACAAGGTTGCCAATGCCGTTCCGCAACTGGCGCAAATGCTTGAGAGTTCAAGCCCCATGGTGGCCCTCAAGATTATTGAGGCTCTTGGCAAGATCGGCGGCAATGTGGCCTTTAGCGTACTGCTGGGTTTGATGAATCATGAAGACCCAGATATTCAGCATGCAGCAGAAGAAGCGGTGGCAACGATCCAGGCCGAACAGGAGTAGGTATGTCTCAGCCCCCTACGTTATTTCCCAAAAGCCCGCTCGGCTCTGCCCAGAACAGCGGCAACGGCTCATCTGCTGGCGGCGCGGCGACTCCCGCAGAGCAACGTCCACGGCTTGGCGTAACGCCAACGCCCGGGGCAGCGCCCGCCGCTCCGGCTGCAAAGCCCGTTGCGCCCGCCCCCGCCTCGCCGTTCAGAACAACGGCCCCTGCCCCTGCAAGCCCGGCGCAAGGCGCTGGCCTGACAGGTTCTGCATTCCGCACATCTGCGGGTGCAGGCACTGGCACAGGCTTGGGTGGCACAACGCCAGCAGGCGGCGTCACCAGCCCAGCCGCGCCTGCGGCGGCACGCCCGCCTCTCGGACAATCTGGCCTCGGCCAGACCGCAACCGGGCTGTCTGGCGCGACAACTCGGCCACCTCTCGGGCAAACAGGGTTAGGCCAGTCTGGTCTGGGGCAAACAGCACGGCCTCCGTTGGGATCTGCCCTGCCCCCGCGCACAGCAAGCCCCGCGCCGGCTACGGGCGGCATTGGTGCCACACGGCCCGTGCAAACCGCACCCGCGACCAGCGCCATGCGCCCGCCGCTCACCCCTGCTGCGGCTTTTCGCTCGCCTACGCAAGCGGCAGACAACACTCGCGCGGCATCGCCCTTCCGCAAAGATTTGCAGATATCTGACGAGGAATTTCTGCAACTGCGCGATTTCATCTATCAGCAGTGCGGCATTTTCATTGCTGAAAACAGAAAGTACCTTGTTGAAAACCGGCTTTCAAACCGCATCAAGGAACTGAACCTCAAAAGTTACAGCGACTATTACAACTTTCTGCGTTTTGACGGCAGCCGCCGCGCAGAACTCACCAAGCTGTTTGAAGTGGTGACAACCAACGAAACGAGCTTTTTCCGCAATCCGCCGCAGCTTGAAGTTTTTCAAAAAAGCGTGCTGCCCGACATTCTTGACCAGTGCCGCAAGGCTGGGCGCAAAAAGCTGCGTATCTGGTCAGCTGGCTGTTCCACGGGCGAAGAACCCTACACGCTTGCCATTATATTGTGTGAGGTTCTGAAAAGTGAACTTTCCAGCTGGGACATCAAGATCACAGCCAACGACCTTTCCGAAGCCGTGCTGGCGGCTGCCCGCCGGGGTGTTTATAACGATTATGCCCTGCGCACGACACCCAAAGAAATTGTGGACGCGTACTTTATCAAGGAAGACACGCAGTACAGGGTCAAGCCGGAACTGAAGTCGCTCATTTCCTTTGGGCCCATTAACCTCAATGAGAGGGAACAGCTCAAGCGAGTTGAAAAATCGCAGATCGTCTTTTGCCGCAACGTCATCATCTACTTTGACGATGAAATGAAGCGCAAGGTCATCAACGCATTTTACGACAACCTTGAAATCAACGGCGCGCTGCTTATCGGGCATTCCGAATCCCTGCACAACATCAGCCGCGCGTTCCAGCTTGAGCACCACAAGGGAACCATTGTTTACAGAAAAATGAGCTGATGCTGATACCATGTGTGCAAAAGTTCTGGCTATTGCCAATCAAAAAGGGGGCGTCGGCAAAACCACGACATCCATTTCGCTGAGCAGCGCGCTTGCCCGCATGGGGAAAAAGGTTCTTGTTCTTGATCTTGACCCCCACGCCTGCGCCACGCTGCATGCGAGAATATACCCCGAAGGCATCACTTGCAGCCTGCACGATCTTTTTCTTGCGCAGGAAGATGCCTGGCCCGTGATCTGGCCCGATCTTATCCATGTGCAGGCGCTGCCGGGAATGGACGTGGCGCCGGGCAGCATACGGCTTTCAGAGCTTGAAGTTGACTTTCGCGAGCGCCAGGCCAAGGGAAGTGTGCTCCTCCGCAGCCTCACGCATGTGCGCGATGAGTACGATTACATAATTCTGGATTGTCCGCCCCATGTGGGCATTTTGCTGGTCAATGCGCTGGTTGCCGCAGACCTGCTGATAATTCCGATCCAGACAGATTTTCTTGCCTTGCACGGGCTCAAGCTGCTGTTCGACACGCTACACACGTTGAACAAGGCCCTGGGCAGGCCCGTACGCTACCGGGCGGTGCCCACCATGTATGACAGGAGAGCAAAAGCCTGCACACGGGTGCTTGAACTTATGCGGCGCAAAATGGGGCAATCCATGTTTTCAACGGTCATTGGGGTGGACACGCACTTTCGCGAGGCCAGCGCCCAAGGGTGCACCATTTATGATATCGACGCCCGCTCTAAGGGGGCGCTCGGGTATAATTCGCTTGCAGAAGAAGTGGTAAAGCTATGGTAAAAACGCCCGAAGAGTACTTTGCAGACCAGTGCCTGGCTGTGCCTCAGGCGGCAGACGCAACGCTGAGCGCTGCGGAACAGGCCTTTGTGCAAAAATATCTGGGCAGCGATGCGTTGCAGACCATGCCTGTGCTTGAACCAGAGCAGGTGATGGCTGGCGCAGCAGGAGAAGCAAAAGACCATACGCGCCATGCCCGTCATGACGGACATGCAGAGGCAGAAACTGCCCGGCCTTCCTTGCGCACAAGGCTTGCGGCAGAAGAACAGGTACAGATGGTTTCGTTTTATGTGCGCGAACAGGTTTTTTTGCTGCCAGTGCCGGTAATCGTTGAGGTGCTGCGCTATATGCCGCTGACCAGGCTGCCCATGGCGCCTCCCTTTATTGCCGGTGTTGTCAATCTGCGCGGCAAGGTTACGCCACTGCTGCACCTGGATGCTTTGCTGACCACAGACCAGACAAAGCGCTATACTGAAAAGAGCTTTATCATCGTTTGCGGCACAGAAGATATGCAGCTTGGCCTTATTATCGACAAAATACACACCATGTACATGGTTTCAAAAGACAGCATCAGCTGGAACATTGAGGCGCAACTTGGCGAAGGGGCAGATTTTCTGTGCGGCCTCGCCAATATCAAGGAGCGCCTCCACGGCATTATCGACCCGGAACTGATTGTCGACAAACTTATTGAAGTCTGATCGTCTGCCCGGCTGAAACAGCATACGCTCTGACTTGCCAATAGTCTGAATAATCTCTAGAGTTCGGTGAAATTTTGTACGGCAGCCAACAACAGACGGACAGGATCACCTATGAAAAAACATATTATGGTCGTAGACGACTCCAAGACTATCCGTAATCTGGTAGCCTTTGTTCTCAAGGGCGAAGGCTTCAAGGTCAGTACCGCTGAGGACGGCCTTGACGCCATTGAAAAGCTTTACAGCCTTGAGCCGGTCGACCTGATTGTTTCGGACGTGAACATGCCCCGCATGGACGGCTTCACGTTTATCAAGACCATCCGCGCTCAGGATGCCTATAAGGATATTCCTATCATTGTCCTTTCAACCGAAGGGCAGGAAAAGGACATCCAGACAGGCATGAGCCTCGGAGCCAACCTGTATATGGTAAAACCGGCGCAGCCTGAAAAAATGGTCCGTAATATAAAGATGCTTCTGGGATAGCCGATAAGAAAGACAGTATGTGTCCAATTCGGGCAATAGTGTGCTTTCAGCCATATAAAGGTACAGGTTATGAGCCAGGAATTTTTTGATCCGGAACTTTTCGCCGATTTTATCGCGGAAGCCAAAGAACATCTCGAAACCATCGAGCCTAACCTTCTTGAGCTTGAGAAGGCGCCGGACAATCTTGCTCTGCTGAATGATATCTTTCGGCCCATGCACTCCCTCAAGGGCGCATCGGGTTTTCTGGGGCTGAACCGCATCAATCAGCTGGCGCACAAGTCTGAGAATATTCTGGACGAACTGCGCAAAGGCACCATGGTTGTGACTTCGGAGATCATGGATGTCATTCTGGCATCCACCGATGCCCTGCGCCAGATGATCGACAATCTTGAATCCACCAACGCCGAAGGCGAAGTGGAGATTGGGCACATCATGGCTCAGATCGATGCCATCATGGCTGGCGAAACAGCGCCGCAGCCTGTGGTCGCTGAGCCTGAAGCAGCGCCGCAACCAGAAGAGATTGTCGAACCTGCCTCTGTTGTTGAAGAGCCTGCCATCAGTGATGAACAGCCTACGCCGGATGAAGCTGCGGAGACGTATAGCGAGAGCAGCAACGACAACCCAGCCGCTACCGCCGCAGACGAAGAAGAGTTTACGGCCATGTCTGGCAAAGATTGGGTGCAGACGCTGCCCGATCTGCCTGCATATACCCTCACCGCCTTTGGTGAAGGGCACCTGAAAGATTTTATCGATGAGTCCAACGACACCATCGAAAACCTCACAAGCTCCCTGCTGGATCTGGAAGAAAATCCCGTTGGCCGTGATGAACTGGTCAACGATATTTTCCGTTTCTTCCACAACATGAAGGGCAACAGCGGCATTATCGGCTACAGCGAACTGAATTCGCTCACGCACGAAGCAGAAACCCTGCTCAACAATGTTCGCCAGGGCAAGATCACGCCCACCCATGAACTGATCGACCTTCTGCTTCTTGTGGTTGATGTGCTGGAAGCCCTGGTGCAGCGCATCAATATTGAAGCGGGTTCGGCCACGCCTTTCAACATTTCTCCCGTGGTCAAACAGCTTCAGGAAGCCCAGACAGGCGGCCCCATTTCGCTGCCGCAGGAACTTCTTGACGCCCAGGCCAGCCAGAACGGCAACGGCGGGCACGAAGCTGCCGAGAGTCAGGATGAAGCGGAGCAGGAAGCGCCTGCCGCCGCAGAACCCCACGCTCCGGTTGAAGTGGTCACGCCGACATTTTTTGCCGTTGGCGCTGAAAATGATGATACCGAGGCCTTTCGCGTCACGGTGCGCCAGCAGTTTGAAATTATTCATGCAGCGCTGGAAACTCTCAAAAAAGACGGCAGCCACAAAGACTCCATTGATGCACTCTACCGTTGCCTCATGGCGGTCAAGAACGCTTGCGGCTTCATGGAATTTGAAGACATCAAGGTTTATGCCGAGCGCACGGCTGGCATAGTAGATCAGGGGCGCATCAGCGGCATTGACTTTGAATTGATGGTTGACCTGCTGGATCAGGAAGTTTCCATCATCAAGGATATGGTTCAGCTTGCGCTGGACGGCCCTGCCAAGGCAGCTGCACCTGGTGCGCCTGCGGCGGCTCCGGCTGCCCCGGCTCCCACCGCCCCGGCGGACGAAAAACCTGCGGAACCTGAAGTCGAACCCAAGGTCGAGCCCAAGGTCGAAAAAGAACAGACCGCCCCGGCTCCCGCAGCCCCGGCCAGCTCTGCAGTTCCGAGCGCACCTGCGGCGGCTCCGGCTGCCCCAAAGCAGGATGCCCCGGCTCCCAAGCCCGCCGAACCTGCCAAGCCGGCCGCTCCGGCGGCGGCAAAGCCCGCTGCGCCCGCAAAGCCTGCGGCTCCAGCTGCCAAGCCCGCTGCACCTGCAAAACCGGCGGCTCCGGCTGCGGCAAAGCCTGCGGCGCAAGCTGCTGCTCCGGCTGCCGAGAACCACAAGGGTTCTTCCACCATCCGTGTTGACCATGAACGCCTTGACCATCTGATGAACCTCATCGGCGAACTCATCATCAACCGTAACCGGTACACCCTCATCGCCCGCTCGCTTGAAGACACCGGGCATGACGTGGATATTTCTCAGGTCGCCCAGAGCCTTTCTGAAACCACCTACGCCATGGCGCGCATTTCTGATGATCTGCAAGACACCATCATGAAGGTGCGCATGGTTCCGGTTTCTTCGGTCTTTTCCCGCTTCCCCCGGCTGGTGCGCGACCTTTCGCGCAAAAGCGGCAAGGAAGTGGATCTGGTCATGGAAGGTGAAGAAACGGAACTGGACAAGAGCGTTGTTGAAGTCATCGGCGATCCGCTTGTCCACCTTATCCGTAACTCTGTTGACCACGGTATTGAGCCAGAAGACCAGCGCCTCGCTGCGGGCAAGCCCGCCAAAGGCAAGGTTGTGCTGCGCGCCTTCCACAAGGGCAACTCTGTCGCCATTGAAATTGAAGACGACGGCAAGGGAATTGATCCCGCAAAAATGCGCGAAGTCGCCATCCGCAAGGGTGTCATCACGCCCGAAGAAGCAGCGCAGCTTGATGACCGCGAATCGCTGGAGCTCATCTTTGCCCCCGGTTTCTCCTCGGCTGAAAAAATCACTGATATTTCAGGCCGTGGCGTGGGCATGGACGTGGTGCGCACCAACATCAAGAACCTCAAGGGCAGCGTGAGCACGTATTCAGAGGTTGGCAAGGGCACTCGCTTCACCTTGAGTCTGCCCCTAACGCTGGCTATCATTGATGCGCTTATGGTTAATGTCTCCGGTCAGATGTACGCCATCCCCCTTGATGCAGTCTCTGAAACCACCAAGATTGAAGCCGAACGCCTCACGGATGTGAAGGGACGTAAGGCCGTAACCTTGCGCGGCGAAGTGCTTGGTGTTGTGGAGCTTTCAGAAATGCTGGGCCTGCCCCGCACCGACCCTCTGCCGGATGTGCTTTCCGTGGTTGTCATCCACGACAACGACCGGCGTCTGGGCCTTGTGGTCGATCGGCTTCTGGAACGGCAAGAAATCGTTATCAAACCCCTTGGCGCATACCTTGGCGACCTCAAGGGTATTTCGGGCGCAACCATCATGGGCGACGGTTCGGTCATCCTGATTCTTGACCCGCACGAAATATACATAATGGCGACCTCCAAAGCCCCTTCCATCGGCGCTGGAGGCGAACAGGGCAAACAACCGGTTTCAGTGAGAATGTAACGCTACAGGGGGCCACAAGGCCCCCTTTTCCATTGGAGAGGCTGCGCCGCTACCTGGGCCGTTTTTCAGTCAGCGGTGCCATGCCGCACCTGCCACAAAAGGATAAAGTCATGCTGGAACTATTGAGCAACCGCCGCAGCATACGCAAATTCACCGATCAAGCCGTAAGCGATGACCATCTTGAAAAACTGCTTACCGCCGGGCTGTTGGCCCCTTCGTCAAAGGATACCCGCCCGGTGGAACTGGTGGCCGTGCGGGACAAGGCTGTTATTGCCGCGCTGGCAGATTGCCGCGATTCCGGCACCATGCCCCTGCGCACAGCCCCTCTGGTGCTGGCTGTAGTCGCCGATACCGAGAAATCGGACGTGTGGGTTGAAAATGCCTCCATTGTTGCCATCCTGGTGCAACTGGAAGTGGAACGCCTGGGCCTTGGCTCCACATGGGTGCAGATGCGTCTGCGCACCAACGGCGCTGCTTCCGCCGAGGCGGAAGTGAGAAAAACACTTGGCATTCCCGGTCATTATGGCGTACTTTGCCTCGTGGCCATTGGTCACAAGGACGAAGTAAAAAAACCACGGGAGCTTGATGCGTCTGACTGGGCGCGTACTCACCGGGATTACTTCCATGTTGCACAGTAACCAGCTCCTGCGGATTGGCTTGAAAGATTGTGTTGTTCCAAAGAGTTAAGGTCTGCCCGGCTCAATGATGGGCTGGCAAACCCGCACTTGAAGCGCAGCCGCCTTTTTTTGAGAAAATTTCTTGCCTTTCCATGCTGCATGAGCTATATGACCTTTTCGCGCGGTTATGCCCACATGCAACGCTGTCATTTTTCGGCGCGGGCTTTGTTCTTGCCGCATTTGAATTGAACTATTTTTTTGCATATACGGAGGAATGTATGAGCAAGGAATGCATCTTTTGCGGCAAAAAGCCCCAGGTCGGCAATCTTGTGAGCCACTCCAACATCAAGACCAAGCGTCGCTTCAATCCCAATTTGCAGCGCGTGCGTCACCAGTTCCCCGACGGCAGCGTGCGGACCCTTTCCGTTTGCACCCGTTGCCTGCGCTCTGGCGTTGTTGTTAAGCCCACGGTGCGTAAGCAGGCCTAACTGACCTTCTTTTGCAGCTTTCAGCCCCGACAGGTTTCTGCCGGGGCTTTTTTGCATATGCGCACAATTCCACCAAGAATTTTTGCCTTTTCGCGCAACTGGCGTGCCCGCCGCAGGCCCAACAGCCTGCCTCTCGACTGGCGTCCGGTTGCCAGCCTGCAAGGCACCACGGGCTACGCGCGCTTTCGTGAATGGCTGCTTGTGCTCAATGCCTGCAATATACCGCACCAGACCGTCCAGATGAACGGCAGGGAATACATTTATGTGCCCGCGCTGTTTGAAAACATTGCCCTCATGGAACTGGGGGACTTTGTACGCGAAAGCACCGCGCCAGTTGCCCAGCCCCCGCCGCTGCGGGTTTTTCCTCATGCCTACATGGCAATGCTGGCGCTACTGCCGCTCATTCTCTGGCACGGCTGGCGCGTGGGCTGGTGGCCTGCTCCCGCCGTACTGCCACCGCCAGACATGTGGAGCAGCGCGGGCATTCTTGACGCAGTGCGGGTGCGCGTTTTCAACGAATGGTACAGAACCGTCACCGCGCTTACCCTCCATGCCAGCCTTACCCACCTTTGCGGCAACATGGCCTTCGGGGCTATATTTATGACCCTGCTGGCCCGCATGGCAGGCGTTGGCAGAGCCTTGTGGCTCACCCTGCTTGGGGGCGCGCTGGGCAATGCCCTGACCGTGCTGTTGCGGCCCCGCCCGGTTTTGAGCCTGGGATTTTCCACGGCACTATTTGCCAGCATTGGGGCTATTTCCGGCTACATGGCCTGCCAGCAACAAGGTAAACGCAAGGCCATGCTGCCAGTGGCTGCCGCAGCCGCCTTGCTGGCCATGCTCGGCACTGAAGGCGAGAATACCGACTATGCCGCGCATCTGGCCGGGCTTGGCTGTGGACTGGCACTGGGAACGCTTGAAGCCTGGCAGGTGCGGAACTGCCGTAAGCGCTTGAACCAGTGGACGGCAGGGACGCTCACGGCCCTGATCTGCGCCGCTGCATGGTGGTGGGCCTTTGCCGCCATGCGCAACTGACTGAGCAAAAAAATATCCTGACGTGAACTCGCACATCAGGATCATGATTTCAGGCTGTATTCTTGATCGGCGCAAATCAGCGCATATCTGCGAAGGCCAGTGCCTTCCCACGCCAGAATTTATCTCCGTCAGACCTGTTCCCTTCCTCTTTGCGGCTGCCGTGAGCAGCACGGCAACACTATTCCTGCATGGCAAGCGTCTGATTCAGTCCGCATTGCCGCCCTGGCTCAGCTTGTGCAATGTACGCCCAAGCGGTGCTTCGCGGTGGAAAAGAAGTAGAGGCAGTATGGCCCCGATGGCCAGGGCGCACATGATGAAAAATGCCGTGAGCCCGTTGTAGACAACGCTGACAAGCACAGTCTGGCCCTGAGGCGTCCCGGCAGTGTTGAGAAACTGCAAGGTCGCCAGAATGGCCTTATAGGCAAACATGCCGGGAATCATGGGCAACAGCGCGGGGAACACAAACATTTCCGCCGGGGTATGGCAGCGGCGCGCAATGGGCATGCTGCAAAAGGAAATAATCAACCCGGCGCAGAGCGATGCGCTGGCAATCCCCATGTTGGCCTGCAACAGCAAAAAACGGCTCATATGGCCCGCGGCGGCAAGCAGGCCAGCCATGACGGCTATCCGCTTGGTGGGCCGCGATATGGCCGCAAAACCAACTGCGGCAACAGCTGCAAGCGCTCCGTCCGCAAGACAGTCAAGCAGCATCATAGTGAATCCACCCCCATCAGCAGCATGGTTGTAGCCAGCCCCAAAGCAATGCAGATAATAAGTGTACTGGCCTGAATCAACCGTGAAACGCCCATGAGCACATGCCCGTCAAGAATATCCAGCATGGCGTTGATCAGGGGGATGCCGGGGATGAGAAACAACACGCTTGCAGCCATGCCAGTTTGCGGCGTGTTGCCCAGATGCAACAGCACGCCCAGCGATGCAACCAGAGAGGCCGCAAACGAGCAGAGAAAAAACGTGACCTTCAGGTCAAGGCCCCAGTGCAGCAGTTTTTGCCGCAGATAAAAGCCCAGAAAGGTCGCGCAGAAAACCAGCCCCATAGCCACCGCATCGCCGTTGAACAAACCGCAAAAGGCGGCATTGGCGCAAGCCACAAGAAAACGCAGCAGCACTGGATTAAGCGTGGGCACCGCGCAGATGGCGCTGAAATGCTCACGCGCCTTGGCAAGGCTGAGGTTGTCATCGGCAATGCTCCAGCTCAGGGCATTGAGCGCCGCCACCCGCTGAAAATTGGGCGCGCCAGACACTATGGAGCTGACCGCAGTGCGGCGCTCCGCCGGAATGCCCCCTTCGGCAGGCTTGATGACCGAAAGCATGAGGTGCTTGGGGAATATGGCCAGTTCCACCTCAAAACCATATGCCCGTGCAATGCGGCAGGCGGTGCGATCAACTCGTGAAGTCTGCCCGCCCGCCGCAAGCAATGTGGAAGCATAAATCTGTATGAACTCAATAAGCTCTTTGGCAGTCAGAACATTATGTTCTGTTCCGCAAGCGGCATCGGCTTTCTTAGTACTGGCCTCTGCCCCGCCCGCAACAGTCGAATCCGCCACCAATGCAGACAGCGTATTCAGACCGCCCTGCCCGTGTTGCAAACCCATAAACTAGATCCCGCTTTCATTATCAAGAAAAACCCAGTGCAACATGCGCTTATGAACCCGCAAACGGTATTCTGCCTGTTGCACCAACAGTGAGGCCTTGCTGGCCAGAATGGAATCGTCAACACGGATGGCCGCTATGGGCGAAGCACTCAGCATAAGATGCGCGTCATGCGCCGCCTTGGCGAGCAGTTCCGGCGTCACGCTCCAGCTTTCGCGTTCTTCGTCCGTCAGGCCGCTACGGCAGCCCGCAAAAACATAGTTGACGCCACGCACGGCCTCTTCCACACTATCCACAATGGTAATGCGCGACCCATAGCGCTCCGCAGCTTCTTTGAGCGGCGCTGGATCCACGCGGGACGGCACGGCAATGCGCAGTGAAAAGGGAAACCATGCCGTTGCCGCCATCAATGAATGCAGCGTGCCGTTGACGCAGCCCAGCCAGCCGCAGGTCACGCCGTCAAGATAACGCGAATTGCGCAACATGCAGGCTATGTCTGCCAGCGCATGCGCTGGGTGCGCATCCGGGCTGCCCGCATTGATAAGCGGGAAGCGCAGGCACGATGCCTCCATGTCCCACCCGCCCACGGGCATGCCGTACATGTACAAGCAGTCAATGTAGTAGCTGAAAACGGGCAGGAGCTGTTCCTGATAATCATTCATTTCATTGCGCCAGCTGCCACGGCTACCCTCGTACACCACAGCGCCGCCCATTTGCCGCACAGCGGCGGAAACACAAAGTCTCTCGGGCAGGGAGTGCTGCGAAAACATCAGCAGGGCCACGCGCTGCGCCATAAAGTCTGTCTGCAGCTTCGGTTCCGGCATGCCCAATGCCTGCTGCACCAGCAGCCAGGACGCCTTTTCACCAAGACTCTTGATATTCAAAATATGTCTTGCCATAGATCCTCCGTGACGGTCGTCACATACAGCATCTTGAGCCCGCGATACTGTTCTATCAATGCGTGAAAATTCTGTCCAGCAAAGCACAGAAAGCAGCAGGCATCACAACCCCTTATGCACCTTTTGCAAAACATTTTTTTAACACACTGAAAAAAAAGAGAATAGTGGATTTTGTCGCATTAATACCCATTGAATACTTGTGATTTAATCCACTTTTCAGCTACAGTACGGGTGCCCGCTTGCAGGGCCCACAGGAGCATACATGAGAGCATTCATTTTTGATCTGGACGGAACACTGGTTGACAGCCTGGAAGACATTGGCCAGGCCTGCAACGATGTTCTTGCCAGTCACGGCTATCCAGTCCATCCCTTGCCAGCGTTCAGATTCTATGTGGGCCGAGGCTTTCACAAACTTGTGAACGACGCCCTCCCCGAGGGTGAAGCAGCAAAGCTTTCTTCAGACCAGCTGACAGCGTTGATTGCAGAGGCCCGCACCCGATACGGCGAAAACATGTGCGTACGCACCAAGCCCTATGCCGGCATCACCGAGGCGCTGCACCACCTGGCAGATGACGGCCACGCCCTGGCCGTTCTTTCCAACAAGCCGGACGACCTCACGGTTGAACTGGTGCGCCGCTACTTTCCTGATGTGCCGTTTGCCCTTGTGCGCGGCGGCAGGGAGGGCGTGCCCCTCAAGCCGGAGCCGGACGCCCCGCTCGACATGCTGCGGCACATGGACTTTTTGCCCGAACGCAGCTTTTACGTGGGCGACAGCAATGTGGATATCTTCACCGCCCGCAACGCGGGTATGATCTCAATCGGCGTGGCCTGGGGATTTCGCGGCGCGGACGAACTGCGCGCAGCTCAGGCCGACCATGTCATCGACACGCCCGAGGCGCTGACGCGCCTGGCAAAGGAGGCATAATATGAAGCGTCCTATCATTGAGATTGACGAAGAAAAGTGCAACGGCTGCGGGCAATGCGTACTCGACTGCGCTGAGGGCGCGCTTGCCATCATTGACGGCAAGGCCAAGCTTGTCAGCGACGTGTACTGCGACGGCCTCGGCGCGTGTCTGAACTGCCCCGAGGGCGCGTTGCGCCTTGTGGAAAGGGAAGCACCCGAATTTGATGAGGAGGCGGCCCTTGCCGCCAAGGCAAAAAGGGATGGAACCGCTCAACCACACCGCCCGCATGGCGGCGGCTGCCCCGGCAGCATGGCGCGCACGTTCACCCCGCTGACCGGCGGCCCAGCAACCATGGCCCCCGCCGGATCGCAAGACCTGCGGGCCCAGGTGCCCACCTGGCCCATTCAGTTGCGGCTGGTGCCGCCCACAGCGCCCTATCTGCGCGGAGCCAACATCCTGCTGGCAGCCCACTGTGCAGGCTTTGCCCTGCCCAATCTGCATGCTGACTGGATGAGCGGGCGCGTGCCCATCATTGCCTGCCCCAAGCTTGAAGACAATGAAGTGCTGGTCGAAAGGCTCACAGCCATCATCAAACAGGGCGGCATTACGGGCATTACCGTACTGCGCATGAGCGTACCCTGCTGCGGCGGGCTGGACAGGCTGGCGCACCGCGCCATTGAGGCCGCAGGCAGCACCTTGACGCTGGAGACGCATATTGTACAATTGTAGGCATCTTACAAGAAGTATACATGGGCAAGAAATGTCCATGTAGGAAATACCTAAAGTCCGCCTTGACAAAACATAGTGTAATGCTATGTTTTAGGGGCGGGCTTTTATTAACTGAAATTGCCCAAAAACCGTAACCCGCAGACGGGCCGTAAGGGGCAGTGAATACACTGCCATGTAAGACTGCTTTGCTGTAAAGGATCATCGACATGCCCATCAAGATTCCTGCTGATCTTCCCGCCTGTGCAGCGCTTGAGAGCGAAAACATCTTTGTGATGACGGAAGATCGCGCTGTCCAGCAGGACATTCGTCCGCTGGAAATCGCCATCGTCAACCTCATGCCCACCAAGATCGCCACAGAAACGCAGTTGCTGCGGCTTTTGAGTAATTCGCCCCTCCAGGTCAACATCACCCTGCTGCGCACAGAAGCTCACGAATCCAAAAATACTCCCGCACAGCATCTTGAGCGTTTTTACAAGACATTTTCAGAAATTCGCCACGGCAGCTTTGACGGCATGATCGTTACCGGCGCCCCGGTGGAACACCTTCCTTTTGAAGATGTGGACTACTGGCACGAACTGCTGGACATCATGACCTTTGCGCAAAGCCGCGTGTACTCCACCCTGTACATCTGCTGGGCGGCGCAAGCGGCCTTGTACCATTTTTACGGCATCCCCAAGTACGCCTTGCCTGCCAAAGTTTCCGGCGTGTTCCAGCACGACATTTTGCAGCCCGGCTGCCGCCTGTTCAGCGGTTTTGACGATACCTTTGCCGCGCCCCATTCGCGCCACACAGAAGTTCGCGCAGAGGATGTGAGCAAGCAATCCGCGCTGCGCATTCTTGCCGAATCACCTGAAGCCGGGCTTGCCCTGGTAGAAAGCCGCGACCACTCGCAGGTTTTCATGACCGGGCACCTTGAGTACGACAGGGGCACCCTGGATGCGGAATTCCGCCGCGATCAGGAAAGGGGCATGAACCCCATACCGCCCAACAACTACTATCCCGGCAACGATCCCAACCGCCTGCCCAACATGAACTGGCGGGCGCACGCGCACCTGTTCTACTGCAACTGGCTCAACTACTACGTTTACCAGGAAACGCCCTTCAGCCTTACTGCCATTGCCCGTGACCGGCAGGGCAAGTAAGAGTTCATAATCCTGAACCCCTACAGGATACGAGGATGCCTATGCGATTTTCTACCAGAACCCGTTACGGATTGCGCTTTTTGCTGCGTCTGGCGGCCCAGCCCCAGGGATCTCTTTTGCAACTGGGGCAGGTCGCCCGTGAAGAAAACATCTCGTCGGGCTATCTGGAACAGATAGTGCGGGCACTGCGCCCCATGGGCATTTTGCGTGCTGTGCGCGGTTCTGGCGGCGGGTACTCCCTTGCCAAGTCGCCAACAGACATTAACATTGAAGAAGTCTTTCAGCATCTTGAGGGTGAAATTTCCCCTGTGCGCTGTCTGAGCAAGGGCCGCCATTGTCAACGCGAATCCCACTGCTCCACCCGGGGCTTCTGGACAGAACTGGACGGGCACATCCGCTCCTTCCTGCAAAAGCGCACCTTGCAGGAAATCATAGACTCAGAGAAATGCTCCGTAACGGGAGGCAATCATGTGGAATTACACTGAAGCAGTACACGACCACTTTCTGCGGCCGCACAATGTGGGTCCCCTTGAAGGCGCCAACGCCATTGGCGAAGTGGGCAGCCTGACCTGCGGCGACGCCCTTAAGCTATATCTCAAGATCAACGACCAGCACATCATTGAAGACGCCAGCTTTGAAACCTTTGGTTGCGCCAGCGCCATTGCTTCAAGCTCTGTGCTGACCGACATGGTCAAGGGCATGTCTGTTGAAGATGCGCTCAAGATCACCAACAAGGACATCACCAACGCTTTGGGCGGCCTGCCCAAGCAGAAGATGCACTGCTCCGTCATGGGTCAGGAGGCGCTTGAAGCCGCCATCCGCCAGTGGAAGGGCGAACCGCCCGTGCCCCATGCCCACGAAGAAGGCAAGCTGGTGTGTAAGTGCTTTGGCATCACGGATGCCCAGATTATCCGCGCCATCACCGAAAACGGCCTCAAGACCGTTGAAGAAATCACCAACTACACCAAGGCTGGCGGCGCATGCGGCGAATGCCTTGATGAAATCGCCGAAATTCTGGCTGGTCAGCTCAAGCAGAAGCCGCTGGTCGAGCTCAAGCCCAAGCCGCGCCTCACCAACGTGCAGCGCATGCAGAAGGTGCTTAAGACCATTGACGAAGAAATCCGCCCCCAGCTTGCCGCTGACGGCGGCGATATTGAACTGGTGGATGTGGACGGTCTGCGCGTTGTGGTCTCCCTGCGCGGGCGTTGCGCCCAGTGCCGCTCTAGCGAAGTGACCATCCGCGATCTGGTGCAGCGCCTGCTGCGCGAACATGTTGAAGCCGACATCGTGGTTGAGGAGGCCTAACCGCCATGAAAACCATCTATCTTGACAACAACGCCACCACGGCTGTTGCGCCTGAAGTACGCGATGCCATACTGCCCTATCTGAACGAGCTGTACGGCAACCCTTCAAGCATGCACACTTTTGGCGGTCAGGTGGCCGATGCGGTCGAAACAGCTCGCGAGCAGATGGCCGGGCTGCTGGGCGCAAACCCGGACGAGATCATCTTTACCTCCTGCGGGTCAGAGAGCGACAACGCCGCCATCTGGTCGGCCATCCAGACCCAGCCTGAAAAACGCCACCTCATCACCACTCGCGTGGAACATCCCGCCGTGCTCAGCGTCATGCAGCACTGGGAACGTCAGGGCTACCGGGTGACCTACCTTGGCGTGGACAACAAGGGCCGGCTTGACCTGGACGAATACGCAGCCGCCCTCACGCCCGATACGGCGCTGGCATCCATCATGTTTGCCAACAACGAGGTGGGCAATATCTATCCTATCCAGCGCATGGCTGAAATGGCCAGCGAGCGCGGTGTGCTGTTCCATACTGATGCCGTGCAGGCCGTGGGCAAAACGCCCATTGACCTTGCCCATCTGCCTGCGGATATGCTTTCGCTCTCCGGCCACAAGCTGCACGCTCCCAAGGGTATTGGCGTGCTGTATGTGCGCAAGGGTGTGCGCTTCCGCCCATTTTTGCGGGGCGGCCATCAGGAACGGGGACGCCGTGCGGGTACGGAAAATGTTCCGTACATTGCCGGGCTTGGCGCAGCGGCTCAGCTTGCCATTGCGCACATGCAGGAAGAACGCGTCAGCGTGGCCATGCTGCGCGACAGGCTTGAACAGGGCCTGCTTGAACGTATCCCCGACTGCATGGTCAACGGCGATGTGGATAACCGCCTGCCCAACACCACCAATATTGCATTTAAAAACGTGGAAGGCGAAGCCATCCTACTCATGCTCGACAGGCTCGGCATTTGCGCAAGCTCCGGGTCTGCCTGCACCTCCGGCAGCCTCGAGCCTTCGCATGTGCTGCGCGCCATGGGTGTGCCCTTTACTTACGCCCACGGCTCCATCCGCCTTTCCCTCTCCCGCTACACCACGCAGGAAGAAGTGGACTTTGTCATCCAGAACTTCCCAGATGTCATCAAAACCTTGCGCATGATTTCTCCCTTCAAGGATTAATCCTGGCTCAAGCAGCAGTTGACGCAGATTCCAATGCTGTAGATTATGTGCCGCACTCCCTGGGTGCGGCACATTTATGTCTGCGGCAAAACTCTGTGCAATTGAAACATACGGTTTAAGTGACACCCTTAACGCAAAAAATGCCCTTTCTGTCGGTCTCTGCGCAAATGAGCCTATTGCCTCCGGGGTCCGGTTGTCCTATCATTTTACTTTGAATATCTGTTCCGACTGGTGAGAGTGAGGTTTCATGCGTTCAATTCGCCTTTTTGATCTGCTGATGGGTTTTTCGCGCGCGCTGGACATGGTCACGCCGCTTCTTGCCGGACACCATCTGCGGGTTGCTTTTTTGAGCCAGGTTATTGCCGAACGCATGCGGTTATCCCGCACCACGCGCAAGTACATGCTTATGGCCAGCATGCTGCACGATATTGGCGCAGTGCCGCTCAAGAGTGATACGCGCGACCTCATATTTGAGCGCAACAAAGCCCTGCACTGCCGGGCTGGCTGGGCTTTTTGCAAAACAGCAGGACTGCCCAGGCCTGTATGCGACATGGTGCTGCATCACCATACGGAATGGTGCAGCTATGAGTCATCCGACCAGCACGCGCTGCCAGCCAACTGCATCCATCTGGCTGACCGGGTTGACGTGGCCCTGCGCGGCAAGCAGGCATCTGATCTGCACGGCATCTGCCTCGCCCTGCAGGCAAAAGATAGAGAATACGCCCCGGCCTGCCTTGAAGCGCTGGCAACCCTGGCTCATGATGCGGAAATTTCAGCGCTTCTGAGCAGCCACGAGCGTATGGAAGAATACCTGGCCACGGCATTTGGCTCTGTGATTCTTGGCCCGGTGCAGCTTGTGGAATTGTGCGGGCTTTTTTCGCAAACCATTGACTCCAAAAGTCCCTTTACCGCCACCCACTCCCTTGGCGTGGCCTATACGGCGCGCATGCTGCTCAGACTGACCCGCATGGCCGATGCCGATGACCTCACAACCATGTTTGTGGCCGGTCTGCTGCATGACATTGGCAAACTCGCGGTGCCACTCGAAATTCTGGAAAAACCAGCGGCGCTCACACCTGACGAAGTGAAGGAAATTCAAAAGCATGCTGAAATCAGCATGGATTTGCTGGGTTCCATACCCGGTTTTACCTGCGTGCGGGAATGGGGGGGCAGACACCACGAACGCATTGACGGCACTGGCTATCCCCACAATATTGAAGGAAGCAGCCTGACGCTTCCTGTGCGTATCATCGCCGTGGCAGACGTATTTACAGCCCTCACAGAAGACCGCCCCTACCGGAGCGGCATGCCTTTGGCCGAAGCCATGAGAATCATCGCATCCATGGCGGAACTCGGCTATCTGGATAACGGCGTGGTAGCGCTCCTGGCCGATAATGTGCTACGCGTCAACAAAGAGCGCATACGCGCCCAACGCAAGGCCGCTGCAAACTTTGTGGTTATGCGCAGGCTGTGCGATGAGGCGGCGAGGGCTGCCAGGCAACCTTGAACTGGGTAGGCTACCCACTGACGGGGGGACTCATGGGCGTTCCAATCATTTTTCTGATTATTGCTCCCTTGGCTGGCATTATCGCCATGCAGCTCACCCCGCCATTTTCCCGGATTGCTGTTGTCCTCTCTCTGATTTTTTCCCTCTGCGGCCTTGTGCTGCTCTACCGCTACCTTCTGCTTCCCTTGCGCACATTCGTGGCTGCCCTTGCGCAACCCGGCTGCGCTGAAATCCCGTCCATACCCACGGCCTGCGATGTTGTGCGCGCCCTGGAAGACAGCCTCAACGCCAGAGAGGCCACACTTCGCCACGACATTGCCGAGGCGTGCGAAACAGCAAACAAACTCCGGCAGGAAATTCAGGAACTGCGCGAAAGGCGCGTTGTGGACATGCAGACGCAGCAGACTGCCATTGCGGCGCTACGCAAAGCCCAGTCTGAATTGAAAGACCTCGGCACAGCTGCTGATGCGGACATTGGGTCGCCTCTGGACCACCCGCGCATCAGGGAACAGATTCTTGACCTTTCTGCGGCGCTGCACCATAGCGAATGCATATTGCTGCACGCCAGCCTTTTGGACGCGGCTGACACTGACAAAGATGCAGCAGATACTGCTCTTGAAGAGGCCTTCCCCTGGGATAGCCGTTACAATACGAATATTCCTGTCATTGACGGCCAGCACAAGCTCTTGCTTTCGTACATCAACAAGCTGCACCGTGGAATGCAGAAAGGCTGCGATAAAAAGCTGCTGCTCGAAATTCTTGATGATCTGACGGGCTATGCCTTCAGCCATTTTGCCACAGAAGAAATATTCTTCAGCCGCACGGCTTATCCGCTCACGGCACGGCACACTGAAGTGCACCAGAATTTCAGAAAAACAGTGACAGAACTCAGGGAGGCTGTGCTTGACGACAAGGCCTTTATTGATATTGCCCTGCTGGAATACCTGAAAACCTGGCTGGTGGATCATATACAGCAGATGGATGTGGGTTTTGCCTCCTATGTGACCGGAACAAAAAATACACCGAAACAGTAAGCCTCCTGCAGCCAGCCCCCAATAAAAAACCCCGCAAAAAGCGGGGAACAGACGTGACCGGCAAAATAACCTGTCAGGACTCGCAAAGCGTTCAACGGCTGAGCAATTCTGCCGCTATTTCTTCTCGGGCAGCGCGGTCAAGAAGGCGCTGGTTCGAACTACCCCTGAACTGCAGCTCAAGGTCGCGGAGGCTTTCCACATAGGGGCCATCCACAAGAACATCCGTCAGTTCCAGCAGCCGGTTTGTCCAATAGTCATTGCGGGCAAACAGAGCTTCAAATGTGTAGCCCGTGTAGGTCATCACATTTTTGCGCATGGCCTGCACGCCCTCGGCCACTGCGCAGAGCGCCTGGGCCTGCTCAAAAGGCTCCCCGCCAGACAGCGTCACACCCGCCAGAAGAGGATTCTCCCCAATCTGGGCAAGGGCGGCCTCCGCCGTAAACGGAAAGCCGCCCTCAAAGTCGTGCGTCTGCGGATTGTGGCACCCTTTGCAGTGGTGCGGGCAACCCTGCGTGAACAAGACATACCTCAGGCCCGGGCCGTCCACTATGGATTCCTCCACAATGCCTGACAGCCGCATAACCCCGGCATTACCGGATTCAGGCATGCTTGACACGGTCGCGCTCTTCCGAGCGCTTGGCGTTGTTGAAACGGTCAAGCGTTCCCACAAGGTAACCGGTGATGCGGCGGGTACGTTCAAAGCCCACATCCTGGCCCACAAGTTTCTGCGCAGGCTTGGTTTCCTCGAACAGACGCGATTTCATTAGCATTTTCGCTCTCCTTGTTCTTAAAGCAAAATTGATGAAAAAATGTATTTGACCGCTAGTCCCACTTGGGGGTGTGCGGGAATTTTCTACGCAATTCATTGAGCAGCTCGGCGCTCACGCCTTCGCCTTCCTTGCGGCCGCAGCGGGGGCAGGCGCCGTTGATCACACCCACATAGCCGCAGACAGGGTCGCGATCCAGAGGATGGTTGATGGAGCCGTAGCCAACGCCATTATCGTGCATAAAACGGATGATGCTCTCAAAGGCCTCAAGGTTCTTGCAGGTATCGCCATCCAGCTCCACATAGGTGATGTGGCCCGCATTGGTCAGCGCGTGGTACGGAGCCTCGATCTGTATCTTTTTAAAGGCCTTGATGGGGCAGTACACCGGCACGTGGAACGAGTTGGTGTAGTAATCCCTGTCAGTGATGCCGGGAATGCTGCCGAACTTTTCCTTGTCGAGGTTGACAAAGCGCCCGCTCAGGCTCTCTGCCGGGGTAGCGATGAGTGAAAAGTTGAGCCCGGTCTTTTCAGCTTCGTCATCGCACCGCTTGCGTAGATGCGTAACAATCTCGATGCCAAGCTTCTGGGCCTCTTCGCTTTCGCCGTGGTGCTGGCCCACAAGGGCCTTGAGCGTTTCGGCAAGGCCGATAAAGCCCACGGTCAGGGTGCCATGCTTGAGCACTTCTTCAATACTGTCGTCCCAACCCAGTTTGTCGGAATCAAGCCAGATGCCCTCGCCCATGAGGAAGGGGTAGTTGCGCACCTTCTTGGCGCTCTGGATCTTGAGCCGGTGCAGCAGCTGGCGGAACACCAGATCAATCTTGTCGTCCAGCAGAGCGTAAAAACGGCTGATGTCGCCACGCGCATCCAGCCCGAGCCGGGGAAGATTGATGGAGGTGAAGCTCAGATTGCCGCGACCGCACGTAACCTGCCTGTCCTTGTCGTACACGTTGCCAAGCACGCGTGTACGGCAGCCCATGTAGGCAACTTCCGTATTATAGTCGTCCGGATGGTAGTACTGGAGGTTGAACGGCGCATCAAGAAAGCTGAAATTGGGGAAGAGCCGCATGGCGGAAACGTCCATGGCCTGCTTGAAAAGGTCGTAGTTGGGATCTTCTGGATTATAGTTGACCCCGGACTTCACCTTGAAAATCTGCACGGGGAAGATGGAGGTTTCCCCATTGCCAAGCCCGGCCTTGGTGGCGCGCAGCAGGTTTTTAACAACCATCCGCCCCTCGGCAGAAATATCCGTGCCGTAGTTGATGGAGCTGAAAGGCACCTGTGCGCCTGCGCGCGAATTCATGGTGTTCAGGTTGTGGATCAGGGCTTCCATGGCCTGATAAGTGCGGCGCTCGGTGTATTTGAGGGCTTCGCCGGCAGCGTAGGCATGCGCGCGCGTCACAAGCTCGCGCCGGGCCTCGGGGGCTGCCGCCACAAGGGCTTCTCCAAAGGCATCGCAGGTGCCAAGGCGCGGGCCTTCGGGCAACAGGGCGATGGTTTCTCTGGCGGCGTCAATGGCTGCCTGCTCTTCCAGATTCTGGGCAATGCGCAAAAATGCGGCAAAGGCGCGCTCATATTCCTTGCGGTAGGTTTTGATAACGCCCTCGGCCATGGCAAAGTCAAAATGCGGCACACTCTGGCCGCCGTGCATTTCATTCTGGTTGGCCTGAATGGCAATGCAGGCAAGGGCCGAGTAGCTCTCAATGGAATTGGGCTCGCGCAAATGCCCGTGTCCTGTGGAAAAACCATTTTTAAACAAGGGGATAAGGTCAATCTGGCAGCACGTTTCCGTGAGCATGTAAAAATCTTTGTCGTGAATGTGGATGTCGCCGTTACGGTGCGCGGCAGAGGCATCCTTGGGCAGAATGTAGTTGTCGATGAAGAATTTTGAACCCTCGGAACCATACTTGAGCATGGTGCCCATGGCCGTATCGCCATCGATATTGGCATTCTCGCGCTTGATGTCTTCTTGCAGAGCCGGAGAATACGTAAGCTTTTTATAGATATCCATGAGATACGATTCCGCATTACGGATTTTCGTATGCTCGGCCCGGTACAGAATGTAAGCCTTGGCGCTTTTGGCGTAGTCGTACTGAATCAGGGTTTCTTCAACAACATCCTGAATTTCTTCCACATGCTTGAGGCTGCGCGACTCCAGCTTTTTGCACACCTTTTCGGTGACAAACAGCAGGTCAGTGGGTGACATGTCTTCACCACCAACGGCCTGATTGGCCTTGGTGATGGCATTGAGAATCTTGACCGAATCAAAAGGCACTTCCGTGCCGTCGCGCTTAATAATGCTGGCGAGCATGAACTTCGCTCCAAACGTGTGGGCTATGAACAAAAAGGCCGCCCGAACAGAACGGGCGGAGAGGCCATCAATGGCCCTTTTCTGACGGTTCATCTGCAAAAGCCCGTTGCAGATGCTCCACTTTCTTAGAACGGTTGAAAGCAGGTCTTCCGGCTTGCCTGCCGCTCTTCGGCCTTCCCGGTATTATCCAGTGGCACGCGAGGAAAAGCGGTGTTGAACAGGCTCACGGCGGCGGGTCCGCTCCCGAATTTCACGGGAATTCCCTATTAAGCTCCATGGCGCTTTCAATGTCTAGAAAATCTCAAAAGAATTGCACCCTGTCAATAAATGCAGGCAAAAAAGCTCTCCTAGTGCCGTAGCAACACTGCGAATTCACTATTGAATTTTCTTGCCTGCCCAACTTTTTCACTACACCAAGGCCGCAAAACAGTGAGGGCGTGAACAAAAGTGTTCGCCCTGGCTGGAGCCAGATCAGGCAACCTGACCCGCAACATTTGTGGCTTTGATTGGCGTTGCTGAAACATTTCGCCATGGATTCAGGCATCATGCCCGCATGGCGCTGCCGCCCCGGCCCCGGCACTGCGACCGCAGCCGATACCTGGCGAGCTTTCCTCAGAAAGCAGTTCCCGTAACGCAGGCAAGAACTTACTCTACCCACGCCGGGTTTTCAAGACGGCCTCCCCCACGTAAGGGGACTTACCTCGGACTTGACATTTTTATTTGCCCGCCGCTTGCCGAAGATATCGTTTATAAAAACTTTTTTTGTACAATCAAACAAGGGTTGAGCATTTCGTAACAGCCAAGAAACACAAGGGGCCGCATCGGCCCAACTCCGCTTCCACCGCCAATTTGCAGGGAAGCGCAATCGGATATCCGATGCGGCCCGTCAACAAATCCGAAACGCCGCCTACGGCAGCAGGATCATGTTATAAAGGTTTTTGTCGTCCAGATACTTCTGCGCCACAGCCTGAATATCCGCAGGTGTCAGCTTGGCCGCCTTGTCGATGAGCGACTTGCTGAAATCTCGGGGCAGGCCCAGTACGGCGTCTGTGGCGGCCACGCCCGCGCGGGAATCAAGGCTCTGCTTGTCGCGGTAGTATTCGCCAAGCAGGCGGTTGGCCCCGGCTTCAAGCAATTCGGCAGGCAGAGGTTTTGCCTTGATATCGGCAATAATCTTGGCAAAGCCTTCACGCGCCTGCGCGACCTTGTCAGGCGTAGTGCCAATGTAAAAAGCCATCATGCCAGCCTGAGGCATGGCGCGGTAAAAGGCCGTGACCGTGTACCCGAGGCCCTGCTCATCGCGCATCTGGCTGAACAGCAGGCCGCTCTGCCCGGAAAGCACAGACTGCAAAAGCATCAGCGCCGGGGCATCCGGGCTGGTGTAGGGCACAGCCTTGAACATCTGGAGCACGTGGGCCTGATTGCGCCCCGGCAGATGCAGATCAAGGTTGCGGGCATCACCCCATGAGGGGGCGGGCAAGGAGAAATCCTTGTTGTCTGGCGCGGGCAATGTGCGGGCAAAGGCCAGCACGGCCTCGCGGTCAAAATCGCCAGCAACGGCCAGCACCCAGGGCTGCACGAGTTGCTTGTCCCAGAACGAGCGTACATCCTTGGGCGTAAACCTGGAGAGGTTCGCTTCCGTCCCCAGACTATCGTAGCCGTAGGGCTGACCGCCGGGGAAGATGAAGGGATTCACCCGCGAGAACAGGAAGGAGGTAGGCCTGTCTGCCCGCTGGCGGATGGCGGCCTTCATGTTTTCCGCTTCACGCTTGATTTCCTTGGCTTCAAAGCGGGGCTTGCCCAGCACCTCTCCCAGCATGGAGAAATAATCAGCATTGAACCGGGCCGGGCCGGTCAAGGACACGGTAAAGGTTTGCAGGCCCGCCTTGGCGGAGAGAGAAGCCGCGCGGTCAGCGAAATAGCGTTCCATAGCCTGGGCATCCAGTTTACCGCTGCCATCGCCAAGGGTGCTGGCCGTCAATTCTGCCAACCCCTGCTGGTCAGGCTTCAGCAGGGCGTTGCCGCCGGGCAGCATCAGATCAACCGCCACGTAAGGCACTGTGGCATCAGGGATAAGAATGACGGTACGCCCCTGCCCCAGGTCGACCACTTCCTGCTGCCCTGCCGTGGCCGCAGCCTTCTGCGCAGCCTTGGCAGCAGCACTGCCGGGCCAGTTCTTTTGCAACACGGCTTCCAGATCGGGCAGCTTGGCATTTTCAGGAGCGAGCACACGCACCCGCGCCCTGCTGGGGTCAAGCCAAAGGTCAATGGCCTGCTGCACCTGCGGCTGAGAAACATTACGCTGGGTGAAGCGCAGATTCTGTTCCGCAACATCGCCGCCCAGCTCAAACTGGACGCTGCCCAGCCAGGAGGCAAGGCCGTTGAGCGTTTCCGCCGAGCGGTCCATGCTGTCTTCCAGGTTGTAGCGGGCGCGCTTGAGGGCCTCGGGCTTGAAGTCTGCGGCCTTGAGCTTGGCAAGGTCTGCGGTCAGCCCCTGCCAGAAGGCTTCCAGCTTTTCCGGGGCCATGTTGGCTGTAATGTACAGCATGCCCGCACGTTCAAGGCTCATGTTGCCCACGCTGATGCTGTCCACAAGTTGCTTTTCATACTCGTATTTGCGGCTCAGCAACGAAGTTCCGTCGCCGCCAAGCAGGTAACTCAGCACGTCCAGATCCACAGAGCGCAGGTCGCGCAGGGCTGGCGCAGGGAAGGCCATGCCCAGATAAACCTTGTTCCAGGGGCCGCGCACCACTTCAACGCGCTGACCGCCGGGGGCCGTTAGCAGATCAACCTGCGGCGGCGTAACAGCATCGTTGGTGTTGGCCATGCCGCCAAAAAGTTCCTGGGCATGTTGCAGTACTGCCTGCTGGTCAATATCTCCCGCCACCAGCAGCAGCATGTTCTGCGGCTGATACCAGCGCTGCACATAGGCACGCAGGTCATCGGCGGTAATGGCGCGCACGGTTTCCTTAAAGCCGATGATGGGCCGCCCGTAGGGGGTGTTCTGGAGTGTGGACACCTGCAGGCTTTCAAACAGCCTGCTCATGGGCGAATCCTGATCGCGCTCAAGCTCGGAAATCACCACTTCTTTTTCCGACTCCAGTTCCTTGGGGTCCAGAGCAGCCTGAAAGGCCATTTCTTTCACCACGTCCATGCCCATGCGCCAGTGGGCCGCGGGCATGTCCGTCATGTACCATGTTTTGTCAAAGCTGGTGGCCGCGTTGAGGTAGCCGCCAAGGGCTTCCACATCGCGCGCCACCTGACCCTTGGGCCGGTGCTCTGTACCTTTGAAGACCATGTGCTCCAGCAGATGGCTGATGCCCGCCTGCTTGGCGTCCTCATTGGCCGAACCTGTGCGCACGTAAAGGCGCGTTGCCACCAGGGGGAAGCGGCTGTCCTTGATGATATACACGGAAAGCCCGTTGGGCAGTTTGGTCAGGGTTCGCTGTTCGCCCGGTGCGGCAGAGGCCGCGCCAGCCAGCAAGGCCAGCAGGAGGGGCAATAACAGAAGTATGCGTTGCATGTTTGCTCCTTATGAATTTGCAGTCGCAAGGTCGCAGAGGCAAAAGCAGTAAGTGCCCTGCTCCCCGGACTGTTTTTAACCAACATGAATACTAATACCCCCAGCACGGGGTGGCAAGCCGCAGTCTTTTGCTCACCCCGGCGGCTCGAAGATATAAGGTGGTGCCTCGCTGAATTTGCCGAAGTTTGCGGCAACAAAAAACCGGCAGTCGTACGATTGCCGGTTTGAGCGCTGATCAGATCAACGCGGTCTGAAATCAGGAGCAGGTCTAGCCGCCGAGGTAGGCATCCTTGACCTTGGGATTTTCAAGCAGTTCGCGCCCTGGGCCTTCAAGCACCACCCTGCCAACTTCAAGAATGTAGGCATAGTGCGCCACAGAAAGCGCCGCAAAGGCGTTCTGTTCCACCAGCAGGACGGTTTTACCCTCTTCGTTGATGCGCTTGACGATGTCGAAAATCTCGCGCACCAGCAGCGGAGCAAGACCCAGAGAAGGTTCGTCAAGCATGAGCAGATCGGGGCGGCTCATGAGCGCGCGGCCTACGGCCAGCATCTGCTGTTCGCCACCGGAGAGCGTCCCGCCCTTCTGCCAGAGACGTTCTTTAAGCCGGGGAAACAGGCTGTAAACCCACTCGATATCATGGGCTATTTCTGCCTTGTCGCTGCGCGAATACGCGCCCAGGTGCAAGTTTTCCTCCACCGTCAGATGGGGCAGGATACGCCGCCCTTCCGGCGAAAGAGAAATACCCTTGCGCACCATGTCTTCGGGCTTGAGGCCCATGAGCGAAGCCGGGGCGTCGCCCTCGTGGCGGGTCAGCAGGATATCGCCGCTGATGGTTTTGTTCAGGCCGGCAATGGAGCGGATAATACTGCTCTTGCCAGCGCCGTTGGCCCCGATAAGCGTCACAATACTGCCCCGCGGGATATTCAGGCTTACGCCCTGAACGGCCTGAATGCCGCCGTAGCGCACATGGAGATTACGAATTTCAAGCATGATGCACCCTGTCCATATGTCGGTCTGCGCCGGAAGAGCTTTCCGGGCATGTCTATCTGCTGCGTATGGCTGTTTGCTCCTGCACGGGAGCGTCAAACAGCGCCTTTGCAAGCCGCAACGGGCAGCCAGAGCAAGGCTCTGCCACCCAGGCCGCGGCTAAATGACTTTTTCCAGCGTGGCGTCCTCGCCCAGATAGGCGCGGATGACCACGGGGTTGTTGCGGATGGATTCCGGCTCGCCCTCGGCGATCAAGGCACCGTATTCCATGACCCAGATGTACTGGCACACGCCCATGACGACCTTCATGTCATGCTCGATCAGCAGAATGGTGAGGTCGAATTCGTCACGGATATGGCCGATAAAATGCATGAGATCCAGGCTCTCTTGCGGATTCATGCCCGCTGCGGGCTCATCAAGCAGCAACAGTTTGGGCTCGGTGGCCAGAGCGCGGGCAATCTCAAGCCTGCGCTGCGCGCCGTAAGGCAGGCTGCCCGCCTGATCGTTGAGGTTGCCGCTCAGGTTTACCCGGTCGGCAAGCTGCTTGCTTTTTTCCACAATGGCCGCTTCTTCCTTATAAAAAGCGGGGATGCCCAGAGGGGCCATCCACCAGGGGCAGCGGCGGCGCACATGACAGCCGACCATGATGTTTTCAAGCACGGTCATCTGCTGCGACAGGCGGATATTCTGGAAAGTGCGGGCCATGCCCATGCGGCAGATTTCCGAGGGGCCAAGGCCCTTCACGCTCTTGCCGTCAAAAATAACGTCACCTTCCTGAGGTGTGTAAAAACCGCTCAGGACGTTAAAAGCTGTGGTTTTGCCCGCGCCGTTGGGGCCGATAATGCCCGCAATCGCGCCCTTGGGCAGAGCGATGGAAAGATCGCTCACGGCGGTCACGCCGCCAAAACGCATGGTTACGTCCTTGGCCAGCAGCAGTGCGCCCTCGTAATTGGGAGCCTTGGGCAGATTAAAACCGCTCATGCCTTGCCCCTCCTGAAGAACGCACCCATTGATTTCCAGGTCAGCTCACGGGTACCCATGATGCCCTCGCGCCGATAAAGAATAATGGCCAGCAGCACCAGCGAAAACACCACCATACGCATACCGGGGATGCCGGGGATTTCAACAAAGCCCAGATCCATGGGTTCTTCAATGGCGCGCAGCCATTCAAGCAGGATGGTGATGACCGTGGCACCGAGCAGACTCCCCGTCAGCGAGCCAAGACCGCCAGCCACAACGAACATGAGCACGTTGAAGGTCAGCAGAAAGTTAAACATCTTGGGGTCGATGGTGGAGAGGTGGGAGCCAAGCAGCGCACCGCCCACACCGGCAAAAAACGCGCCCACGCAGAACGAAAGCACCTTGTAGCGGAATACGTTGATGCCCATGACCCTGGCGGCGATTTCGTTATCGCGTATACAGCGCATCACATTGCCGTAATTGCTGAATATGAGCCGCGAAAGCACTATGAGCGTAAAGAGCATCCAGATGTAGCACGAAAGCAGGCTGGCGTGCCCAGGAATGCCCTTGATGCCCAGCGAACCGTTGGTGATGGAGGTCGCGTTGACGATCAGGACGCGGATGATTTCTGCAAAACCGAGGGTGGCAATGCCGAGGTAGTCATCGCCAAGCCGCAGCACAGGCACGGCGATGATAAAGGCAAAGATGGTGGCCACCAGCCCGCCAGCCAACGCAGAAACCCAGAAAGGCGTAAACAGGTCGGAGAAAGGCCAGATGATGGGTTCAAGAATCCACATCATTTCTTTCTGCTCGGGGCTCAGGATGCACAGGGCCGAAACATACGCGCCGATGGCGATAAACCCTGCATGCCCCAGAGAGAAGAGCCCGGTAAATCCGTAAATCAGGTTGAGCGAAAGCGCCAGAATGGCGTTGATGAAAATGAGTTTGGCGATATAAATCTGGTAGTCGCCGAGAAAGCTTTCTGCCTGGGAGAGCACAAGGCCAAACAGCAGCATGACCATAATGCTCAGAATGGTGCTTCTGTTCAGGCGCATTAGATTTTCTCCTCCATTCGCTCACCCAGCAGCCCTGTGGGCTTGAACAGCAGAACGAGCACCAGCAGCACAAAGGCGAAAGCGTCGCGGTACCCCGAAAGCTCAGGCATGAAGGCCACGGTCATGATTTCAACAAAGCCAAGGGCAACACCGCCGATAACAGCGCCCTGGATGGAGCCGATGCCGCCGAACACAGCGGCGATAAAGGCCTTGAGGCCAGGCATGATGCCCATGTAGGGGTGCACCTGCGGATAGCGCAAGGCCCACATGATGCCCGAGGCCGCCGCCAGCGCAGAGCCAATGCCAAACGTGAGGGCAATGATGTTGTCCACCCGCACACCCAGAAGGCGCGTGGTTTCAATATCTTTTGAAATGGCGCGCATGGCGAGGCCGGGCTTGGTGCGGTACACCACATACAAAAGCACGGCCACAAGCACGATGGTCATGATCGGCACAAAGGCCGTGAGCGGCAGGATGCGCAAGCCGCCAATCTGCCATTCAGAAACCAGCCATTCGGGCTGCAACACGGGGCGGGGCTGACCGGTAAAGACCACCACGGCGAGGCTTTCAATAAAAAATGACACGGCAATGGCGCTGATAAGCGCCGAAATACGCGGGGCGTCGCGCAAGGGTCTGTAGGCTATCCTTTCTACAAGGATGCCGAGCACGCTGGCGCCAAGAACGGCGACAACAGCGGCTACACCCCAGGGCCAACCAAAGGCGAACGTGCCGAAAAATACAAAGTACGCGCCGATCATCAAGATGTCGCCGTGGGCAAAGTTGATCAGGCGCAGGATGCCGTAAACCATGGTGTAGCCGATGGCGATCAGCGCATACAGCGACCCAAGGGTCAGGGCGTTAAAGCAGTGCTGCAAAAACATATCAAGGCTCATGGGCCACCTCAGCGCCTCGCAACGGACAAAAGGCCACACTTGGCCCTTCCGCTCGAACAGCGGCAAAAAAATGAAAAAAGCACCCCGCGGCGAATATCGCCGCGGGGTTGATCTGTTGTTTACTTATTTGGGTGTAACTTCGCCCACGTAAACGCGCTTGCCATCTTTGTATTCAATGATGCCCACGGGCATTTCTGCGTCATGGGTCTTGTTGATGCTCAGCAGGCCCAGTGCGGTGGGCAGATCCTTGGTTTCAGCCAGTGCTTTGGCAATGGCCTTGGGATCAGAAGAGTTGGCGCGCTTGATGGCGTCGAGGATCAGGAAATAGGTGTTGTAGCCAAGAGCGCCGTTAACGTTGGTTTCCTTGTCAGGATAGGCGGCCTTCCAGGCTTCGGTGAAACGCTTGGCAGCGGGGCTCATGTTGGGCATGGCGGGGTCGTAGGGGAAGGTGGTGTGCAGGAAGCCTTCCGCAGCCTTGCCGCCCAGCTTGAGGGTGTCGGGGTTGTCCATGGCGTCCGCGCCCATGAGGCGGAACTTGGCGCCCAGTTCGCGGGCCTGCTTCATGATGATGGCGCCTTCGGCAAAATAGGCGGGCATGAAGACGATGTCAGGCTTTTTGGCGATGAGCTCGGTCAGCTGCGCGGTGAAGTCCTGATCGCCGGAGCTGTACTTGAGAGTAGCCACAACTTCGCCGCCGAGCTTCTTGAAGTCGCGGGTGAAGAAGCTGGAGAGGCCCACGGCGTAGTCGCTGGTCATGTCCATGAGCACGGCGGCCTTGCGGAAGCCGAGGGTTTCATAGGCATAGGTAGCGGCGGCAGCGCCCTGATAAGGATCAATGAAGCAGGCGCGGAAGTAGTACTTCTTGCCCTGGGTCACAAGGGGGTTGGTGCAGGAGGTGCCCACGCCGGGAACAGCGGCCTTTTCAGCCACTTCGGCGCCAGCCATAGCCAGCGAGGAACCATAGGTGCCGATAAGGGCCACGACCTTGTCGCGTTCCACAAGGCGCTTCACGGCGTTGGCGGATTCGACCTTGTCAGACTTGTTGTCAACCACCACCAGTTCAACGGGGCGGTCAAGAACCTTGGGCATTTCCTTATGGGCGAGACGCACGCCCTCAAGTTCGAGCTGGCCGCCAAAGGCATTCTGCCCGGTCAGGGGAAGGTACACGCCGATTTTGATGGGACCGGCATCAGCGGCAAGCGCCTGGCCAGCAACGCCGAAGGTCAGCGCCAGACCAGCCAGCGCGGCAAGAAATTTACCCAGTTTCATCCTAACCCTCCAAAGGTTGTGCGTTCAGAGCGGCCTGTTCACTTATGGGCCGGTCGCTCCCTACTATACCCGAGTTGCCACCGGGCTGCAATTGTAATTAGCCGTACTTACGGCAACTCATAGACAACACGCGGCATAACGCGCAAAAAGGCGCGCGTCCGGCCTTGAGAACCTGTCCCACTCTGCCGTGAGGGCAAGACCGGGAACAATGGCCCTGACCACCGGGATATCAAAATCCTTGCGGGTCAGATCCACATAGAGAGGACTTCTGCCGTGCGCCGACAGCACCGACTCTAACAGGCGGCGATTGGCGCGGGGGGAGGGCAGGCTGTAATCCGGCAAATCCTCTAACACACGAACGGGCAATCCCGCTAGTCCTGAAGCTGAGGGGCGTGGGGGCTTGTTTTGCGCCGTTGAATAGGGCCACGGAGTTTCGGTGAGCGCCGCCAGGGCGGCCCTCGCGCCGCAAAGATTGGCTCCTGTGGCCCGCGCGACAGTTCCGTCGCGCCCGGTGACAAAACACTGATACACAGGCAACCCAAGCTCCGTGGTCAAATCCTGAAACTGCACGCGGATGCCGCAGGCGGCGTAGTCGTCAAGCAGCGACTGAATGAGCTGATCGCGGCTGCGCAGCATAAAGCAACGCGTGCGACTGTAGGGAGTGGTGGCTTCGGCGTCGCGTTCGGCAATTTCCGTAAGGGCGGCAACAACCGCCTCATCCATAATATTGCCCGATGCAAGCCCGGTGGAGCCGCCAGCAATAAACAGGGACTGCTCGTCCAGATTGCAGAACAGAAATACCGACTGCGCAGGCACAAGAACGGTCGCGCCTGATGCGTCCGCAGCAGGGAGCCAGTGCAAGGGAGCATCAGTATAGGGAGCTTCCAGGGGCAGCAGGTTGGGGTCGAGCGCCGCTCTGCCCTGCTCCGCCAGCTCGGAAAAACGCGCAAGCGTCAGGGGCAGTTCTGTTTTGCGGTCAAGGATTGTTCCGGCATTGGCGGCAGTGCCATCCCCCGGCCCAACGCTCACATAAGTGCTGGCGCGTTCCACAATTTCCATGGCGTAGGATGCCCGGGCCGCCGCCAGGGACAGGCCGCGCCCGTAGGCTGTGGCCTTGCCCCGCAAGGTGTGGCGCACAGAACCGCTTGTTACGGCAATATCCACCTGCCATCCGCGCAGCAGCGCAATGGGCGAAAGCGAAGCTTCATGGCGCATTTCAGGGCCATCCACTACGCCGTTTTCCATCAGCGCGTCCACGGCGCGCAGATATGTTTCTTGCGCCGGGGGCCTCTGCCAGGGTTCCCAGGCTTCGGCCTTGAGTTTTTCGTGCTGCCTGGCCAGTGCATCGGCATGTGCCGCCATGCGCCGGGCTGTGACATTGAGCAGTTCCCCGCTGAAAAGGGGGGCTATGCCAGCTTCGTCCGGGCGCGGCAGGGAATGATGTTCGCAGATATTGGCGCGGAACAGGGAACTCCAGGCAGCGGCAATGGCATGATCAGGCAGGGTTGCAGCCCGCAGGTACACTGCGGGGCTGTAAGCTGCCAGCCGCTCTGCGGCATCAGGCGGAAAGGACGTGCAAAAGCCTTGATTCTTCCCAGGCGATTCTGCGCCGAGCAACGTGCACTCAGTCAGCAAGGCCGCCAGCACTGGCCGTGTAAACTTGTTGCTGACAGCGTCATAACTGCTGGCGGCCAAAAGGCTCAGTTCATCGTGCGCCTTGCCAGCGAGTAGCTTTAGCAGATGCAGATGCAGGAAATCGTCCATCGGCGCGGCTTCAAGTCGTTCCAGCGCACGGCCAAAATCCAGATCTTCAGGCGGAACACAGGAAAAATAGCCGGTAGTGGCCTGCGTCTGCTCATGGGTGTAGGCATAATCCAGCATCGGCAACACATCAGATGCGGAAAAAAATTTTGAAGTATTGTCGTTTTCCATGACACCACCACAGATGCGGTACTCCGCAGAGTAGCCGGGATTGGAGCGGGAGCGGCCCGGGCATTCCTACAAAACTGCTCGGGAACTCCGCCAAAAAAAAGCGGGCCGACATGCGACCCGCTCAAAGGCAAAAAGGAAGCCCTCCCATAGAGAGGGCTTCCATAAAGGCATATTAACGCTTGGAGTACTGGTACCGGGCGCGGGCAGCGCGCAGGCCGTACTTTTTACGTTCTTTCTTGCGGGCATCGCGGGTAAGGAAGCCAGCTTTCTTGAGCATGGGGCGCAGGGCCGGGTCAACCAGAAGCAGCGCACGGGAAATACCGTGGCGCACGGCTTCAGCCTGACCAGTAACGCCGCCACCGGCAACGTTCACGCGGATGTCAAACTTGTCGGACAGCTTGGCAAGAACCAGGGGCTGACGGATGATCATCTGCAGGGTCTTGCGAGGAAAATAATCCTCAAAGTTGCGGCCGTTTACCGTGATGCCGCCGGAACCGGCGTAGATGCGGGTACGGGCCGTAGCGGTCTTGCGGCGGCCAGTGCCGTATTCAAATTTCTCGCTCATGGCTCTTTACTCCTTAATGCGGCAGCGTCAGCGGCTGGGGATTCTGGGCCGTATGCGGATGTTCGGTCCCGGCGTAGATCTTCAGTTTCTTCAGCATGGCGCGGCCCAGACGATTCTTGGGCAGCATGCCTCGCACCGCAGCGGTCAGCACGCGGGCGGGCTTGTCGGCCAGCATGTCGCCGAGTTGGGTGGTCTTGAGGCCGCCCACCCAGCCAGAGTGCCGGTAGTACTTTTTGTCAGTCATCTTTTTACCGGTAACTTTAATTTTTTCGCAGTTAACAACCACGATAAAGTCACCGTTATCCATATGGGGAGCGAATTCGGGCTTATGTTTGCCGCGCAGGCGGTGGGCTATCTGGCTGGCCAGACGACCGAGCACCTGATCCTGAGCGTCAACCACGAACCATTCACGGTTGATGTCTTTGGGGGTGGGGCTGAACGTCTTCATCGGAGTGACTCCTCACATCTGCAAATATCAGCGGCCATAACGGCAGCAAAAAGATCCGTTGCGCGATGTGCCGTCGAACGGGATGACGACAATATCGCAGTAAAGGCAGCTTCAATACTATAAACGCCAATAGCTGTCAAGCATTCATCCCCCTTGGGGACGAAAAAAATGACCACTTTGGCGATACACCGCAGCACCAGGATTCGCGAGTTGCATACGCAACCGCTCATCTCAATCGGGGCGCAACCTCACATGCCCTTGGCATATGCGGCTTTTTCCCGGTAACAGCGTTGAAGCTCTTGAGCTTTACCCCACTCCGCCCTATAGTGCAAACTGTTTTTTGCGCAGCCATTTTTGGGGAGACTTTTCATGCCTGTAATTCGCAAGAATCTTCTACAGCTTATTTTTTCCGGCGCGTACCTGTTACGCTGGAATGACAAGCTGCGGCCAGTGGAACTGCTTGAAATTGACAAGCAGGCGCACAAAATGCTCCTGGCCTGCGTGCTCTGGCACGAAAACTCCCGCCACATGACTGACCCGGAGCGCACGGCGCTTGCAACAGAAATCATTGAGGGCGGGCTGTTTGATTATTTCTATCGGCTCATCATCACCGACATCAAGCCTCCCATCTTTTACAAAATCAAGGAAAACCCCGAGCAGTTCCGCCAGCTGACCGAGCACGTGCTCGACAGGCTTGAGCCTTCGCTTGCCCCCCTCGGCCCCTTTTGGGAACGCATGCGTGAGTGGCACACCAGCCCAGATGACGACACCCTTGCGCGCCGCATTCTTACAGCCGCGCACCTCTTTGCCTCGCAGTGGGAGTTCAGGCTCATAGAGCCGCTTAACGCGCCTTTTGATGATGAAATGGGCGACATAGGCCAGTCGTTTCCCGACCGGCTTGATACGTTCACGGATTTGCGCGGCCTTGCCGCCATGCGCAGCCAGGGCACGGCCCTCTCACGCCTTGCCAACCTGTGCGGGCAGTTGCGCTTTCAGGTGCGGTGGACGCAGGCCCCGCGCATTCCGGCCACGTCTGTTCTCGGCCATATGTTTATTGTTGCCAGCTACGCATACTGTTTCAGCCTTGCCGTCGATGCATGCCCAGCGCGCGCCAACAACAACTTTTTCTGCGGATTGTTCCACGATCTGCCGGAAGTGCTCACCCGCGACATCATCTCGCCGGTCAAGCAGTCCATTTCCGACCTGCCAAAAATCATCAAGGAATATGAGGACAAGGAGCTGGAACGTCGCGTGTATGGCCCCTTGCGCGCTGAGGGCTTCACCTCGCTGGTGGAGCGCATTGAATACTACCTTGGCGCGGCTGTCGGTTCAGAATTTCAGGAATGTGTGCGGGAAAACGGCACAGTTCGGGCTGTTGAAGGCTTTCAGGCTCTTGCCGCATGCAACCGGGACGACCTGGACCCCAAGGACGGGCAGCTTGTTAAGGTCTGCGACAATCTGGCGGCCTTTCTGGAGGCGCACAGTTCCATCCGCAACGGTGTGTCCTCCCCCCACCTGCTGGAAGCCCGCGTGCGCCTGCTAAACCGCCTGCGCGAAAGTTCACCCAATGCGCTGGGGCTGGAGGCCCTGCTTGCCGACTTTGATTAACCCACATCCACCTATGAAAATTGCTCCCCCCCCTGCCCGCTTCGCGATTTTTCTGGCCATAGTGGCAACCCTTGCCTGTCTGCTGCCCGCTGTATTGCCGCGCCCATGCAATGCGCTTGCCATTTCCAAAGGGTTGTCCTTTTATGCCAATGACCTGGAATATTATTACCAGAACCGCCGCGCCGAGACGCTGCCAGGCATTTTGCGCACGTTTGATGCGCAAGGAGTGCTGAAAGACAGCCTCAAGCAGATCATGCTGGCAACCTTTCTGGCGCAGGTGCTGCGTGATGATCCGTCTGCCCGGCAACGCCTGTTGCCGCCGCAGCCAGGCCTGAGCCGCGATGGACGGCGCACTCTGGCCTGGATGGCCCATCTTGCGCAATTGCCTGATGAAAAAGAGCTGCTTGCCAGCCTGCTGCAACCGGATGAAAAACTGCTGCTTCAGCAAATTCAGCACAGCCCCGCCCAGTTGATTAACTGGGATATCTATTCGGAAAAATCCGTATTGCAGATGTATTGGGCGGCCTTTATGGCCTCTGGCAGCAATGAATTTCTTGATGCCATTATCCGCGCGGCCCTGCACTACGCCAAGCTGAATTCAGAAGGGCTGCGCAATGACGACACATTTTCCGGCAGCGCAGCGGCGGCGGCCTCACTGTACGACCTCGCCCCAAGGCACCCAGCCGTTCAAGCCCGCCTTGAGCAGTTTCTTAAAAACTGCAACGGGGCAGAAGCTGAAACATTGAAAACAATTCTGCGTAAATAGACCAAGGCGGGAGCAAGTTAACGGGAATATCACATGGGAACCGGGAGGAGGCGACATGCGCTGCAATCCCTTTTTGTCCTGACTCCCGAACCGTGCGGAGGACGCATACCATAACGCATAAAGGCTCTGTTCCTCAGGGAGCAGAGCCTTTATGCGTTATGGCGGTAAGCCGTTGGAGGCTTAGCCCTTCTTCATATGTTCGATAAGATCCATGAGGCTGCGTGCCAGGGCGCGCAGTGATTCCAGTTCCTTCATGGCGACCTGCATGGATTGCGAAGTGCTGGCCGCAATGTGGTTAACATCAGCAACAGACCTGTTGATTTCTTCACTGGTGGCAGACTGCTGCTCACTTGCGGCGGCAATGGCCCGCACTTCATCGGCTGTCTGATCCACCATGCCCACGATTTCTTTCAGGGCTTCGCCAGACTTGTTGGAATACTCCGTGGCTTCAGAAATGTTGCCAACGGCCTTTTCCACCTGCTGAATGCTTTGCCCGGCGCTCTGCTGAATGGCCGCAATGGCATTGCCCACATCGGTGGTGGAGGACATGGTCTTTTCCGCCAGTTTGCGCACTTCATCAGCCACCACGGCAAAACCGCGCCCGGCCTCGCCCGCACGGGCGGCTTCAATGGCCGCGTTCAGGGCCAGCAGGTTGGTCTGATCCGCGATATCGGAAATGACGCCCATGATCTGGCTGATAGCCTTGGCGTGGTCGTCCAGCTGGGTCATGCCGTCCCTGAGGGCCTGCGATTGCCGCTGCACTTCCTGAATACCCACCACGGCTCTGGACACAATCTCGGAACCGACCTCGGCCTTGCGCTTGGCGGCGTTGGAGATGTCAGACGCCCCGCCTGCATTCTTGGCGACTTCAAGCACCGTGGAATTCATTTCTTCCATGGCGGTTGCGGTTTCCGCCAATCGGCTTGCGGCATGGTCAAGAGCACCGCTGGTGTTTTCCACCTGCTCTGAAATATCATTGATGGAGGCGTTCAGCTGCCCCACAACCTCTTCTATCTGCCCGGCAGCGCTGATCATACCCTCGCGTTTGGCCTGCTCCGCTTGCGCCTGGGCAACGCGGGCCTCTTCCATGGCGACCTTGGCCTCTTCACCCATCTTGTGGGCTTCTTCGGCCTTTTCGCTGGCATCACGCACCAGTTTGCGCAGATTATCTTCCATCGTGCGCAAGGAATCAGCCAGTTGGCCCATGTCGTCACGGCTGTATACGTCAAGCTGCGCTTCGTTGTTGCCATCAGCCACAGCCTGCGCATACGCGGTTATTTTACGAATGGGGGCACTGATCTTGATGCCTAAAATCAGGGAAAGAATCAGCTGGAAGACCAGCAGGCCCACGCCAATCCAGATGGAATTGCTTATGGCCACGCGTTCCAGACGCTGCAATTCATCAATGGGCATGCCCACAAACCACATGCCCACGATTTTGTCATTGGCGTCTTTGACCGGCCAGTAGGCAGAATTATAGTCAATACCAAGAATATTGTTATGGGAGTAAACCGTTTCCCCACGCTCAAGCACGGCCTTGAGAATTTCAGGCGATTGCAGCTTGGTGCCGATGGCGCGTTTGCCATCCTGCAAGGTGATGGTTGTCATGACGCGTGTGTCACCCTTGAAAATGGTGACGTTGACGCCAGAAAGCTTTTTGAGCCAATCAAGGTATGCGGGCGTAACAAGCGAGGTACCAATGGACACGCTGCCCACAATCTTGCCATCGTGCATGACAGGAAAGCTTGCGCGGATGGTGAACGGCACCTCTGTGCCAGCCACCACGGCCACGGCGGGCTTGCCTGTAAGGGCAATAACCACAGTCTCCTGATTGGTAACGCTATCGCCGTGCTTTTTGGAATGCCCGCGGCCTATGACTATCCCCTTTTCATCGGTGATGGTCATAAAATCCGACCCGGCCTTTTTCATCAGCACTGAGCCAAGCTTGACCGCCACGTCAGTATTTTTTTCAGCGACAGCCTTGGCAAAATCATCATCTTCAGCAATGAGATCAGCACTTTGCAAAAACTTTTGAGCTGTAGTTTCATTGGCGGAACTGATGACCTGCTGCATCCTTACGATGCCCTTGTTCAGTTCGTCTTCGATCGGAACTTTCATGAAGTAGATTGAGACAAAAAGCACAACGCCACAGCATGTAATCAGCGCGCCGAATAGCGATCCGACATATGTGTGCGCAATAGTCCAACGCATGCCATTCTCCTTGCCAGAAACGTCCACCACAAAATTTACCGTATCATAACGCCATGTGGCTGGTGCATGACCAGCCGCCAACGCTCACCCACAGAGTGCAAAAGCTCTGCACGGGGTTTACGGCCAGCTTCATTAAAGACTAAGTGATCTTCATTCTCCTTAACGGCATGGTTAAAAAAATTAATAGGGTGCAGCTCAAGCTAATTACGAAAAAACGATTTCTTATTCATAAAACAGATAACACAATACATACGGTTATAATATCAGATACTCAAGCATGGTCAATGGGTACAACTTGTTTGTTTGTTGCGTAGAAATAAATTCATGTACAAATTTGGCATGTTATCCTAAAAATCTAGCCCTGATGATTGTGAAATTTTTTTCAATTGGTCATTTTTTAGCGCAAGTGGCGGGCACTGTCGTTTGCCGAAAAAAAATAAAAAAAGTTGCAGGTCAGCAGTACACTCAATAAAAAAAGCCTGCATAAAAAAAATCAGTCTGGCAACTTGTGGCGTACCTGACGGCACAGGCCCATCAGGGCATCATACTCGTGCCGCAACAGTCCTGCCCGACTAATAAGCCTACGCCAAGGCATCAAAAAATAATCACGGTTGTCACCGTGCAGATAATCAAGACGCAGCAACACATCCTTAAGCGATTCCACCAAACGCTCCTGCTCTGCCGCAGTTGCAGCCTTGCCGCCGCGCGGTATTTCTATCTGCCTTTCGCCGTGTTGCAGGGCACGCACGGCGTTGGCGCATGTGTAACTCAGCAGCAACACAGCCTGAGCAAGATTGAGGGAGCTGGCAGCCGGATCCGTAGGGATAGTAACCAACCGGTGGCAGTGCATGATTTCGTCATTGTTGAGGCCCCGGTCTTCCGGGCCAAAAACAAAGGAAACCTTCTCGCCCTTTGCAAGAACGGCAGCGGCCTCGTGCGCGGCCTGCTCCGGCGAGAGCAGAGCCTGACGCCAGCCGCCCACACGCGCGGTGGTGCCAAATACCAGTGCGCTTTGGGCCACGGCCTGCGCTACGTCTTCATGAACTTCCACGGCATCCAGAATATCCTGTCCCTTGGGCGTTGCCAGAGGGCGCGCCTTTTCCCTGTCCCACCGTTCCGGATCGACAAGGCGCAAGGTGGGGCAGCCCATGTTGACGCAGGCGCGGGCAGCCATGCCTATGTTTTCAGGAAAGCGCGTTTTGACCAATACAACTTCAAGACCTTGCAGCAGCATCATAACCTCAACACAGGCCCCGCAGCAGCGTCAACAAGACCTGCGTGGGAGCTTCGGGAGAAAAAGCCGGGGAAAGCTCCGGCGGTAGCTTGGGCCAGATACGCCCGGCAGCCAGAGCCAGCATGGCCCCGCCTGCGCCGCACTTGCACACGGTGCCAAGGAATCGGCCCATCATAGCGCCAAAGGCCGCGTCCAGAGCTTCGCGCAGGGGGCGCCCTTTGAGGTGCTCCACAACAAAACAGCCTGTCCACGCCCCAGCCAGCGCGCCGATAAGCGCCCCAAGCCCAAAAAAGAGCGGCGCAAGCAGAATGGCCCCCGCTATGGCCCCAATCATCCCCGCAAACGTGCCGGAAGAACTGGAGCCATAGCGTTTGGCCTTGAGTATCTGCATGCCCATTTCCAGGGCTTCACCCACAAGGGCTATGCCCACCATCATGATCCAGAACCAGACGTCCATGGAGGCCGCGCCGGGATGCACCACCTTCCACAACGCCACAAGCCCCAGCAGCACCCAGTTGGCGGGCAGCCCAAAAATGTTGAGCAGCAGCACAAAGCACAGCAGCGTTATGAATGCCCCGGCAAGCAATGAAGCCAGGGGAAAAGGCAGAAAATCCATGCGGCCCTCCGGTCGCTGTTAGTCTTTGTTGCGCATATCCTGCAAGCGCACAGCCTTGCCCTCGGTACGCGGCAGGCTGTTGCTTTCCACAAGCTCCACTCTGGGCGTGACGAGGATTTCATCGCGCAGACGCGCGGCAATGGCCTTTTGCAGGTTTTGCAGAACGCGCATGTCTTCGACAAAATGTTCGTCGCGGATTTCGATCTGAACGCGCATGACGTCGCCAAGACCGTCGTTCTCAAGCAGGATCAGGTAGCTCTGGCCCACTTCGGCAAAGGTCATGATGACCTGCTCAATCTGCATGGGGTAAATATTGACGCCCTTGATGATGAACATGTCGTCCGCGCGGCCAAGAATGCGGTCTATGCGGCGGTGTTTGCGGCCACAGGCGCATTCGCCAGGCAAAAAGCGGGTAAGGTCGCGGGTGCGGTAACGCAGAATGGGCATGCCCTGGCGGCACAGGCAGGTCATGACAAGTTCGCCCACTTCGCCCTCGGGCATGGGTTCACCAGTTTCGGGATCGACGATTTCAGGAATATAGGCGTCTTCCCACAGGTGCATGCCCGCCTGATGCAGACATTCAAAGCCCACGCCGGGGCCGTTCATTTCTGAGAGCCCGTAAGAGTTGTAGGCCTTCATGTCAAAAAGGTCTTCAATGCGGCGGCGGAATTCTTCCGTATACGGCTCCGCACCCACAAGGGCGATGCGCAAGGGGAACTGACGCGGGTCTTCACCCATATTACGCAGATGCTCACCCAGAATAAGGGCGTATGAAGGCAGTATGTGGGCCACAGTGGTGCGAAAATCCTTGGCAAGCTTGATCTGGCGACGCGAGTTGCCAGCCCCGGCAGGGATGGTCATGCAGCCCAGACGCTCCGCGCCAAAATGGATGCCAAGGCCGCCCGTGAACAGCCCGTAGCCGGACATGTTCTGAAAAACGTCGTCCCGGCGCACGCCAACCATGTGGATGCTGCGCGCCATGAGGTCGGCCCAGGAATTGATGTCGTTCTGCGTGTGGCAGATGGCCACGGGCGAGCCGGTGGTGCCGCTGGAGCAGTGCATGCGCACGATCTCGGACTGCGGCACGCACAAAAGTCCCGTGGGGTACTGAGAGCGCAGATCCTGCTTTGTGGTAAAGGGGATGCGCCGCAGATCATCGAGACTGCGGATGGAATCCGGCCCAACGCCCGCTTCGTCCAGGCGCTGACGGTAAAAATCGCACTTGCGCGTCTGGGCCACTGTGCTTCTCAGCCGCGAAAGCTGGGTCTGCTCAATCTGATCCCTGCTCCAACACTCCGCCTCATCAAAGAATTCCATGCCGCCTCCTCAGCTTCATGCCGCAACGCCCCGAGGCGCGCCAGCTTGTAATGCGTATCCACCCGCCATGGCGGGAAAAAAACTACTCCCCGGCCCGGGTGTGCGCCCATCCCCAGATAAGGCCGAAACATCCGGCGATCATCATATCGCCGTGCGGGGCCAGAAAACGCCCCTGCCCTTGCAGCAGCGCGCGCTTTGGCCCGGTGATGTAGGTTGGTTCATAGCCGCCAGCTTCTTCACAATACGGGCCAAAAGCCGTGCCGTGCCCGCCGGAGGCCTGCACCTCTTCTGTGGGCAGCCAGTGCTTGCGGAACTGTTCAAGATCGCCCAGCAGCTGCTCCAGAGTGCGCATGCCGGTATGATGCTCGTAAATTCCGCGCACCTGTCCCTTATATACCAGCGCAGCCACGGTATGACCGTTGCCCACATTAATGACCGTGATGCCCTGCCGATAGCTGCGGTCCATCACTTCCTTGTCGCACAATGCGCCGAGCAGCGCACTGGCTCCGGTGTCCGCAACCGGGCCGCCTGTTTTATCGTGCAGGGGCACAAGGCGCGTCAGCGAAGGCGGCGGCGTTTCATATATCCAGCGCCGGGGATCAGAAGATGCGCCCAGCAGTTCCGTCCATGCGCGCATGCGCGCCTGACGGTTGCCGTGGGTATGAAAGCCGTGATCCTGCGCAGCGGTCAGCACCAGATGCGGCAGGGGCAGCCCGGCATGACGCAGCAGTCCGCCCCAGAATTCCGGCGAATAATCGGTGAGAAAGACCGGCACGCTGCCATCGGGGCAGCTGGAACGCACCTCAACGCCGATTTTGCGCACGGCTTCTTCATTGTCATGAATACCGCGTGTGGCCGCTGCTGTTGCACTGACAGAAAGACCCGCCGCCAAATGTTCCTTGATTGCCTGAGTAAAGCCGCCACCCATGTTGGCGCCGTAAAGCCAGATATTGCGTTTGAGCAGGGTCAGCTCGCGAATGCGCTGCGCAACAAGCCGCGCGGGGGCTGGCAAAACAAAGCGCGGCCAGTTCTCGCACTCAAGGCCGGGTCGGGCCAAAAGGGCATCCTGCGTGCCGCTGCCTATATCTACGCACAGCACAGGCCCTGTGCCGCGCAAAAACTTTTGAACTATCTCGTCCATACTCACCTCTCATGAACGAAAAAATCTACCTGTATCAACCTTCAAGCGCAAGTCTTGATAACTTTTTGAAAAAAAAGCTTGCCAAGCATTTCAGTTTGCAGTAGTACATCTTCTCGCGCCGAGGTGGTGGAACTGGTAGACACGCTATCTTGAGGGGGTAGTGAGGATTCTCGTGCGGGTTCGAGTCCCGCCCTCGGCACCATAAAGACTTCCAAAGAAGTTCGCAAAAGTCCGCAAGGCCAATAGCCAAGCGGATTTTTTGTTTTCTGAGCTTCCGTTTCAGCCCGCTAGGGTTCGTTGACAGCCGGTTATATTGGGGGCAACTTAGGGGGCAGGTTAGTAATCTCTGTTGCCCCCTCAGCCGGAGTTGCCCCCATGCCCCTCACTGATACCGCTATCCGCACAGCTAAGCCCACCGACAAAACCGTAAAGCTTTTTGACGGCGGAGGCCTCTACCTTGAAGTTGCCCCCAGCGGCGGGAAATGGTGGCGGCTTAAATATCGTTTCCAGGGCAAAGAAAAAAGAATCTCCCTGGGCACCTACCCCACCGTTAGCCTAAAAGATGCCAGAGAGCGACGCGAGCAAGCCAAGCGGCTGATTGAACAAGGTGTTGACCCCAGCAATCAGCGTAAAGAAGCAAAGGCTGCCGCCGCTGCCATAGAGCAAGAGCAAAACACATCATTTGAAGCCGTGGCCCGCGAATGGTTCTCCAAGAAGAAACACGCTTGGACGCCCGGTCATCAAAAAAAGATTCTCTCCCGACTTGAGAACCAGCTATTCCCAATTCTGGGCGACAAGCTTTTCCCCTCCCTTGAACCTGCGGACTTTCTAACAGCCATTCAAAAAGCTGAGTCGCGTGGAGCCATAGAAACGGCCCACCGCCTTGCGCAACTCTGTGGGCAGGTTTCCCGATACGCCCGCATTGTGGGACTTACCCGCTATGACGTTGCCGCAGGCCTGACAGAAGCACTCACCCCCGTGCAGACCAACCATTACGCAACCATTACAGACCCGGCAGAGGTAGGACACCTCCTTAGAGCCATAGACGAATACGCCGGGGAGCCTTCCATCTGCTTTGCATTGAAGGTGCTTCCTTTCGTCTTTGTGCGCTCTGTGGAGCTGCGCGGGGCTGAATGGCGCGAATTTGATTTTGAAGCCGCAACATGGATTATCCCGGCAGAGCGGATGAAAATGAAGCGCCCCCACACCGTCCCTCTGGCCCGCCAAGTTATCACGTTACTAAATGACCTGCACAGCCTGACAGGCAATGGACGATACCTTTTCCCAAGCCTGTTCAGCGCCAGCCGCCCTATTTCTGACATGGGGCTTCTGAACGCGCTACGCCGTATGGGCTACGCCAAGGGCGTTATGACAATCCACGGCTTCAGAAGCATGGCCTCTACCCTACTCAACGAGCAAGGATACAGGGCGGATGTAATTGAAGCCCAGCTTGCCCACGGTGAGAAAAACGCCATTCGGGCCGCATACAATCATGCCGAGTACTTGCCAGAGCGCCGCCAGATGATGCAAAGATGGGCGGATTACCTCGATGAACTTTCAATCTCATAACATACTAATATTATTATTTATATCATAAATGACTGACAGTCCTTCCCAAAGTTAAATACCCTCCCAGCAAGCGCCTTGTTCCTCAGTTTATTCGCTTACGCTAATTTAAAATAAGCGTTGACATTGGCGCTTGAAGAGTCCAGAATGTATTCAGACAGGAGGTTCACTGATGAAGCCCCAAGAGATGCTTGAACAAGTTATTACCCTGCTGAACTTAATGCCCCCCATGCCTTACGAACATGAAGATTCACTAGAATTTGCGCTACATGTCCGCAATGTGCTTAAAGATGCAAATTTGTGCTACTGCTGTGTCAGCGTGACTGGTGAAAAAAGAATAATTATTTACACAAGGGAAGAAGCTGAAGCTCTTGTAAAAGTCATTACAGATATCCCATATCTTTTAAAAAAAGCACTGAATCCTGACAAAGGAGATGATCTGTACTTTCTTGATGACGAAATGGACATTTTTACTGCCCATTTCAATTTTCTGCAGCGCATAGTTCATTTTGTGGATACTCTTAGAAAATTTATTGATAAGTGCATTGTTGGACATGTTGATATTTCTTTTCTAAACAAATACTTAGACATAGAAGATGTCATCGTTGAGTTTTCCCCTACAAACAATGCTATGCGACCTGTCGTTTGCCCGCGTCTTCCAAACTATCATGCTGAGGATTGGGGCTTAGAAAAAGCCCTTTGTATTAGATGGCTATACCCTCTTGTGCTTGACTATAAGGTACCGTTAGCAAAAATTAAGTGCTGCAAAAACTGTGGAAAATATTTCATCGCAAAGAGATTAAGTGCAACTTTTTGTAGCGATAAATGCAGGGGGGCTTTCCACTATGCCGCAAACGGCGAATAGCCACCGCCCACCGCATCCACGGTTGCGGGAGGTTTTGGAAGGAATAGCCAAGATTTTGTCGGAAAATTCAACGCGGGCATACACTGGAGAAATTAGGCTTTCAATCCATATGTCCCAAGGTGCCCCGGCAAGGACATATCTTATACACGAATCTAAAGAAGAATTAGCCACCCGCAAGCCATAACCGGCACCTGTATACACCCGTTGTTCTTACAGCCCGGCATCATGTTTCCCAATTAGTTTTGGGGAGCTGATGTCGGGCTTATTTTTTTGGGAGGAAAGAGATGAACAAGGCTGACACCCCAATCGCTCCTACAACTGGTTTTCTCCGTCTAAAACAAGTTCTGCAATTTATCCCCGTTGGGAAAACAGCTTGGTATGCTGGCATAAAAGAAGGCCGATTTCCAAGGCCAATACCTTTAGGCTCCCGGACAATGGTTTATCGGGCACAAGACATTGCCGACCTCATAGATCGTATCAATCAGGGGCAAGGGGCCACGGATTATGAGGAATGAAGATAAAAAAAGCCCCCAAGCTTGGCGGCAGCGGGGGCAAGAAGAAATACTTGATAGAAACAATTTACCATTTCTGCTCACCTTCCGTCAACGAATTAAGGGGGTGACGAATGGCACAAACTTCTGACAATTGCCCCCCCGATCACACTGCCGCAATTGCCAAGGCTCAAGCGGACTTTCTAGCTGCAACCCCGGTAAAGGAAGAACCGCAGACCCCGCCGGAATCTGCCGTTACCCCTTATCCTCTGGTAAGCGTGGGCACTGTTCTGGAATGCCCCCCGCTGCGCTGGCGTGTCAAAGGGTTAATCCCTGCGCGGGGTATTGGCCAGATATACGGGGCAAGCACGGCGGGTAAATCATTCCTGAGCTTTGATCTTGCCGTACATGTGGCCCGTGGGGCTGTTTGGTACGGCCATAAGACCAAGGCCGCGCCAGTGACCATTTTTAGCCTTGAGGGCCAAGAAGGCACGCGCAACCGCCTTGCCGCGTATATCGCCTATCACGGCGAAGAATTGCCCCCGAACCTAAGTATAGGAACCGCCCCCACCACGTTTTACAAGCCGGAAGACCTTGAAGCTATCGCGGCCAGCCTTCCCGATGGTTGTCTTTGCATTGTGGATACACAGGCTTGCGCCAGCGTGGGACTTGATGAAAACCGCACTGACGACATGACCTTGCTTATCGAAGGTTGCAAACAGCTTGCCGCCCGCAAGGATTGTTTTGTTCTGCTAGTTCACCATGCGGGCAAAGACCTAACCCGTGGGGCGCGAGGTTCGTCCACACAGTTACCAAGTTGGGATTGTTGTATTGAGGCCACCAGAAACGGCCAAAGCCGCGAATGGAAAGCAGTCAAAGTAAAAGATGGCGGCGGTGAAGGCGAAAAGCACCCATTCCGCTTGGCCGTGGTTGACCTTGGGCCAGATGAAGACGGCGACAGGATCACAAGCTGCGTGGCGTTGCCCGATGGGGAAGCCGTGCAGGACGAAAAGCCCTTGGCGGACAATCAGCGTTACACCCTGGATAGCCTTTGTGCTGCCCTTGAAGCGGCGGGGGCTGATTCTGTCCACTTGGAAGATTGGCGACCGATTTTTTATGCCGGACATACGGCGGACAAGCCGGACACGAAGTGCCGAGCCTTTGACCGTGGCAGGAAAGAATTGGTCAGTCGTGGGCTAATTTTTGTAACTAATGATTATTACAGCACAAAGGAATTAGCCGGACACGGACAATTGCCGGACATTGGCCGGACATGTCTTGCTGCCCAAAGCACCAAACAGACGGACGGACACGGACAGGGGTCTTTAGACCCTGTCCATCTGTCCGGCTTAGGTGATGGGGGGCTGTCCCATGAATAGCATTCTGACTTTTCTTGCTTCTGCCATGAAGCCCAAGGGGCCGCATGAATTCGCCGGGGCTTGCCCTCAATGTGGCGGCGAAGATCGCTTTATTGTTTGGCCCGACAGGCCGCGCGGTGGAGCTTACCTTTGCCGTGGGTGCGGCTCTCAGGGTGACGGCATCCAGTTCATGCGCGAGTTTATGGGCATGAGCTACCCCGAAGCCTGCGCAGCTTTGGGCCTTGAGCAGAAACACACCACAAGCTTGCTATCTGCACGGCGCACACATGTCCGGCCCCGTCCGGCGCTCCAGGCACAGATGGCCTATGCACCGCCCAAGCCTGAGCCAGCCGTTATGCCCTGCAAGGAATGGATGGGCAGCGCCTCCGCGTTTCTCGCTGAGTGCCAGCGTGGGCTTGAAACTATCCCCGAAGCATTGCTTGCCATCTGCGGGCGCTTCCTGACCCCGTACACCGCGCTTGATTGCGGCATAGGCTGGAACCCTGCTGATCGCTATATCTTGCGTGAGTCTTGGGGCTTGCCCGTTGTTGATCTGGCAGACGGCGGCAAGCGCGACAAACTGATCTTGCCCCGGGGCCTTGTCATTGCCACACGCCGGAAGGCCGGAACCGTAGCCCTAACCGTGCGCTGTGCTGATGATCGCCCCGAAAGCCGCCCCAAATATTGGCAAGTGCAGGGAAGCAGCAACGTGCCGTTTGTCGCTGGTCGTGCCGGGCTTCCGCTGCTTCTGGTTGAATCCGCTCTTGATGCCGCCCTAGTCTGGCAAGAATCATTCGGGAAACTGGCCGCAGTGGCCCTTATGGGCAACATGAAGGGGCTGGACTCCGACACCCACGCTTTTATTCAGGCCGCGCCCTTGCTGCTGGCTTGCCCCGACAATGACGAAGGCGGGCAAGTCGCCTGGCAGAGATGGAGTGCAGCCTATCCGCAAGCAATCCTGACCCCTGCCGTGGGCGCAAAAGACTTGGGCGACATGCACCGGGCCGCGCTGACATGGCCCATTAATCCCGACATTCCCAGCGTCATGGAGTGGGTACCCGATGTTCTGGCCTTCGCTTCTCGCAACTCAACCACCTACGCGCTTGCCGCATAAGGATACAGCCATGAAAAAACTTACCGCACTTGAAGCTATTCGCAAGTTCTGCCTGCAATGTCAGGGCGGCGTTTCCGCAAACGTGACTGAATGCCAGCACACCGCCTGCCCCTTTTACGCCTACCGCCTGGGCGTGGCTCTGCCCGCAGGGAAGCACCGCCCCTTGAAAACTATCCGCGCATACTGCGTTGAAGAATGCCAAGCCGGGAACCAAGGGCAGGTTGACGACTGCCAAGGCGACACCGCCGCCGCTGGCCCTTGCCCTGCCTTCCTGTTTCGCATGGGCAAAAGCCCGAATGTCACGGCAGGAACGAGAGAAAAACGCCGGGCTGCCAATTTCAGGCAAACCGCAGCGGGCAAGAATGTGCTTGGCTCAATTTCCACTCGGCACAGTAAGCCATTTCAGGCCACAGAATCGTCAAAAAGCACCCGGCCCGAAGTCGTGTAAGGGAGGGCAAAAAATGAACGCTCATTCATATCAAAATCGGGTTTTCTTGGAGGTGACGGCATGCGCATAGTTCAAGACAGCCGAGAACAAGCCCCCTATGCCTTCAATGCCCCCAAGTATGCGGGGGTTAGCGTGGAGGTCGGCACGCTGCAAACTGGTGACTATTCCTTGCACGGCCTGACTGATCGCATTGCCCTTGAACGTAAGAGCCTTTCAGACTTGTGCGGAACGCTCACGGCAGGACGGGAACGGTTTAAGCACGAATGCGAGAGGGGCCGAGGGCTGGAATACTTCGGGCTGGTGATCGAATCCTCAATGGACGATGTGCGCCGCCACAACTACCGCAGCGCCATGACACCGCAAAGCCTGCTGCAAACCCTGGCCGCGTGGTCGATTCGCTACGGCCTGCATATTCACTGGTGCGGGAGCCGTGAAGGTGGGGAATACATGGTTCATAGCCTGCTGGAGAAGTTTTTGAAGGAACAGCAAACCCGGCTGGCCGCGCTGGTTCGGGCGCATGGTGAAGGTACTGAGGGAGGTGAAGCCGCATGAATCAGCTTGAACGTGATGCACTGGCGACGATTGAAAAAGCCCTGGCAGAGCATGACAGCCCGGCAATGTTTTGGAGCGGGGGCAAAGACAGCATAGTTGCCCTTCACCTGTTGCGGCAAGTTCACTCTTCCCCTGCCGTGATCTTTCTGGGGCATATCTACGGGAGTTCATCTTGGCGTTGGAAATGGGCTTTGCAGGAACTTACAGAGCAAAACTTGTGCGCCTTTTTCATGCCGCCCACCTGTTTTCAGCTTTGCCAGAACGGTGACGACTTCCTCTTACTCGGCGCTTACGCCTTCAATGGGCAGCTTCTTTCAACGAGCGCACTCTTGCACTCAAAAGACAAGCGGGGCGATTCTGGCCCATTCACTTGCGCACGGCATGAAATCTTGTCGGCACCATTGGCCCCTCAAGGACTAAAAGGCGCGTGGAATATGTTCGTTACGGGTCAAAGGTCAAGTGACATTTTGAAATGCGCGTTTACGAGCGATATGAACCAAGGGGAGCCGTGGCAGGGTGAAACCATCGCTCCGGCTGGTGGCGGGGTGCGGGTTACTCCTCTCCTGCACTGGCAACGCTCGGATGTGTGGGACTACATACGGCGGCATGGGCTGCGGTATCAGCGTGAACGCTATGAGGGCGGTTCGTCGGCAATGGACTTTGACAGCGGGCAAGCCTGTTGGGACTGCCTCGACACCCGGCACACAGGACAAACAGTTATTTGCCCCAAGACCGGGCAGGAAGTGACGGTGAATATCCCTGCCGGCGTGTATCAAGCCACACTGGAAAGCCTGACCGCTTGAGCGGCTAGCGCCCTGTGTAACGGCTCTTTTTAGGTGTCGTTTGGGGTGTCGCTTCCTAATCGTAGCCTAAACCTCGCGCGTGCGCGCGTATTGCGTCGCATCTTCGGCCCGAAAAGCGAGTGTTGGCAACCCTATTGCGGCAAGCCTCGCGCGCGCGTGCGCGTACTGCGCGGCATCGGTAAAACGCTAGCTATTCCGAGCTTCATCCGAGCTTCGTTCGCGCTTCGCTCTTGGTTCATCTGTTGTTCATCCGTTGTTCGCTTCGCCTTCAGTTCGATCGGCACGGCAAAGGGAAGACCACCCCGAAACCCCAAGCCCCCGCAAACACCACGGCCCGGCGTAATCCCCACATGAAGAGGATTATTCCGGGCCATTTCTGTCTAAAATAGATTCAAATAGAAACCGCACGGTCTTAAAGCCAAACAGTCCCAAGATTTGCCCCTCCCCCAGCTTCATAAAACCTCAGCCGTACTGGTTGAAAAAAATTGAGATTGAAAACTAGGGAAAACTAGGGGATGGAATGAGTAAGAACCCCACCCGCAAAATATGGGGTTCTTAAAAAGTAGAACAATACCCCGTGTATTGGGCTGTTGTGTAATTCGCTCCAAATCGATTTTGCCGCGCATGCAGCGAAGGAAACTTTTGATTAGGAGCTGGGTTAAGGAAAACAGTCGTCAGGGTCGTAATTATGGCGGGGCCATTTCCTGAAACTTGAAGAAAAGACATTTGCCCTTCACGATTAATGATTGCCAAATCAGCAGTACCAGAATTTCCCGTCAGGTAGGCTTTATTTGTGGTCGTATCAATCGTGATCGTAAAGGACATTTCTTTGCTATCTGTCTCCGCTTTGAAGGCTCCATCTTCAAATACCAAGAAGCTTGCAAGATCATAGCGGCATTGCATGGAAAGCGTTTCAGCCCTCACAGCCGTGCAGGTCATGCAAAAAAACGCCAAGGCGAAAAATAACTTTTGCATATTAACCTCCCCTTTGTTCATTGCTATCAGCCCGCATTAGAAGAAACAACCATCTACTCACTACCTTTGCAGGGCAGATTGTTTCACGGAAAAGCGCATGACACGGTACACACTGTTCGTAACACAATAATTTTTTGTGCGTTGGACCATTTTGTGAAACGCTGATAATCCCTGAAGATTTGTTTTTGGGTCATGTCTCATAACGGGCTATACGTAAACTTTACAAAACTTATTTCAACTTTAAATTGACATAAACAAATTTATCGCCCAAAGTAAAGCACAACAAACAAGGAGGGAAAATGATCGCTCCATTGACGGATGAGGAAAAGAGCACCCGCCCCCTTACACTGGAAGAAGCACAAGAATACTTGCGCGTTGGGCGCAATGTTATGCTGAGGCTTTTTCAAAATGGGGAAGTGCAGGCCCGAAAAGTCGGCAGAGAATGGCGAACCACTAAAGCCGCCCTAGACGACTACATGCGCGGCAAATAAACAAAACAGCCCGGCAGGGAAGTACCAGTTCCCCACCGAGCCTAACCATGAACCCCAGGAGGTTCACAGCTATGGAATCCTTATCTCCTTCCGAAACTATCAGCAAGCACGCCTTCGCCAAAGAATCCGACCCCGATTTGCAAACCCTGCTCTGGGAAGCCCACGAGCTTTCAACATTCCTTGCCGAAGTCGTGAACATGGAAGACCGTTTGGATACCCCCCTGACGTTCTCCGACTGCGGGCGCTTGGGGCTGAAACGAATCCTCGCGCACCTGTCGCACCTGACCATTGATGCAATCGGCCAGACACCAGTACGTCAAAATGGACGCAAGGGGGCTGACCATGAATAGGGCCACACAGAACCCCGATGGAGAAGTGGAACTTACCAGCAAAATGGACGGCATGGGGGCTTGCTTGCTCTCTGATGCCGTGGCGAAAACCGCTGAGGGCATGATGAGGCTGGTTGATGCGAACATTGAACTCGACAAGGAAACCATACAGGGCGTGTTCACGCTAATGGCCCACGCCTCGCAAAATGTCAGTGACTACATGGATACATGGATGGCAGATCAGTACCGCCAACAGCAGCGGCAAAAAACTGCTTCGGCGGGTTGAATCTCATGGCCCATAGAGAATAGCCCACAATGACCGCCTGACGGCCTGAAATGAAATTCCCGGCTCAATATTATGGGCCGGGTTTTTTGTGGCTGTAAGCCTGTTCGGCGCGCACTCCAAAAAGGACAATTTGTGCAAACTGATTGACGGAGAATTTGCATATTTTGCACGGATGTCTTATCTGTCATCTTGATGACCACAGCAGAGCGCAGGCGTGAAAAGCTCAAAAACGCCGTTCTTTATTTCGTCCAGCAGGACAAGACTGTCGGCTTAACAAAGCTGATGAAACTCTTGTTTTATCTTGATTTTCGTTTGTATCGCGCTACAGGTGAATCTCTAACTGGCGAAACTTACGAAGCATGGGATTTTGGGCCTGTGCCTGCGGACGTATGGCGGGAACTTCGCCACAATGAAGACGCTGGGATGAACCTCAAAGAGGTTGTAAAAAGTATCCACGTCACGCCTGACCCGCGCGATGAAGCTGCGGGAATAAAGCTTTGCGCGCTACCTAAAGCCAAATTCTCAGATTATTATTTTACGGGTCGCGAAGTTCAGGAGCTAAAAAATATTTCAGAAATGTTCAAAGACCTTTCTGCTGTGCTTGTTGTCAAGGCCGCGCATACAAGGAACGATCCTTGGGACATCACCCTGAAAAAAATAGGAGCAAAGGCTCCCATTGATTACGACTTAGCTCTGGAAGGTATGGATGATGCGGGTAAAGCCTACATCCATGAGGTTAGAGACGATGCCCGCATGATGGAAGCTTTGTTCGGGTAACGCTATGAATATTGGTGATGTCCTTTACAACCCAGATCACGTTTTTGCTGACGGTGGACATGCCAATAAGATATTTATCATTGTCTCTGATCCTTCCAAAGAGAAGATCGTCTTAGTGATTGTCACATCGCATGGTAGCGACAGTCAAAATAAGGGGTGTCAGCCCGCGCCCAAGAAGTTTTTAATAAAGCAAGGCGAACATGGGTTTCAGAAGGATACTTGGGTCGACCTAGCCAGAAGTATTGTCGCGCAGGACACTGCAAGCGTTCAGGCTGCAATTGATACTGGGAAGATTCAAGTAAAATCGACATTGCCAGTACAAAAAGTAAACGAAATCGTGAATTGTTTGAAAAAACACGCCTCAATGAGTCCTACGCGTGAAGCGTGCGAAGTTCTAGGCTTTAAACCTGCTTGGTAATCGCCTAGTCCCCCTCGGCGTGGCTTAAGCCCCTGGGGTTCGTCCGCAGGGCCGTAGCGGAGTGGGTAGTGCACATCCGCCGCTGTGTCAGGTTAAAGGCTGCTTCTTACCTGGCGACTTTTTTGTTGTGCTCCCCTTGGCATCACAATACCCCCGCCAGTAGGGCACCGAACATAAAAGGGGGCAACTTTAGGGGCAACTTTTAAAAATTAAAAATAATTATTAAATAATTTCATATTATTAAATCAATAAATATGTTCCCGCCCTCGCACCATTTGAACTCAGAGAGAGTTCAAAGAAGCCCGTTAAGCTGACAGCTTGGCGGGCTTTCTTCTTTTTTGCGCTTCCGTTTCGGTGTTTGTTGGAGAGGCGTTAGGGCTTTACACTTCTGTATAAATCAAAGCGCAGCAAGTGCCTGTTCAGGCATTAAAAAAGCGAAACAGAAGTCGTGCAGCGAGTGACCCCGCCTCACCGGTTCTGTCCCATATACATACTTTCATTTCTATTTTCCGCCAATCACAACGAGAAACGCGCCTGTGGCAAATGAGGCCTCAGCACTCGCCAGCCATAGGATCTCCCGCGCCACTTTTTCGGGCTGGGCTCCCCGGCCCATCTGAATAGAGTCCTTGAGCAGGTCCCCCTCTCCGGTTCTCCTCCACTGGTGTACATTTCTGTGTAGATGTGCCAAGATTGAACGCAATTGCCACGTACTCAGCACACTAATCGGAATGCTGGCGTCTTTTGTTCTGATGAGTTTATTTGACCAGAGCCCTGGCTTTGGCCTGCGGAAGGGCGTTTTGGTGGTGGGGATGACGCTCTTGCGGGGTATACCGTGAAGATGGCGGCCTATGGAGCAATGGAACATCCGGTGGTACTAACGTTTGCTCAGGTGATGGGGCACGGGGCTTCCGTGTCGATCGGCGTGGTGTGCCTGTGGAGTGTCCGCATTTTTCGGCACCCGTAGCGTAATAAATCGTTTGGAAATGCAACTGCGTCGGTTGGCAGCGTCCACCGCAGGCATTCTTTCGACAAATCACCATGCGGCTCCTACTTTGAGACGCCGGAAATCAAGCCTCTGGAAGCGGCAGGCGCAACTTCATTATTGAAACGTATAGAGTGGATGACCTGCTGGCGATGGGAAATGCCGAATCCCCCTACCTTGCCCAACGTGCCGGTACAGTTCGGCAGACAATGGTCCCCCTGTTTTCCGCAATGAACCATGCAAGCAGCCGTTAAAATTCCAGACCAAAACTGAACCCGCCGAAACAGGAAGAACTCTGGGAACGAAATAACTCCGCCCCAAGCTCAACCTGCGCAAAAAATCCACTGATATGGTTCGCCCGCACACTACTGTGAATCAGCATGGCGTCCCGCCCCGGCATATCTGACCGACTCTCAAAAGCTGGGTTGTATCCCTTGAATCTGGCGCTGCTGCTGAACGTTCCGTCAAGCCAGTCATGCCGCCAGCCAACCAGAGTATCCCATGCGAGCGTTGTGCCATTATCCAGGGTGCGGGCAAGATTTGCATGCGTGCCCAAGACTGACGAAAGATTGTTGTAAGTGGCGGCATCGAGCTTGAGTGCGGACGCCCCGGAGCCGTCCTCGGTAAATCCAGGTCTGGAACTCAGGCTATATTCCAGCCATGTCAGAGGGCCAGCTTCCACCCCGCCCCAGGCGGCTGTCCAATTCCAGTCCTTACCGCCGCCAGCAAGCGTATCTGCGGTTAGGCCCGTCCAGCTGCTACTGTGATTGCGCGCGTAGCCATTGAAGTTGACGGCCCGTTGCATTTGCACATCCTCAAAGCCCACGCGGGCCATGCCCATTACATAGGCACCATCCCACCAGCGGGGTTTGAAGAGCGCGTGCCCGCCAACAGATGCGGCCAGCGTTTCCGCCCTTACCTCACCCGCACTATGGATTTCCGTGCGGCGGCCTGCGAGCGCCACATCAAATCCTGCAGTCAGTCCGCTCTCCCACAGGCGGTCAACACCTAGGGCCGACCCTGCGCCAGACGCCGTGAAGCCCGCTGAGCCGCCATTGGCGTTCATGTTGCTGTAGCTGCCAAAGGGCAGCACCCATGCCTGCCAGCCAGCGGCATCATCACCACTGGACACGCCAGTACCGCTCACGCCTTGTTGGCCGCTGGCCCCCAAAAAGCGCCGCACCATAAGAAGATTGAGCTGCCGCTGTGCTTCAAGTCCGGCGCGAGCCACTGCATCATAACTGTTGGGACTCAACTGCTCCATTGCCGGAGCAATGCCACTGCCGGATGCATCGCTCCAGTCCAGGGCCTGAAACAGATTTTGCATGTCGCCTGTTGCCTGACCTGATATCTGGTAAAGAGCACGGCCCACACGGCTTGTGGTGGTACTGTCGGCATAACGGCTGTACGCGTTTGATGCACGTTGCTGACCCAACAGGGCCGACCCGAGGCTATTGCTTGATGCGATGCTGAAATTCAATGTTGGCGAAGAAGAACTAACCCCAACGCTGTTAAATGTGCCTGTGGAGCTTGTTGCCTGCACACTGTTCATACTTATTGAATAGTTCTCTGCATAAAATCCCGGCGAAGGAGAAAACAGCAAGGTTCCATCAAGAGTTGCAGAGTTCGCACTGAGCACAGAATATTGATTGCTGGAATTAAAACCGATTTGCAGCGTACCCTGTCCGGTCTGGGTGTAGTCATTTACTGTGAGCGTCAGGCCGCGATATCCCGGAGCAACAGTTCCGTAATTGACGACTTTCTTCTGTATTTCTCCATCACCCAGCAATACACCGCCCTGGCGCACGAGCACATCGCTGTTTTGCAGCACGCCGCCAGTGCCGTCTGCCCTTTTGCTTACGGCTAGGCCCCCGCCGTCAACAACGGTCGCCCCGAAATAGCTATTGACGCCGCTGAGAACCAGCAGGCCAGCACCCGTTTTACGCAAGCCCACATTCTTCTTGTCCAGGGCCGTGGCGTCCGCCCCGGCCTTGAACTCGTCGTGATGGTAGGCATCTTTCCACTGTCGTTGGCTGATATCATTGCTGAATTCGGCGAAGTAGCCCTTGGTGTCAAACGTTTCAAGCGCATAATTGCCAGGGCCCAATTCAGGCAACGTCACCACATCCGAAGCTGACATACGGTTGGCATCCAGCCGGGCGATGCCGCGCACGGCCTTGCCCGCATCCAGCAATCCCTGACCAAACGCTTCTTCCTTGGTCAGTTCGTTCACGTCTCTATAGCCATCAACGACAAGTTTTTTCAATGCCTCTCTCGTTGTGGTGTCTTGATAAACATTGTCAATCAAATCTTTTATGTCCGCAGCATTCGGAGTAGGAATGCCTATAGCTGTAACAATAACCCTATTAGGATTACCATATTGATCAACAGTATATTGAATAATGGGCGTTGGCGTTGAAAAATTACTATCTGCAGTGGTCAAAACAGCATCAGCCAGCTGTTTGCCCGTCATCCAGGGAAAAGCCTGCGCCACCAGGCCCACAGTGCCGCTCACATAGGGCGCTGCCATGCTTGTGCCGCTGGCCAGCATGTAGCCGTTGGTAGTGGCATTGAGCGAATTGATATAGCTGCCGGGAGCCGCAACGGTCCAAAGAGAGGCTTTGCTCCCCAGGTTACTGAAATAACTGACCCCAGACGGACCAATGGTGCGTGTTCCGTCCGCCGCTGTAGTGATCCCGGCAATATTGAGGGAAACCACGCTGATCCAGCCTTTCAGATCTGGCACATAACGCGGCATCATGCCCTCAACACTGGGAGCTATCCTGGTGCTGTTGCCAGCAGCAAACACAACGACCTTGCCATACTCCTCACTGAGCTTGCAGAGCGCTTTGATCACATTATCCTGGCCAGCTATGACAACTGCGGGATTGTCTTTGGCAGGATCAAACGAGGGGTAAAAATCCGCACCCCAACTGTTGTTGATGACGCGAATTTCCGGATACGCAGCAAAGAGGCTCAACAAATCAGGCGTCACAAGATTTTCTGTGCTCCCGTACGCTCCCCCAAGCATGGCTGCCGAAACAAGGTTGGCGTCAAAAGCCACGCCGTGCATACCAACACCATTTCGCATGGCTGCCATGATGCCCGCCACATGGCTGCCATGCCTATCGTATGCCCAGTTTGGCACGTACAGCTGCCCCGTGGTCTCATCAAGCGGCAAGACCATCATTATGACTTTGCCAGCCAGCTCCGGGTGGTCGGCGCGTACGGAAGAGTCAATTATACCCAGCGTGGTGCCAGCCCCGGTATATCCCAGAGCGTATGCATCGGCAGCGTGAATGAAATCCAACCCTGTGCTTTTCCAGTATTCATTGGTTTTAAAACTGTCAGCGCTCGCTGCATTGATATGAACGGGTATACTTAATGTAAACAGAAACAGAAGGAGAATCTGAAACAAGGCAGGACAAAAACGCACCCAATATCCGCACAAATAATGAACCATGAATGCTCCGGAAGGCTAAGTGGAATTTTTTGTCCTTTTAGGTATTGCGGAAATTCGCACCATACTTCAGGTTCATAATTTTAACTGATTTTTCACCCTGTAGAGTGGCAAAACATCATGCCTGTCAATTGCAGATATTATCAAAAATATCTTTTTATTTCAAATAATTATTTTGAAATAAAACTTTTTTCTCCCGAATTTAAATTAGCAGCCTTGCCGTTCTGACATAAAACACAACCTTTTGTAGTGCAGTGGTCAGTTATGCGCTGTCCTCAGCAGTTGAATGCCTTTGTGCTTTGCGAGGAATAGTCTCTCTCAATTTTTCCACCAATTTATTGGGAAGTACAATTGGGAGGGATAAATCAAAACCACCCGTTATGCGTCTGTTTTGTTTTCCCAAAGCTTGAAATGTGCCTTTCCGCCTTTTTTCCCCAAAGATCAGACGCCCAAAAGGCCGCCAAAATGGTATTTCTGATGCGATCTTTTGCAAATGGCGCAGCTGTTCTGTGGAATGAGTATCTCTGATACCAGCAATGGCTCCAGTTAAGGAAAGAGAACGCCCGGCTTAAAAGGCGTGTTGGTGAACAGGTCTGGATTCCTTATTCTGAAGGATATACGCTCAAAATATTTTTAAGCCCGCCGCTCTGAGTCGCCATGCATCGTCTGGATAAGGTGCATGGCGACTCAGAGCGGCGGGCTTGCCGAAGAATTCAGCTTAACTACTGTTCAGCCAAACGGTCGCTATATGAAAATCGTTCGGCGGCGTTTCAATTCTCCACGACTGCATGAATGACAGCCGCTCCATTTTGATGGCCTTGCCACCGCCTTCATTTCAAAAAGTTACCGAAAACATTGATCCGCAAGGTTGTATTTTACAGATGCGCGCGGCTTGGGCGGGTCATGCTTTCGGGCGAAAGCAGTTTCTCAAGTTGTTCTGCAGTCATCACGCCATGTGCAAGCGCCACTTCAGAGACGGATTTATTGGTATCCAGGGCTTCTTTGGCTATTGCCGCCGATTTTTCGTAACCGATAACGGGCACAAGATTGGTCACGATACCGATGGAATTGATTACGAGTTCCAGGCAACGTTCCCTGTTGGCGGTAATGCCTTCCACACATTTTTCCCCAAGCGTTCTGCATCCGATGCCCAGACGTTCCACCGCCAAAAAAAGCGTGTGGGCAATTATCGGCTCCATGACATTCAGTTCAAGTTGCCCCGCCTCTGCGGCCATGGTTACAGTCATATCCTTGCCAATGACGTCAAAGCATATTTGGTTGATCACCTCGGGAATGACGGGATTGACCTTGCCGGGCATGATGGAGGAACCCGGCTGACGGCGCGGCAGGTTTATCTCGTTAATGCCCGTGCGCGGCCCGGAAGACAGCAGCCGAAGATCATTGCAGATTTTTGAAAGTTTGACGGCAAAACGCTTGAGCACACCCGAAATCTGCACATAGCTGCCTGTGTCCCATGTGGCTTCAATCAAGTTGTCTGACGTCACCACATTGAGCCCGATAAGGTTACTGAGATGGTTGCAGACAATACGCGAATAATCTGAAGGCGCGTTGATGCCGGTGCCGATGGCCGTGGCCCCAAGGTTGATTTCAAGAAGCAGCTTACGATTCTTTTCAACGCGCAGAATGTCTTCGCCTATGGTTGTTGCGTAAGCCGAAAATTCCTGGCCCAACGTCATGGGCACGGCATCCTGCAACTGGGTACGGCCCATCTTTACCACATCGGCAAATTCCACGCCTTTGCGCGCAAAGCAGCCCTGAATATACCGCATGTGCTCCATAAGGTTGGTCAGATCGGCATACAGAGCCAGCCTGAAGGCTGTTGGATAGGCATCGTTGGTGGATTGGGAACAGTTGACGTGGTTGTTGGGGTGGCAATACTGGTAATCGCCCTTTTCATGCCCCATGATTTCCAGAGCGCGGTTGGCAATAACCTCATTGGCGTTCATATTGGTAGAGGTGCCCGCCCCACCCTGTATGGTGTCCACCGGAAACTGGTCGTGCAGTTTGCCCGCCAGCAGTTCATCACATGCGGCGCAGATGGCCTTGCTTATGTTTGCAGGCAATGCGCCCAGTTCCGCATTGGCAAGGGCCGCAGCCTTTTTTACGTAAGCCAAAGCCCTTATCAGCGAAGGGCATTGGGAGATTGTGCGGCCAGAAATGCTAAAATTCTGCACAGCCCGCATGGTTTGCACGCCGTAATAGGCATTGGCAGGAATTTTCATTTCGCCAAGAAAATCGTGTTCCACACGCGTTTTCATTTTTTGCTCCAAGGTTGCGGCCATATGCAGACTGCGCCGCAATCCAAAATGGGTTTTGCGCTTTTCCCCATAAGAATCATGGGGGGACTCTGTAAGTAATAGAGTCAGTCTGTGTATATCTGAACCCTATCCTGGCAACAAGCATTTGCGGCGCAAGACCGCAGCCATGCCCGTGGGTTATGCTTCCGCTTTCAGGATTTCCTGCTGCTCTCCAGCGTCAACGGGTATGTTGCCTGTTTCACTTTTTTTGTACGCGTCCTTTACCGGCCTTGCTCATACACCACCGCGTCTATTCTACTAATATCATGAAAAAATTATTTTTCGTGGATGTCGAGAGTTCACGTTTTGCTATGGAAAGAGCGGACTGCTTGACACAAATCTTCTTGCATCCTAGGTTTAGTTCAACAATTAGGAATTCATTCCAAAATATTGGAAAAATCTATGTCAACATTACAAAGAACTATGGCGATTCTTGAGTGTCTGGCGGAGCAAGGCTCAGCCAACACAGCGCAGTTGATTGAACATTCCGGCATGCCCAAAAGCACTGCTTACCTTTTGCTAAAAGAATTACAAGAACTCCGCCTGGTAAAACAGGATGACAGAGGCAATTACCGATTATGGGTAAGGCTCATCGCCCTGGGAGAAAAAGCCGCGGCGCAGCTGGATGTCCGCGAAATATCCCGTCCGCACCTTACCGTTCTTATGGAGCGCACTGGTTTACTCTGTCACTTCGGCATAGTGGACGGTGATTCTGCCTACTATATTCTGAAAATTGAATCGCAGGGTACCATAAGCGTACGTTCCTACGTGGGTAAAAGGCTTTCTCTATACAGATCGGCCCTTGGGAAGTGCCTCTTGGCATGGCAGCAGGACAGCATTCGCGAATCCATTATTGCCGGGACAACGTTTGTGGGCACCACCCCCACTTCCATCACCAATTCTGAGGCTCTACGTGTGGAACTGGCACGCATTCGCCAACAAGGATGGGGGTTTGACAATGGGGAAGACGAGCCGGACGTGCGTTGCGTGGCCGCCCCTGTATTTGACGCAAGGGGCGCGCTGGCCGGAGCAATTTCGGTTGTTGGCGCGTCCATGCAGATATCGGACGATACCGTTCCGGAGCTTGCGCGCGGTGTTGTTGCCTGCGCGAAAGACATATCACGTGATCTGGGTTGGAACGGGTAAGGCGCGCAGCCTTCTGTTTCAGGCGGACAACTAACCAGCAACATGGAGGAAAAAATGAATCTTCCCAAAATCAAGCAGGTTCGGGCGTATTATTGCGGCGGTGCGACTGCCAAGGCTGCGGGTGGTGGCGGAGACTACCATGACCAGGCAGGAAAACACTGGATCGACGACCACATTGCCACGCCTATGAGCAAGTACAAGAAGTATGAGCAGTCGCGTCAGTCTTTCGGCATCAATGTGCTGGGCACCCTTATTGTTGAAGTTGAAGCGGAAAACGGTGTTACCGGTTTTGCCATTTCCACCGGCGGCGAACTTGGCTGCTTTATTGTTGAAAAGCACCTTAACCGTTTCATTGAAGGCCGTTGCGTCAGCGACATCAAACTTATTCACGACCAAATGATTAACGCCACCATGTACTACTCTGGCTCAGGCGGCGTGGTCATGAACACCATTTCCTGCGTTGATCTGGCTTTGTGGGACCTGTTCGGGAAAGTGCTCGACATGCCGGTCTACAAGCTGCTTGGCGGCGCTGTTCGGGACGAAATTCGTTTTTATGCCACTGGAGCGCGCCCTGACGCTGCCCAGAAGATGGGCTTCATCGGCGGAAAAATGCCCACTCACTGGGGACCGCACGACGGCGACGAAGGCATTCGCAAAGATGCGGCCATGGTTGCGGAATACCGTGAGAAATGCGGCCCTGATTTTTGGCTGATGCTCGATTGCTGGATGAGCCAGGACGTGAATTACGCCGTCAAGCTGGCTCACGCCTGCGCGCCGTACAATCTGAAATGGATTGAGGAATGCTTTCCCCCGCAACAGTACGACAGTTACAGGGAACTGAAGCGCAACGTGCCTGCGGGCATGATGGTGACCACGGGCGAACACCATGGCACCATCCAGTCGTTCGGCACACTTTCTGACACCGGCGTGGACATCATGCAGCCAGATGTGGGCTGGTGCGGCGGCATTACAACACTTACCGAGATAGCGGCTATTGCCAAATCGCGCGGGCAACTTGTGGTGCCGCACGGCTCCTCCGTCTACTCGCACCATGCCGTCATCACGTTCGTCAACACCCCGTTCAGCGAATATCTTATGACCAGCCCCGACTGCCTTGAGGTACGCCCGCAGTTCCACCCGCTTCTGCTCAACGAACCCGTGCCGGTGAACGGACGCATTAGCAAGGAAACTCTGGATAAGCCTGGTTTCGGCGTTGAATTGAACAGAGCGTGCGACATCGTCCGCCCCTTTGAACACTAGGAAAGGATCGGCCATGAATTCGACGCGAAGGGGTTCCGACCCCTGCCACGAAAATCGGGCCACCGGGTGGCACCCCGGCAGCCCTCTCTCCCATAGCTAATGACCGTGCAACAGGAGCAGAATATGTCACCTGATATTGAGCAGGTTGTCAACAAAACTCGCCTGCGGCTTATTCCTTTCATGCTGATGCTGTATATTCTGGCATTTCTGGACAGGGCGAACATTGGATTCGCCAAACAGGCCTATCAGATTGATACTGGCTTGAGCGACGGCGCTTTTGCCATGGGCGCCGGCATTTTCTTTGTTTTTTACGCTGTGCTCGGGGTTCCGGCCAACCTGCTGATGCGAAAATTCGGCGCACGGGCGTGGATTGGCGGCACTACCCTTGTGTGGGGCCTGCTTTCAGCGGCCATGGCCTATGCGGACACGGAAATAAAATTTCTGCTTGTTCGCAGTCTGTTGGGCGCGGCCGAGGCGGGGTTCTTCCCTGGCATGATTTACCTTACATCCCAGTGGTTTCCACAAAGCAAGCGCGCTGGCATCATGGGGCTCTTTTATATGGGTGCTCCGCTGGCGCTTACTCTGGGTTCTCCTTTATCCGGCGCGCTGCTCGAGATGCACGGCTTCATGGGACATCCTGGATGGTACTGGATGTTTGTCATTGAAGGCGGACTGGCTCTTCTCGCTGGTGTGGCTACCTTCCTGTATTTGGACAACACCCCCGCTGAGGCGCGTTTTCTCAGTAAAGCTGAAAGAGATCATCTTGCTGCCACGCTTGCGGCAGAAGAAAGCGGCAAAACAACTTCACGCATCAGCGACGGCATGCGCAATAAAACCGTGTGGCATCTGGCCGTCATTTACATGATCATTCAAATCAGCGTTTACGGGCTGGTTTTCTATCTACCATCACAGGTGGCGGCGCTGCTGGGTACAGCCGTTGGCTTCAAGGCTTCGCTTGTTACGGCAATTCCCTGGATTGCGGCCCTCTTCGGCACCTATTACATTCCCCGCTATTCAGACCGCACGGGTGAACGGCGCAACATCGCCGCCCTTACCCTGCTTATGGCGGGCATTGGCATTGGCGTTTCCGCGCTGGCAAGTCCGGTTATAGCAATTGTGGCCTTGTGTTTTGCCGCGGCGGGATTTATTGCGGTTCAGCCCGTATTCTGGACAATGCCCACGAGCATGCTCACGGGCGCGGCACTTGCCGCTGGTATCGGATTTACCAATATGTTTGGCGCAATCGGCGGTTTTCTTGCCCCTAACATCAAGGCTCAGGCCGATATCCTGTTTGGCAACAAATTGGCCGGTCTGCTGACGCTTGCAGTCATCACCATAATCGGTTCCATCGCCATTATGATGTTGCGCAAGGACAAAAAAGCGCAACCTGAAAAGCAGTCGGCATAGCGACTTGCAAAATAACGAGTACACACCATGAAACAGAAGAACAGGTTCAAGGAAGCCATTTCCCGTGGCGAAGTGCAGATAGGTCTTTGGCTGAGCACCGCCTCATCCTACATTGCGGAAATGGCGGCCACGTGCGATTACGATTGGCTGTTGATTGACGGAGAACATGCGCCAAACAATGTGCAGACGCTGCTGGCGCAACTGCAGGCCGTGGCGCCCTATCCGGCGCACCCGGTGGTGCGCCCCCTTGAAGGTGATAAAGCACTGCTGAAACAGGTGCTGGATATTGGCGCGCAGACAGTTCTGGTTCCCATGGTGGACACTGCGGACGACGCCCGCCGCATGGTGAACGCCTTGCGGTATCCCCCTCATGGCGTGCGCGGAGTTGGAGCCAGTATTGCGCGGGCTTCCCGCTGGAGCCGCGTACCCAATTACATGGCGCAAGCGGAAGAAAACCTGTGCCTGCTTGTTCAGGTTGAAAGCCGCAAGGCGCTTGAAAATCTGGATGAGATTATTGATGTGGAAGGCGTGGATGGCGTGTTTATTGGCCCTGCTGACCTTTCAGCTTCTCTCGGGCATCCGGATGATGCCGGGCACCCGGAAGTTACGGCAATAATTGAACGCACAATCCGCCGCATTCGCGAGAAGGGCAAAGCCCCCGGCATTCTCGCCGTGGATCCGGTTATGGCGCGCAAATGCGTTGAATGGGGCGCAACTTTTGTTGCCGTTGCCGTTGACACCATGCTCTTTATAGATGCCATGGACAATGCACTGGCCACCTACAAAAACATTTCCGGAACTACCGGGAAAAAAAACAGTTACTAGCCTGTGGATATTGCCAAGGTGTTCCCTCGCACCCTGCAACACCACTGAACATGTCCCCACCAGCGGGGGCCACGCAATGAACGGCGCGGCCCCCGCTTTTTACTGCATAATATATGATGGTTGCGCACAACGGAAAAGGGATCACGCCAGGCACCTCAGTGCGCGGGCGGACACAAACCCTACAGGCAATGCGCAGCAGCAAGCTTGGAGGCGTGCTGTTTTATGAGGTCCTTAGAAGGATTTTTGCGGTTTTCAGCAGAAACGGCCATGGTAAGGCGAAAAATATCCACGCCGTACTCCTTTGAAGCTTCGCGCAATGCCGCAGTATTCGAAGAATGACATCCCGCAAGGCCAAAGACCAGATCAAGGGGCACGACAGGCGCCCTGTAACCGTGTTTCTCCATGGCGGGCGCAAGCTTTTCATCAATAAACCGCAAAAGGACGTTCAGATCAGCCGAGCGAACCCCGAGCCGGTCAAAAACGGCTACCGCGATCTCCGTTGCCAAATTACCCGCGCTGCGGGCCATACCCATCAAACCACAGTCGATGATGGCGGCACCTTCCCTGAAAGCCGCAACTGCGTTGGGCACGGACATACCCAGATTGTTATGCCCATGGAAACCTACGGGAATACTCACCCGCCGCACCATTTTACTTACATAGCTGCAGACTTCATCCGGCATCATGGTTCCTGCGGAATCCATAATGGTCACCATATCCACGCCCATATCCTGCAATCGCGCGGCCTCGTCGGCCAGGGCATCGGGGCTGAGCACATAGGCCTTCATCATTGAATAACAGGCCTCAAGCTTGTGCTTTTTTACCAACTCAACAGCCTGACGCGCCTTGTCGCCATCACCAGCATTGGCACCAACGCGTAAAAAGCTCAGGCCAGCCTCTGCGGCCGCCGCCACACGTGCTTCCGTAGCGTTGCCAGCAAGAATGAACATGCCCAAACGAGCCTTATCCACCAGCGGCTTGGCCAGGGCCATATATTCGGCATCAGTCAGCGGGGCGACCTTACCCTGCTCTTCGCCCGCGGCAATGCCATTGGCATTGCCGTATTCGATATACCGTACGCCGCAATCAACAAGTCCTTTCAGCATAAGTTCCGTCAGATCAGCCGGAAACCCGTTGCCAAGCACATTGCCGCCGTCACGAAGGGTGCAATCAAAAAGTTCCATATATTTCTCCAGAGCACTGTTGTTTAAAGGAAGGCCCTTAGCGGAACCGACGCCCTTCAGCGGGGTCGGCCTTCTTGAGAATCAGCAGGTTAATCAGGCCCAGCGCACCTACAAAAATGAGGATATAGGCGGGAATCATGATGTCGTTGAACTTGGAAATGAGCCACGTGGCCAGAAACGGCGTGGTGGCCCCACCCAAAACAGCCCCCATGCTATGCCCGAAGGAAACCCCTGTGCTGCGCACGCGGGGTGGCAACAGCTCCGGGTACATGGAATATGACCCAGCCTGGCACAAGGCATAAGGGATCATGGTGGTAACCAGTGCAAAGATGGCCATGCCAAAGCCCTTGCCCATTATGGCGTAGCAGGGATAGCTCAGCACGATATAGCAGACGTAGCAGGCCACCAGCGTTTTAACTGGGCCTACGCGATCAGTAATGAGGCCGAACAAGGGTATGAAGAGCGCCGCACAGGTCACGGCTATCAGGACGATAAAGCCAACTTCGGTGGCAGGCATTTTCAGCACTGTGCGCATATAGATGGCGACATACACGGTACCGCAGTACGTGCCCACGTTCTGAACCAGCGAGTACATGAACAGCTTGCACAGTGAAGCTGGATACTGATGTATCAGCTCCTTGATGGGGGCCTCAGAAAGCTTGCCCTCGTTCTTCATGTTGGTGAAGTCGGGAGTATCCTCGATTTTTAGACGCATCCAGAGGCAACCGAGCATGAGGGGCATGGCCACCAGAAAGGGTACGCGCCAGGCCCAGCTTGCGCTTTCGCCAACAAACAGATAGGCGGCCAGCCCGGTAAGGCCAGCGGCCCCGGCCTTGCCCAAATTGGCCACGCTGGGCACAAAGGAAAGATACAGGGAGCGGCGTTCTGCGGGTGCCCATTCACGAATGTACGAAGCCGCGCTGCCTATCTCGCCCCCGGCGGAAAAGCCTTGCAATATGCGGCAAAGAATCAGCAGGATAGGCGCAGCAATGCCTATCTGATCGTAGGTGGGTAAGCAGCCGATGGCCGTACAGGCCACACCGATAAGCACCACCGTAGCCACAAGCGAAAGTTTTCGCCCGTAGCGGTCACCAATGTGCCCGAAAAATAGGCCGCCCAATGGCCGGACGATAAAGGCCAGACCAAATACGGCCAAGGTGGACAGCAATGAAACCGTGGGGTTGTCGCTGGGGAAAAATTCCTTGGATATGCGGGCAGCGCAGTAGCCGTATACTGAAAAATCGTAATATTCCAAAAAAGTACCGAATGCGGCGGCCGCAGTGGCCTTTTTCGCTTCGCGCAATTTTTGTTCTTCAACCGACGTGGTTGTATCCGTCTGAGTCATAGCGGAATCCTTTTCGGTAACAGGCTAAAACAAAAGGCTATACCGCATAGGGATAGAGCGGTTTTTCACCGTGCAACACGGCAAGCACATCGTCCACAACCGTATTGCCAACGCGCACAAGCGATTCGTGCGTACTGCCGCCTATATGCAGGGTGCCGATAAAGTTGGGCAATTGCAGCAGAGGGTTTTCCATGGTGGGGGGTTCCTGCACAAATACGTCGCTGGCAGCGCCGTAAATAGTCTTGCGCGCCAAGGCCTCGTAAAGGGCGGATTCGTCAATAACCCCGCCGCGCGCGGTGCTGACGATAACGGCCGTGGGCTTGCAGCAGGCAAACTGCGCGGAGCCTATGAGCCCTCTGGTCGTCTCGGTAAGTGGCACACTCACGCTGATGTAGTCTGCCTCGCGCAGCATGCTTTCAAGAGTTTCATGCAAGTGCACGCCGCGCTCTTTCGCTGTGGCCGCTTTCATATAGGGATCGTAGACATGAACCTCCATGCCGAACCCGTTCACGGCAATCTGCGCCACGCGTGAACCTATGTTGCCGAAGCCTACAAGGCCAAGCGACTTCCCGGAAATCTCAAGGCCTGTAAGAGTTGCGGGGGCTATGCGCTCTGCCCCTCGGCGTATGTGCTCCATATTGTCGCGCAGCTTGCGGGCAGTGGCGAGAATAAAGCCAAAAACCAGTTCGGCTACTGAATTTACGTTGCTCAGCGGGGTATACACAACAGGTATGCCCCGCTCCTTGGCTGTGACCAGATCAATGGCGTTCACGCCAACGCCATGCTTGCCAATAACCTTCAGCCCCGGTGCAGCAAGAATCTGCTCGCGCGTGACGGACGCCGCGCGCACAATGACCGCATCCGCTCGGGAAAGGTCGTTTTTTTCCGGATCATCCCACGCCACTACTTCCGCCTCGGCACGCAGTTTGCGCATGGCGCTTTCGTCTATGGGTTCTATGACATGAACTCTCATGGTGTCCTCCCAATGAAACATGGCGAATGCATTCTTGCGCCAAAAAGCAAGAGACATGCCAGTAGAGTCCAGTAGTTGCAGGACAGCACAAATAAATTTAAAAATTCATATTTTACAATATATTACAATAAATAAGTATTGTTTTGCCTTCAGCCCGCCCCAGAATACCGGCGAGTTCAGAATGATGATGTTGCATCTATCTGTTTCATTTATGTTTCATTTGATATACCATGTATCAAAAGGAAACAATTTGCAGATGGAGACGTCCATGGTTCATATCCGCAGGGAAGACATTCTGTTCATCACCCCAAGCGAACCGATTACCAACACTATCAGCAACATTTTCAGCCGCATCGGCGAGAGCTTCCTTGTTTATGAAGCAGCGCTGGAAGATGCAGTGCGCCTTGCCCAAAGCCATATCGACCAGGGGCAGGCCATGGTTGTTGTCAGCAACGGCGGCACGGCTGCCCTGCTTAAAGCAGCCCTCAAAACGCATGTGCTGGAGCTTAGGTATACGAGCGTGGACATGCTGCGCGCAGTCAACCGCGCTTTTGGCCTTGCGGATAAAATCGCGGTGGTGGGATTTGAATCCTTCACCTACAACGCTCTTGCCCTAAAAGATTTTTTTGAAAAACCGGTGGTTGTGGAAACCCTGACGGATCTTGCCGATATATCGGAAAGACTGCGGCAGCTCATTGCCAGAGGCGTAAAGGCCTTTGTGGGCGGCTCGCCCGTGGTAAACGCCGCACGGGCTCTTGGCGCGCAGGGCGTACACATCGACATGGATCCGCGCGTCATTCAGGACGCCATTGAAGAGGGCAAGCGCATTGTTTCGCTCCAGAAGGAAAAAGACCTGCGCCTCGGCACAATCAATGCCCTGCTCAACTCCATCAACGATGGCATTATCGGCATTGATGCCTCGGGGCATATTTCTGAGATAAACCGCATTGGCCTGGAGCTGCTTGGCCTGCGGCGGCAGGACGTGGTGGGGCGCGACGTGCACGAGGTTTTGGGCATGCCCTGGGAATCCTGCATCCAGACGCCTGAAAACGAACAAGCCTCCGAAGTATGCCTGATAGGCGGCAATTCTCTTGCCGTTACCAGTGTGCCCATCCACGTGAACGGACACAGCCGGGGCGCGGTGCTTACCTTGCAGGAAGTACGGCGCATCCAGTCTCTGGAACAGCGGGTGCGCAAACGGGTACGTGATTCTGGGCATGTGGCCAAAAGCACCTTTGCCGATGTGGTGGGAAAATCGGAATCACTGGAAAAAGCGAAAAAACGGGCCTTCACCTATGCGCAGTCTGAAAGCACTGTTCTCATTTACGGCAAAACAGGTACAGGCAAGGAGCTCTTTGCGCAGTCTATCCACAATGCCAGTGCCAGGGCAGACAGCCCCTTTGTGGCCGTAAACTGCGCCGCTCTGCCAGAAAACCTGCTTGAGAGCGAGCTGTTCGGCTATGTGCGAGGGGCTTTCACTGGCGCCAGCGAAAGCGGCAAAATGGGTCTTTTTGAAATGGCCCACTGCGGCACCATTTTTCTGGATGAAATAAGCGAAATGCCTTTGCCCCTGCAATGTCGCCTGTTGCGAGTCCTACAGGAAAAAGAGGTCTCGCGCGTGGGCGACAACAAGGTAACGCCGGTGGACGTGCGCATTATCGCGGCCACCAACCGCAATCTGGCGAAAGAAGTTCAGGCGGGACGGTTCAGGGAAGACCTGTACTACAGACTGGCGGTGCTCATTCTGGAGCTTCCCCCGCTGGTGGAGCGCGTGGGTGATATTGGCCTGCTGGCGCGGTTCATACTGCACAGAAAATCCAAAGAACAGCACAAGCCCATGCCACCGATAGATCCCCGGGGGATGGCGCTTCTGGAAACTATCCCCTGGCCTGGCAATGTACGGCAACTGGCCAATGTTCTGGAGCGGGCCATGGTCATTGCTCCACACGGTGTGCTTTCTGAAGACATCATGGCCGATTCCCTGCGCAGTTGCCACCCATACGAACAGACATGCGCAAGCGATGTTGCGCCAGTCGTCAGGCAGCAGGACTCCCCTGCCGCCAGCCTTTATTCACTGGAAGCACGCGCCTTGCGCGACATGTTGCGGCAATGCGGCGGAAACAGAAATGAATCTGCGCGCCGGTTGGGCATTGGACGCGCGACACTTTGGCGAAAAATGAAAAAATTCGGTTTGTTTGAACAGGATATTTTGCCCGAAACCAGGGAGGAACCTGAACGGAAAAACAAACAATAGTATCGGATACTCCCAGTTGCGCATTGGCCAGCTCTCCCGGGGCTCTGCTCTTCCGTAATTCGCCTCCGCTTCATTCAGGTGCTCCTATGCCAAGGAGCACCATCTTTTTGACGGCATTAGTACCAGATGGGTTGGTACTGGCACCCTGTTGCCAGATAAGCTGCCGAATTCAGGCAGTCCCTCAGACAAATTGCATTTTTTTCAACCCCTTCCACCGCGATCACGTCCTTTATTCCTCAAATATTGCAGCCAGTAGTGCTGCCAGCCTTTGGCTCCCAACTGCTTTCCCCACCGCTTTTCCATCGTCATTCCTGCGCTTACCCACATTGTCGAGCTTTTTTCAAGTTGGTATTGACATTCTTTTTCAATTTAATTAATTGGATTTAACAGAATTAGTTAAGACTAACTTTTATTTGCAATCGAGGAACGCAGATGCAGCCCCAACCTAACCAAAAAATTTACGAAATGCCCGACCCGGGCAAATTATCGGCGGCGTCAGGGCGCGCGCCCAAAGACCTTTCCGCTTTTTTTGCCAAAGAAGGCGTATGCGCCCTCTCGCACGCCTTTGACGCCAAAATCGCCATGCACCCCGGCACTGGCGGCAACATGATTGAGCCGGAAAGCATACAGAGCCATATGGATCTGCTTTTGGCCTCGCCCCTCAGGGGCAAAACAGTGGCCTACATCCATGTGCCCTTTTGCCAGACGCATTGCCTCTACTGCGGGTTTTACAACAAGGCCTATCACGAAAGCGACAGCCGCCTGTATGCCGACGCCCTGCTGGCTGAGCTGCAAATGTGGCGTGAGCGCAAGGCCGTGCAGAGCACGCCGGTTCATGCCGTGTATTTTGGCGGCGGCACCCCCACAGCCCTTGAAGCAGAAGACCTCCAGCGCATTCTTGAAGGAGTGCGCGAGGCGCTGCCGCTGGCCAACGACTGCGAAATCACGGTTGAAGGCAGGCTCACCAATTTCGGGCCTCGTAAAATGGAAGCCTGCCTTGAAGGCGGCGCAAACCGCTTTTCGCTGGGCGTTCAGAGCTTCCATACCTCCATTCGGCAGTCCATGGGGCGGCTGGGATCGCGCGACGACATGGAGCGCGGCCTTGAGCAACTCCTGAGCTACGATCAGGCCGCTGTCATTGTTGACCTTATTTACGGTTTCCCCAACCAGACTCTGGGACTCTGGCGCGAAGACATTGCCGTTGCCCAATCCCTCAACCTTGACGGGGCGGACTGCTACCAGCTCAATGTGTACCGCCAGACCCCGCTTGGGCGCGGCATAGAACAGGGCAAGATTGCCCCCACGGCGGATATTCCCCTCCAGTCGGCCATGTACGCCGCAGCGGTGGAAGACATGGAAGGGGCCTTCTACCGCCGCCTTTCTCTTAGCCACTGGGCGCGCACGTCGCGCGAGCGCAACCTTTACAATCTGTACGTTAAGGCTTCGGCCAACTGCCTTGCCTTCGGCCCCGGCGCAGGGGGCAATCTGGGCGGGCACTTTTACATGAACAACAGCAATTACGCAGAATGGCAGCAGGCCGTTCGTGACGGACGCAAACCCTTGGCCTTTGTGCAAAGCCCCCAGCGCCACTACTTCCTCTACAGGTCGGTTGCCGAGTGTATGGAGCAGGGCTGGATGGATGTAAAAGGCCTTGAGCGTCGTTTTGCCCTGCCTCTTGGTCAAATATGGGAGCCAGTGCTTGCCCAGTGGCAACGCGCCCAACTGCTTGAATGGCATGATGGCCGGGTGGTGCTCACCATGGCCGGGCAATTCTGGCAGGTAAACCTCACACAACTTTTACTCAATTTTCTCAAGGCGATGCTGGAGGAAAAGAATGTCGCTGCTGCGTAAATTAAACGCTCAGGCCCTGCCCTTGGGCATTGCCGGGCTGCTGCTCTGGGGGGCACCGGCCCCGGCCCAGACCCTTGAGACGGAAACCGTCAAAGTTTCTGCCTCAAGGGTGGAAAAGGAACTGCTCGACGTGCCCATGTCGGTGAGCGTGGTCACCAAGGAGCAGATCAAGGAATCGACAGCGACAACTGTCGGCGGCCTTCTGGAAGACGTGCCCGGCGTGCAGGTTGTCAATTCGGGTGCGCAGGGGCTGAAGCGCATATCCCTGCGCGGTGAAAACCCCACCCGCGTGCTTATTCTCATCGACGGGCAAAAAATTGCCGAGAACAAGTCCATGGACGGCACGCCGTTGCTTGTTGACCCGGCAATCATTGAGCGCATCGAGGTCATCAAGGGTCCTGCTTCGGTGCTCTACGGCTCCGAGGCGCTGGGCGGCGTTGTCAACATTATCACCAAGAAAGGCGGCACCAAGCCAATCCAGGGGCAGATAACCAGCAGCTACAACGGCTCGACCAAGGGCTTTGACGAGAGCCTGTCCATCTACGGCGCATACAAGGGATTCAAGTACCGCGCCACGGGGTTCAACACCTATCAGCACAACCTTTCCACGCCTGACGGCGAGGCCCCGCATTCAAAGTTCAAGGAGCAGTCCGGCTCCGCCTTCCTGAGCTACGACTTCAGCGACAAATTTACCATGGGCGGCTCCTACGAGCAGTTTTACAGCGACGTCATGGCCGGAACCACGGAAGACAATTCGTTCTACGTTGATATCTCCCCCTGGGAGCGCAAAAAAGCCGCCGTCTTCATGGAGGCGAGGAACCTCACGTCCTTCCTGCCCAAGCTCCGGCTGGATGCCTTCTGGCAAGACACCCACAAAAAAATGCTCAACCATGTGGAGGCGACCTCCGGCACAACCTCCGTGCTCATGAACAACTACGCGGACAACACCAACGAGCAATGGGGCGCGAGCATGCAGAGCGACTGGGCTCTGGGCGAAAGCAACTACCTCATTGCCGGCTATGAATTCAACCGCGACGGGCTGGATGCCGATACCAATACCTATTCCAACATGTCCATTCCCATAACGCCGTTCATGACCAGAAAAATCAATTCCCTCACGCACTACAAGTACGAGGGCTACATGGACACGCATGCCGTGTACGGCCTCATGGAAACCAAACTGCCTTGGGACTTCACCCTCAACTACGGCGTGCGCCAAACCTGGGTGCGCTCAACCATGAACACGGCGCGCGGCGACAAAACCACAACATCCCAGATGATGGGCCCGCCCACCACCACGTATTCCAATCCCAGCGCAGGCGGCGAGGGCAGCTCATGGGAATCCCAGCCGGTATTCAACCTGTCGCTCATGTGGCAGGGCATTGACGACATGACCTTGCGGGCCGGTTTTTCACAGGGGTTCAGGGTACCCAACCTTCAGGAAAAATATATCATCTCAAGCATGGGCGGCGGCACGGTTGAACCCAACGCATCACTCAAGCCCGAGCACTCCAACAACTGGGAAGTGGGCGCGCGCTACGCGGCTCACGGGCTGGCTCTTGATGCGTCACTTTTCTACACCGTGGCTACGGACTACATTGCCACCGAACAGATCGGCAGCACTACCTACCGCTACCGCAACGTCAGCACGGCCAAAACCCACGGCATGGAACTGAGCGGCAGCTATGACCTGCCCTTCGGCTTCACTCCCTACGTGTCCGCTACCTGGATGAAACGCCAGTATGACAACGGCGACTATACCACGTGGAAAACCGGCGTGCCAGAATGGACAGGCCGGGCAGGCGTGCGCTCGCTCCACTCCGTCACCGACGATGTGGACATCATCGGCGATGTTTACGCCCGCTTTGCCAGCCAGACGCAGACCGAAAGCGGCTCCAGCCGCATCGAATACAAAAACGATGCGTGGACAACGGCCAATGCCATGCTGGGCGTAAAGTTCGGCAAAGAAAAGCAGTACATGGTTGTGGGCGAAGTGCTTAACATTTTTAACCAAAAATACAGTCTTGAACCCGATGCCGCCATTTACGAACCGGGAGTTCACGCCAACATCAAGGTGAGTGTGGAATTCTAAATCAGGTATCTGCCCTTGTGCTGATATTGAATTTCGTATTCATTTTCTGTACAAGGGCAGATATTGGAGTCACATCATGAGTGAACTGGTTCATCGATACTGGAGCGCCCACGAGCTCGTTGTCATTGGGGTTTTTGCCGCTGCGGCCAAGGTTTCCACGCTGCTGGTGGCCCTGGCCGGGGGCGGCATGAACCCGGTTTCGCTACTGCTGAAAAACCTGATCTACACGACCCTGCTGGTGGTAATGCTCTACAGGGTACGCAAGGCGGGCACCTTGCTGCTGTTCTCGCTGGTCAGCATGCTCGTAAGCGCCCTGTTGCTGGGGGCCAGCATCACCCTGCTGCCCGCCATATTGCTGGGCGCTCTCATGGCCGAGGCCTTTGTCGCCCTTGGCGGCGGTTACAGCAGGGCATGGGGCCCGGTGTTGGCCGTGGGCGTGTTCGACATTGCGAGCCGGGTCTGTTCACTGGGGATTTCCTGGTTGTTTATGCGCGAAAACCCTTCCCTGCTCATGGCGGCGGTGCCGGTGGTCATACTGGGGTATCTGGGGGCGGCGGCGGGTCTGTTCACCGGGTACAACGCTGTAAAGGAGCTGCGCCATGCGGGCATTGTTCGACAATAACACGGCAGACGCCGCAGGCTGGCTGCCCAAGGTGGACGCACGCGCAAAGCTGGCCCTGAGCGTGGTGGCGGCAATCGGATCTCTGGTTGTTTCAAACATTCAGGGCCAGTTGCTGCTCTGCGGATTTTCTATGTGCTACGCGCTTTCTCTGCGCAAGCCAAAGGCGCTGCTCTGGGCATATGCTTTTTTCACCCTCATGTGCGGCATGGCAATGGGCTGCATGTGGATCATGGGACAGTTCATGCCGTCGCTCAACAAAGCCGGATTTACAGGGCTTGTTGTTCCCTTTTTGCGCATGCTCACCATGCTGCACGTGGTTCTGCCCATGGCGCTTTCCACACGAGTGCAGGATCTGCTCAACGCCCTGCGCGGCATGCGGCTGCCATTCTGTATCTATCTGCCCGCGGCGGTTGTGGTGCGCTTTATCCCCACCTTTCTGGCCGATGTGCAGCAGGTCACGGAATCGCTGCGGCTTCGGGGCTACAGACTTTCACCATGGGGTATCACCTGCCATCCGGTGCAGAGCATGCGACTGCTGTTCACTCCCCTGCTGTTCCGCTCGCTGCGCACATCAGAAGACCTTGGCATCGCGGCAGAACTCAAGGGCCTGGGCTACGGCAAAACCATGACCCCCTATAAAACCTGCCATTGGGCCCTGCGCGACACCCTGCTGCTGATTGCGGCCTGTACGGCGCTGGGGGCGGCTCTGGCGCTGCAAATGCATCTGGGCGGAACCAGCCTTGGAGGAATGCGCTGATGCTGCGTTGTGAAAACGTCACCTACACTTACCCGCACCAGCAAAGCCCTGCCGTGCGCGACCTCAGCCTGAACGTAAAGCCGGGCGAACTCGTACTCTGCACCGGCGCAAGCGGATGCGGCAAATCCACGCTCATCCGGCTGCTCAACGGCCTGTGCCCCCATTACTTCAGCGGTGCGCTGCAAGGCCGGGTGCTGGTCAACGGCGCGCCCACCACGGAGCAGACCCCGCCCCAGCTTGCCCGTCAGGCCGGAACCCTGTTTCAGGATCCCGAACAGCAATTTTTTGCTCTTAATGTTGAAGATGAACTTTCATTTGCTCTGGAATGGCAAGGCCTTGGCATTGAAACCATGCGCCATGCCGTTGCCGGGGCCGTCAGGCAGTTTGGCCTGGAGGAAATTTGCCGGTCGTCCATACATCAGCTTTCTGAAGGCCAAAAGCAAAAGGTCGGTCTTGCCTCCCTGTGGACCCAACGCCCGCAGGCCCTTGTGCTGGACGAACCCACGGCCAACCTCGATCCGGAATCCACGGCCGAACTGGCCCTCAAGCTGGCCCAGCTCAAGGAGCGCGGCATGGCGATTCTGGTGGTTGACCACAGGCTCTACTGGCTGACCGACGTGGTGGACAGGGTTGTTGTGATGCGCGAGGGACGCATTGAGGCGGAGGGCGACTTTACCATGCTGCACGATGCGGAACTGCGGCGGCGCTTTGGCCTGCGCGAGGCTCGCGTTCCCGATGCGCGCCGCACCCTGCCCGGCTGCACCAGCGCCCACGGGCTGATACAGGCCCGCGACCTCACCCATGCGCACAAGGGCCGCAAGCCCCTCTACGAAGGCGTAAATTTTGACCTGCCCGGCGGCGTCACTGCCATCATCGGGCACAATGGAGCGGGCAAAACCACTTTGGCCCGGATTCTTGCTGGCCTCGACCAGCAGCAGAACGGTGAAATCTTCATTCGCGACCAACCGTGCGATGCAAAACAGCGCATGCGCCATAGCGGCCTGGTGTTGCAGAATGCCGACCACCAACTGCACATGCGCACCGTGGAGCAGGAGGTGCAGACCTGCCTGGAACTGGCCGGGCAAAAGAACCACGACCATGCGCGCATGCTGCTTGAAGAATTCGGCCTGCTGCATCTCGCCGGGCGGCATCCGCAGTCGCTTTCCGGCGGGGAAAAGCAGCGTCTGGTCGTTGCCTGCGCTCTGGCAAAACGCCCTTCCCTGCTCATTCTGGACGAACCGACCAGCGGCCTTGACGGGGCCAACATGCACAGGCTTGCAGCCGCCATTGAGCGGCAGGCCCATCAGGAACGCAGCGTGCTGCTCATCACGCATGATCTGGAGCTGCTGGCTGGCATGGGGCGGCAGGCGTTGCGCTTGCCGCTGGTCAGCCCCCGGCACATTGAAACCCCGCTGACGGAAACTCCTGCCCGCAGGCAGCACGGCAATGCCCCAGACATCATCGCTCAACACAAAAACCCCACCGCTCAGGCGGTGTAAAGGAAGCCGCCATGACAACGGCAAACAGCGACACACTGGCCGACAAGGTAGCGGCCCTGCTGACAGAGAGAAAAATGGTCATGCTGGACACGCTGGCGCAGGCCTGCGGCGTCAGCGAACTTCAGGCGGCAGAGGCTCTGCCCCAACCCATGCGGGCCTTTGCCGCAGCGGCGGACTTTGACGCCATATGGGCCGACCTTACAGCCTGGGAATCAGCCACGTTCATCATGCGCCACGGCGGCAGCGTTGTGGAGATCAAGGGGCAGATCCCCGCTGGCAAGCACGGGGGCGGCTATTTCAACCTCGACCACGGCTGCCCTCTGGGCGGGCACATTTGCAGCAGCAACATTGCCCGCATGGCTTTTTTGTCCCTGCCCTTCATGGGGCTGGAAAGTCACAGCATCCAGTTTTTTGATGCAGCGGGCGCTGTTGTGTTTTCCATCTATGTGGGGCGCGAAAACCGCGCACTCATCCCCTCGGTAAAAGAACGCTTTCTGGCGCTGCGCATGGCGCTGGGCAAGGAGAATGTGCAATGAAAACTCTGGTGGTCTACTCCTCCCGCACTGGTAATACGGAAAAAGTGGCCCGTGCCGTGGCTGAGGGCCTGCACGACTGCGCCATCTACCCTATAAAGGATGCCCCAAACCCCAGCGGCTATGACTTTGTGGCAGTGGGCTACTGGGTGGACAAAGGCATGCCCGATGCCGACGCCAAACGGTATATTGAGAGCATGGAAAACTGCACCGTGGCCCTGTTCGGCACCCTTGGGGCATGGCCTGACTCTGAACACGCCGCAGATTGCAAAAAAAAGGGAGAAGCCCTGCTCAGCGAGCCGCAACGTGGCAACAGGATTCTGGGATCATTCCTGTGTCAGGGCCGCGTTGACCCGGCGGTTGTGGCCATGATGCAGAAAATGGCCGACAACGCCCACCCCATGACGGACGAACGCCGCGCCCGCCTTGAAGAAGCCGCCAAGCATCCCGATCAGGAAGACTGCCGACAGGCGCGGGAATACATCACGGCCCTTGCAGCCACGGTATAACAGAACAGGCCCGCCTGCGGCGGTGCCGCAAAAACCTGCCGCAGGCGACCTTGCACGCATGGAGGTCAACATCATGAAAAAACTGTCAGTCTTGCCCGGTCTGTGTTCAGGATCAACCATGGCTTCGCTGACGTTGCACGGTGGCCTTATCGCCCTTGCCCTGCTGTTGGGTGGGCAGGCCTCCCTGCCGCAGGAAAAGGTCTATCGGGTGTCGCTTGCGCAGATGGCTGCCAGCGTTCGCCCCTCTGCTGCCCTGGGCCTGCCGGATGGGGGCGCGGCAGCTCCGGCTAGGGCGATCACGCCGCAAGAGGTGATAAAGCCGCAGGAAGCGCAGCAGCCGCAACCCGTGAACACCATGGCGCAGGCGGCTGAAAAAATGGTTTCGCCAGTCAAAAAAAAGACCAGCACGAGCAAGCCCCCGCAACAGGCCATACAACGGGATGTACAGCGGGCCGCATCGGTCAAACCTGTGCAAACCGCCGCTGCAGTGCAGACGCAGCAGCAAAACGCCGCAGAGACAGCCCCCAGCGCAGGTGCTGAGGCACAGGCCAGGGGCGTTGCAGGCGGCAAGGGAGCTGCGGGGCATGGAAAAAACGGCGCGGAATCAGGCGGCGCAGCCAGCCCAAGCGTGCTGCACAAGCTGCTGGGGGCCATAGAACAGTATAAGAACTACCCCAAGCACGCACGGCGCACCGGAGCCGAGGGCACAGCCATACTGCTGGTGCAGGTGGGCAACGATGGCAAGGTCACTGGATCATCGCTGCACAGGGGCAGCGGCCACGGCGTGCTGGATTCGGCCACGGAGCAGCTGGGTACAAGGCTTGCCGGTCTGGATACCGGAGTTCGCGGCAGCAGTTTTAGCGTGCGGGTGCCTGTGGAATACTCGCTCCATTAGAGCGGGTCGGTCGAGAGCGCCCCCGCAAGTGCTGATGGTACGAAAATCCGCCCTGCTGACGCATGCAAAAGCGTGCCCGGCGCACTGATTTGGGCCTGTCGGTCAGTCTTTTACAAACTGTTTGCGATGCACGATTGCTGGCGGCGCCTTGGGGCTTGCCGCATGTTGCTTTGTGGCGTGCTCCTCGCGCAGGGCTTCAGTTTTTTGCTGCCAATGCTCCCACTCGCTCTGCGTGTGGTGCATGTACAGCACAAACTGCCGCCAGCGCAGCATCACATCCTCAGGAATGACGTGCTCCAGCTCACAGGCCACGCTTGCGGCTCTGTCTTCTGAGAGTTGCAGTACATTCTGAAAAAAGTCTTTCAACACCATGTTGCGGTGCGCCAGTTCCTGCCCGGCATGAAGCCCTTTTTCGGTCAGATTTACAAGGCTGTATGGGGCGTAGGTCACGTAGCCGCGCTTTGCCAGCTCGCGCAGGGCGTTGGTTACAGAGGGGCGAGCAACTCCGGCAGCATCGGCAATGTCGCTGGGCCTACAGGCCCCGGCGGCAAATTCCTGCCTGAAAATAATGGCGAGATAATTTTCCAGCGCTGGCGAAAGCTGCTTTTCGTCTTCGGGCATTGGGGGCGGCTCCTTGATATACCTCTGTCTAACATTCTTTGAATGCTGTTAACTTGTAGGGTATATCAAAGAGATTAAAGGCTACCAAGCCATTTTTTTTGCCTGTACAGGTACAACAGGCACAGGGTTCCGATTGCTTCGGCGCAGGCCATGGACACAAAGATGCCCGTGGCCCCCAGATGCTGCAGATAGGTCAGGGCATAGGCCAGGGGTACGCAGATGCCCCAGTGGGTCAGGGCTGTAATGCGGCTGGTAAGTCGCGTGGCCCCTGCGCCATCCAGCACTGCCTGCAACAGCATGCCCACTACTTCCAGCGGCAGTTTTGCGCAGGCGACCAGCAGAAAAATCCCTGCCACAGATACGGCGGCCTGATCATGGGTGAACCAGCGTGCAACCGTGTGCCTACTCAAAAGCAGTGCCGCTGCCGCCACAATGGCAATCAGAGCCACCCGCCGGGCATAGTGCAGGCCCATGCCGTAGCATTCAGCCTTGCGCCGTGCGCCCAGCAAATGCCCTGTCATGATGGCAAGGGTCATGCCCATCGCCGCCACAGGAAAATACAACATGCTGACAACCCGCATGCCGAGCGTCATCCCTGCCAGTGTTTCCGCAGCATTGCCGGGCATGTTTGCAACACAGGCCAGCAGGGCCATGCTGCCGCTCTGCCCTGCCAGACTGCCCAAAGCGGCGGGAATGCCAATGCGCCACAACCTCGGTAGCGCGGCCCTGTTCCACCGCCAGCTTGCAAAGGATGACCGGCTGATGATTCCCCGCCGCGCCGCCAGAGCGATATTGCAGACAAAGCCCAGCACAGACGAGGCAACGGTTGACCACGCCACCCCTGCATAGCCCAGCTGGGGCAGGCCCCAGCGGCCCAGCCCGTAACCCACGCTGCCCACATAATTGATCAGCGCCACCAGACACAAGGTGGCAAAGGGCAACCATACCATTTTGTGCGCGCGAAATGTGGAATTGAGAATTATCATGCTGTAATAAAACGGCAATTGCAGGGCATAAGCTTGGGCAAACAGGGAGACGGCAGGGGCAAGCTCCGGAGAAGACAAACCATGAAGAGGTACGAGCCGCAACACCAGAAGGGCCAGAGCAGCAACGCTGCTTCCGGCAAGCAGCGATATGCAGAGAACCAGCCCGGCATATCGCCGTGCCCGCAAAAACAGCCCAGCCCCCACGGCGCGGCTGACAGTAGCCATGCATCCGCTGGCAACCATGGATGTGACAAGCATGAGAAAGGCGAAAACCTGAGAGATACCGCCAAGCACCGCGAGGATTCGACCATCAATCTGACCGCATACCCACAGGTCGGTCATGGAAACCGCCAGATGACACAGCATGAGGCCCATCTGCGGAACAGTGAGCTTCAGGACTTCCCACGTTGTGACGGGCGGTGATTGCGACATGCCCTGACAATGGCACAAAAAATTATTTTCGTCAAATAAAGTTAGACTAAGCTAATCATCATTCTGATACCTTGAATCAAATAACAGTGCGGCACCTTTGACGTGTCGGGCGGCCCTGCCCTATCAAGGCAAAACACAGGCAGACACCCGGCAGCACGGTTAGCAAAAAAAACGACATTGTTCTTTTTTACACAAAGAGCTATCCTCAGGCATCAGGAGCCGAATCCGTAGTGACGGTTTCGCCCCCCCCACGGTTGAAATTCTGTTTCCTTAACATCAACTAAGGAGTAGCACCGTGCGCCGTATCCTGCCTCTTTTTCTTGTCCTTTTACTTGTCGCCTTCAACGCATACGCCGCGGCACCTGCCAAACAGCTTCCTGGTGATCTTACCCTGGCCGAAGCGCAGACCGTGCTCAACACTGCTCTGGCTTTCTCTGTAAAACAGGGTATCCCCATGAACATTGCTGTGGTCGATGCCGGGGGCAACCTCAAAGCCTTTGCCCGTGAGGACGGAGCCTTTATCGGCAGCATCGACATTTCGCAAAAAAAGGCCGTAACGGCCCGCTATTTCAACATGTCCACCGCCCAGCTCGGCGCTGCCTCCCAGCCGGGCAAGGAACTTTATGGTATTGAAGTCACCAACCGCGGCCTTGTGATCTTTGGCGGCGGCGAACTGCTGATCCGCAATGGGGTCATTGTTGGGGCCATCGGCGTGAGCGGCGGCAGCGTGGCTGAAGACACCGCCGTTTCCAAGGCTGGCGCAGCGGCGCTCAAGTAAACCAGCGTAAAAGGCATCACGCCACAAAAAGCATATTATGGGGCCTACGCACACATTCTGCACAGAACCCCGCGCGGCATGCCCCCCAAAAAACAACCCCCATCAGGCAAAAACAGGTACTCCTTCCGGTATACTCTGCCCGCCTGATGGGGGTTCTTTTATTGAATTTTATGACTTGCCGCTGTTTGCCAGCGCGTTTGTGCGTGTTGAAAATACTTGCCAGCCCGGCAGGAGAACAAGGTAACGATGGGGAGTCGGCCCCTAAACTTCGTGCACCGCTGCGCAGTCCTTGTTGCCCAGCCCCGCTGCCGCACCACGGCAAAACCGGGTAAAAACCAGATCCAGCAGGGGCACATCCACATTCATGCCGTGGGCCATGCCACAGCCGAGGCGCACATCCTTGAGGGCGAGATCCAGCGCAAACCTTGGGGGATCATATTCCCCTTGGGTCATGGATTTTCCCCGCGCGACGAGCTGAAAACTGTGCGCGCCAGTTTCGCCAAGCAGTTGCAGCAGCAGATTTTTTTCCACCCCGGCGGCCTCGCCTATGCGCAGCCCCTCGCTCAAAACAGCAAGATTTGCCATACCCACAAGATTGCTTACCAGCTTGACGGCGCAGGCAGCTTCCACCGTGCCCACATTGTTGAGCACGCCAAGAATGGGCCAGACTTCGGTCAGATCGGCAATGCCCTGCTGGTCGCCGCCCACAAAGAGCGGGGCTTCGCCGCGTTCCGCATGGGCGGGCGTTTTGCCAAGGGTGCATTGAATATAGGCAATGCCCTGCTTGCCTGCGGCCTCGGCAAGGGCAAAGGCAGTCTGGGAATCAATGGTAGAGAGCTCCACATGCACGGAACCGGGCTGCATGTGCGCATACAGGCCATCCGGGCCGAGCGCTTTTTCCGTCAGATGTTCCGGCAGGGCCAGGCAGGTGAATACCACCTTGCAGGGAGCCATGTCCGCCATACTCATGGCGGACACGCCGCTTTTTCCGGCGGCAAGGGTTTTGTCCCTTCCCTCGACGCTGCGGTTGTAAACGTGCACAGTTTTGCCCGCGCGGATAAGATTGCGCGCCAGCGGCCCGCCCATTGCGCCTACGCCAATAAAACCAAATTCCATATCTAGCGCCCCTGCTATTTGCCCTGTGCTGCGGCTTCGCAGGCGTCAATGCCGCCCTTGCCCAACAGGCGCATCAAAAAGTCGTGCCGTTCAACCACAAGATTGCGGCCTTGCTGGCGCGCGCGGCGCACCTGCGCAGCGTAGAGTTCCAGCGTTCTGTCCGAAAGCGTTTCAAGTTCGCAGCGCAGGTAACGCCGAAACATCCCCTGCCCGTTGCTTTTTATGACGTGCGGATAGCGCGCCTGAGCCTCATGCAGAAAGGCCTCTTCGGCATCAGCGATTTCATCCAGCAGCGGGCTTGTGCTCAGGGGCGGCAGGCGATCGTCCATGCGGGCGTATTTTTCAACCATAAGATTGCGGCTGTTCACTTCCGCCTGCCGCAAATCGGCAAGGTACGAATCCAGCACGGCATCTTCGTGCGCGGAATGGGCCATTTTGCGCATGGCGCGGAAGGTGTCTGGCCGGGTCTGGCATTCTGAAACGCCGCCCTCGTTATTGGTGGCCAGAAACATGGCAAGCTCGCGTTCAATGATCTCGGCAAGCGCTGCTTCCCGATCAAAATTTTCCTGCATAGCCTATACTCCTTCTGCTCAGGCCGTGGGGGCCGCAGCCGCTCTGGCCTGATGGCAGATTTCAAGATTCTTTTTGTATCCCTGCGCTTCTGCGCCCATGCCAAGACCAAGGCGGTCGTACATGCTCACAGAATCCTGCAAGGTCGCGGCGGCCTCGTCCCACTGCCCGGCAGAGGCCAGCGCCACGCCAAGGTTACCCAGAGAAAAGGCTGTTTCCTCGTGCTCGCCCAGCAGTTCCCGCCGCAAAGCCACGGCCTGACGGTGCAGGGCAATGCCTTCGGCAAGCTGCCCGCGTTCTTCACAGATGCGCCCAAGGTTATTGAGGCAAACGCCCAGTTGCGGCACGCAGAAACCCTGCTTTTCCCATATTTCCTTGGCGCTGAGCATGAGGGATTCCGCCCGGTCAAAATCGCGCTTGCGATAATAGGCGGAAGAAAGACGCAACTGCGCTTCCGCCACCTGGGGGGAATCCGCCCCGCAGGCCTCGATGGTAAGCCGCAGGGCTTCGCGCCCAAGATCAAGGCTTTCCTCAACCTTTTCAAGCCCAAGCAGGGCATGGGCAAGGTTCTGCATGGCTCCGAGGGTCATGGGCGCAGTGGGGCCCATGACGGCGCGCAGCAGGGCAAGGCTCTCCTGCAGGGCCTGAACGGCGGCATCCGGGCGCTGCAGGGCAAAATTGGCGCGGCCCATGCCGTCCAGAGCCAGGGCGCGGCAGAGGTCATCGCCGGGATACCGCGCAACAAGCGCTTCAAGCGCTTCAATGCACTTTTGCGGTTGGCCCTGTTTCATCAGATCAAGGGCAGGGCGCAGTTCATCAAGCCATTGGCGTTGTGCGGCCATCGGCAACTCCTCATGGAATAGGTGCTCGACAGAGTAAAAAGGCTTTCAATGCAGCCAGAGGCAGGGACTGCGGGGCAGGATCAGCCTTGCAGCATATCCATATGCAGCAGGGCTGGCTCTTCCACATGCCGCAGAATCTGCGGCCCATGCTCCCAGAGCCAGTTGCCGGATGCGCGGCTCAGGTCCACAGCGCGCAGATGCGCCGCCGCCATGCCGCAAAATTCTTCCACCGCCGCAACAATCTGCGCTCCGTGCTCCTGATTGGCCGGGGTCTGCGCCACAAGGCTCAATGCGCGCGCCAGTTGCGGGCCGAGCACGGGCAAGGTTGCAGCCAGCTTTCCTGCCCATTTGTAAAAGGGCATGTAACGGCGGTTGCACAAAAAGACGAAGGAAAGCGCCGCCTCCGCAAAGCGCGCCGTTGCCAGCATGACCGCCACAGAATCATTGCGCTTGAGGCTGCGGGGCAGATTGTATTGCCCGGCCTGTGCCATGATCATGCAGCGGGCAGCCATCTTTTTGAGCAGCACATCGCGCGGATAACAAGCCAGCAGGGCATCACGCCGCCGCGTAAATTCGCCGCCCCGGTCTTCAAAAACCTGCCCGTTGGTGCAGGCCGCAAGCTGATGTTCGGGGATGGCAAGCCACTGCTGCCAGGTGACGGGCACGTCATCCAGCCCGGTAAAAAAAGCGTAAAAATCTTCGATGGGCAGCGGCCCTACCCTGCCCTGCCTGCGTTCAGGCGCAAGCCTGCTTGCAAAGCCCTGAAACTCGCGGGGCAAGCGGGCAAAGGCAGCCTCTATGCGCGGTAGCTCTGCCCGCAAAATCTGGCGCGGCAGCCAGAGGCAAAAGGCCGGGCCAAAGTCGTGATCCTGAGATTCCGCATCGTCGCAGCCAAAGCATTCCGAGCCTTCGCCCACCAGGCCCGCAGCGGCCAAATCCATAATGTCGGGAATCTCCGCCCGCAAGGCGGGAACGCAGGCCGCATAAAATTCACGCGCAAGGTTCAGACCCTTCATGCATACTCCAGAATATTCAGTCGCGCTGCAATGGCGCAGATTGCAACAGCCACCGCTGCAAAAGCCCACGGCAAACTAGGCCAGATGTATTGATCTGGCAGGCGCAGCCTCTAACCATGCTTGATGGCTTCAATTTCCTTAACTTTGCGAAAGATGGTGCTGCGGTCCATCTGGAACTGGCGCGAAAGCTCGCTGATGGAGCCGTAGCGCTGCATGCCTTTTTCAATGACCGCAGTTTCCACTTCCTTCATGATGCTTTTGAGCGAGCGCCCTTCAATGGAGGGCAGGGCGTAATGCCCTTCGCCGGATTCGCACGGTGGCAAAGGGCGGATGCCCGCCAGATCGCGCACGCCCACAAGCCCGTGCTTGCAGGTCACCACCAGCCCCTGCACGAGGTTTTCCAACTCGCGCACATTGCCCGGCCATGTGTGGTTTTGCAGTACCTGCTTGGCCTCGTCAGAGAGGTTCACGGCCTTGCGGTACTTCTTGCCGTAAAAAGTGAAAAAGCTCTGCGCCAGCGGCAGAATATCCACCCGGCGCGAGCGCAGTGGCGGGATGTTCAGCACCGCCACCTTGAGGCGGTAATAAAGATCAGAGCGGAACGTGCCCTTGGCGACCTCGCGCTCCAGCTCCTTGTTGGTGGCGGCCACAACGCGCACATCCACCTTTTTGGGCACAGTCGCGCCCACGCGCAGCACTTCCCAATCCTGCAGCACCCGCAGCAGGCGAGACTGCATGGTCATGGGCAGTTCGCCGATTTCATCAAGAAACAGCGTACCGCTGGAGGCCGCCTCCACAAGCCCGGCCTTGCCATGCTTGCTTGCGCCGGAAAAACTGCCGGGAACATAGCCAAACAGTTCCGTTTCGATCAGATTTTCAGGGATGCTGCCGCAGTCCACCTTGATAAAGGGTGCATCGGCCCGCAGGCTGTTACGGTGGATATGCCGGGCCACAACGTCCTTGCCCACGCCGGTTTCGCCCAACAGCAACACTGTCGCGTCAGTCTCTGCAATGGCGGAGGCTTCGGCGTACAGGCGTTGCATGACAGGGCTTTGCACCACGCGTGGGTACTGGTTGCCCGTGACGCCTTCGCTGCTGAGATTCTGAAAAGTTTCAAGCAGTTCGCGCTGCGCGGTGATTTCCTCGCGCAGTTCGGTCAGCGCCGTGATATCGCGTATGACCGTCACCACATAGGCGACCTTGCCTGTGGCGTCCTTTACAGGATGCCCGTCAAGCAACAAGGTGCGCCCGTTGTAGAGATTCTGTACACTTGATACCTTTTGCCCTGTTTCCACAATGCGCGGATTAAGCACAACGTCAAAAATGCCGTTCTGCACCATGTCCTGAATGCGGCTTCCGATCATCTTTTCACGGGAAATACCGGTCAGTTCCGCATGGCGTTTGTTCACGAGCGTAACGATTCCCTCCCGGTCAGTAACGCAGATGGCGTCCCGGAAGGTATCGCAAAGTTGTTCTACATAGTCTGCTAGCATGTGGGGATTGTACATGCATTATCTCCCAGGGCGCAAGTATGCTCCCACGCCCGGTTTACGGGCATGGGAGCAAATGAAAGGCGCTGCCGTCCGGCAAAAGCCGACAGCGTGCTCCATTGTTAGAACCCTTCGGCGCTGGTGGCTTCTACCATTGCGGTCTTAGGGGTTTGGGTAACAGTCTTGCTGGCCTGGGCATTGCGGCGGGCGCGGGCCATGCGGCTGAGCCACAGGGTGGAAAGCGCGCTGAGCAAGCCGATGCCGGCCAGATAACCGCAAAGGTACCAGGGCGCGCCATCGGCCATGCCGGTAAGCATGGTAGCGACCATGGGGGTCATACCGGAGGCAAAGATGGCGGTGAACTGATAAACAAAGGAGATGCCGGAGTAACGCACCGAGGCGTCAAAGCTTTCAGAAAACACGCTGGACATTGTGCCGAACACGGCGGCGTGCAGGATACCGAAGGGCAGCGCCAGGGCGAGCACGACGAACAGGTAGTTGCCGGAAAAATTATGCAGCACCCAGAAGGCCGGGAAGCTGGAAATGCCAAGCAGCACAGCGCACACGCCGTAAATTTTGGCTTTACCGTGCTTGTCGGCCATGTGGCCCCAGAAAGGGATAAAGCCGGACATAACGAGGGAAGAAATCATAACGGCGGTAAGAGCGGCGGAGCGGCTAATCCCGTGCTGCTGCGTAAGGTAGGTGAGCGAATACACGCCAAAGACGTTGAAGGACACGCCGTCGATGAAACGTGCGCCCATGCAGGCCAGCATCATCTTGGGATAGCGTTTGAAGGCGTCCAGCAAGGGATACTTGGCTTCAGGCATCTTCTCCTTGGCTTCAGAAAAGTCCTTGGTTTCCTGCACGGTGCTGCGCATGTAGCCGCCAACGGCAAGCAGCACGGCAGAAAGCAGGAAGGCAACGCGCCAGCCCCAGTTAAGGAAGGCTTCGTCAGAAAGCGTCACGGAGAAGAAGCCCACAATGCCCGAGGCAAGCAGCAGGCCAAGCGACATGCCGATCTGCGGCAGGCTGGCATAAAAGGCGCGCTTGTCGGCCGGTGCGGATTCGTAAGACATGAGCACCGCGCCGCCCCACTCGCCGCCAAGGCCAATGCCCTGGGCAAGACGGCAGACGATCAGCAGGATAGGCGCCCAGATGCCAATGGTGTGGTAGGTGGGGATAAGGCCGATGCAGACCGTGGCGATACCCATGATTTCCAGGGTCAGGATGAGCATTTTTTTACGGCCCAGCTTGTCGCCGAAGTGACCAAAAATCACGCCGCCCAGAGGCCGCGCCACAAAGCCGACCGCAAAAGTGGCAAAAGCAAGCATAGTGCCGATGCGCGCGTCAAAATCGGGGAAATACAACTTGTTGAAGAAAAGCCCGGCCACAACGCCGTACAGGAAGAAGTCGTACCATTCGATGACGGCGCCGATGATGGACGAAGCCACAACGCGGCGCAGATTCTTCTTCTGGTCGTGAGTCATTTGTTCGCTATGCATGGTTTTCCTTTGATCCTTTTGCCTGGATGTTCATACTGGCCTTTGCGCCAAAGCGCTAGCGCCTGGGGGGAACACTCCCTGATGCCACTTCGTTTATTCACTACCAGGACACGAAACCGATTCCGCTCCCGGTCAAAGCTCACTGGGCAGATGCGCAGCCGCACGGCTTGCGCCCGCAATCATTAAAGATTGAGCAGACGCGCCGCGTTGTTGTACATGACGTTTTCAAGCGTTTCCGGCGTAAAGGGGAGCCGCTTGTACAACTCGATCTGCTCCTGAAAATCCATAAATGGCGCGGCGCTGGCAAAGAGCACCTTGTCGCCGATGAGGGTATTGGCGGCCTTGATGTAACCCTCGGAGAAGGGCTGTTCCTCGTATTCCGCAAGGTCGATGTACACGTTGCGGTTACGGTGCACGGTCATGATGACCTCGCTCACCCAGGGGTAGCAGCCGTGGCTGATAACAATCTTGAGCTTGGGAAAATCGGCGGCGATGCGGTCAATGTGCCGGGGGTGGGCATCGTCCATCACAGCGCCGTCCACCAGAGTGGCGGGGCCGGTGGTGATGACGATGGGCACGTCAAGTTCGCAGCATTTGGCGTAGATGGGATAATACTTGGCATGGCTGGCAGGAATGCGCGCAAGATACGGGTCAATGGCCGCGCCGCGCATGCCTTTGTTCACCATGTTTGTAAGCTCGGCTGTGGCGTCCATGCCCTTGTGGGGGTCAAGACCGGCAAAACCGATGAACTTGTCCGGGTACTGGCGCATGAGTTCAAGAATGCCGGGATTGACGGATCCAAGACCATAGGTGGTTTCAGCGTCACGCCCTGTCACAACCCCTTTGACCACGCCCTGCTTTTCCATGTCGGCAACGATCTTTTCAATGGGCTCTGGCTTGGCCCGGTCAGCGTATTTGAAAAGTTCAAACATGCCGCCGAACACTTTGTTGGAAAGCATTCCCTTAACGGCGTCAGGGGTGCTGGGGCGAAAGCGGAAATCAATGATGTTCATGAAACATTCCTTTAGGAATAAAAATTGTGCCTCGCGGCTATGCATCCCTAAAGGCAAGAAGCGTGCCTATTGTGAAATTGAGTGCAAAAACAGGGGCGCTAATAGTGTTAACAATTGATATTACTAAAAAATATGTTTAATATAAGTATGTTATAGAAAATATGGCGGAAAAATATATTTCTGAAAAACTGCACGGGATGCCTGCACTCACAAATGGAGCTGTGCGCATCCCCCAAAACGATGTTAAGTGGCAAAACAAGAAGCAGATAGTTTTATAACATACTTAAATAATTACATATTTTAATCAGGAATAAGAATTGTTTATCAAAATTGCTCGCGAGCACACACTTGTTGCAAAATTGCAACAAATCAAAGAACAACATTTTATTATTACAAATAAGTATGTTATATGAATATAGAGACCCCTGCCTGTGCAAAAAAACACACACCCAACATTTGGCTGTGCATTTTTACACAACCACAGATATCCTCCCAAAAACAGAGCGCCAGAGCCTTGCGGCCCTGGCGCTTTATTCCATAAAAACACAATAAATTCAGTGCTAAGAAGCAATCTTTCTCAAGCGTTCCATCTTTTCTTCATCAAGCTTTGCGCCTTCCAGTTCATACTGGCGGCCAAGGTAGCCATACTTGGGCTGACCCATACGGTGGTAGCCCAACAGCTCGTACTGGATATTGGGCCGCCGGGGAATTGATTCGCGGATAGCCAGGATGTCGTCTTCAGTGTCATTGAATCCGGGTATCACAGGGGTGCGCGCAAGTATGGGCAATTGGGGAAAATCCTCGCAGACTCGTGCAAAATTGCGCAAAATCAGCATATTATCTACACCTGTATGCTTTTTGTGCTGCACTGGATCAAGGCTCTTTATATCAAAAATCAGCTTGTTCAGGTGCTTGCAGGCCTCATGCAGATGCTCGTAGGGATAGCAGCCGCAGGTTTCGATGGTGGTATTGATGTGGTGCTTGCGGGCCTCACGCAGCAGGGCATTGGCAAATTCGTGCTGCATAAGGGCTTCGCCGCCGGAGAGGGTCATGCCGCCGCCGGAGCGGTGATAAAACACGCCGTCCTCTTCAACTTTATCGAGCACCTGTCGCACAGACATGGTTTCGCCGTATACGCTCTGCGCGCCCGAGGGACAGGCCCGCACACAGGCAAAGCATTCGCTGCACTTGCTGCGGTCGTGTACAATCAGGCCATCCACAAGGCTGAGCGCGCCCGACGTACAGGCATTGAGACAGCGCCCGCAGACCTGGGCAGTAAGACAGCGCGAGGGATTGAAGGCATGCTCGGGATGAAGATTCTGCGACTCGGGGTTGCTGCACCAACGGCAACGCAGAGGGCAACCCTTGAGGAAAACCAGGGTGCGGATACCTTCGCCATCGTGCACGCTGAACTTCTGTATATTAAAAACAACACCTTGTACTTGTGCGTCAGTCATGGGGTCATCCTTGGTGTGCGGCCAGCCCTGGCGCGCCGTTGGAGGAAATTCAAAGGGGGAAGGGATTGCTCCCCTCCCCCCGGAGCGTTGGCAAGGTCAACGCGGTCAGAAATCAGGAGCAGATGGCGGGCTTGCGCTCTGTTAAACGGCTGATTTCCGCGCTTTAAATTTGCGGGAGGGGCATACCCCCGCCCCTGACGGTCTGTTTGTTTGAGGGTTTTGGAGAGTATCGCTGCGAGGGGCCGTTGGTATCCGGCAAGAAACTTGACGCAGTCCGGCAAAAGCCCCTCGCGACGATATTTTAGAACTGGGCGTGTTCGGTACGGTCGATGATGTCGTTCTGCAAGTCGCGGGAAAGATCGCAGAAGTACGCGCTGTACCCTGCAATACGCACCAGCAGGCTGCGGTAGTTGTCGGGTTCTTTCTGGGCGTTGAGCAGGGTCTGCCTGTTCACGATGTTGAACTGCAGGTGCCACAGCTTGAGGTCGCACCAGGTGCGGATAAGGTTCACGATCTTCTCGGTGCCTTCATCGCCGGAAACGCACTTGGGCGACAGCTTGATGTTCAGCAGGCGGGAAGCGCGGTTGGTCATGCCATAGTTCTTGGAATGGTAGTTGGAGAGCAGAACCGCAGTGGGGCCGTTCTTGTCCGCGCCGTGCGAAGCGGAAGAACCATCGGAAAGCGCAGTCCAGGCATGGCGGCCATTGGGTGTGGCGGAAACTACCTTGCCGAAGGGCACATGCGAGGTGATGGGCACGTAGCGCACGTCCACATGCACGCCGCGATCGCGGGAGCTCTTTTCGGCTTCCACCTGGGTCACGCGGTCAACGTCCTTGGCAATGCTATCCACATAGGGATCGTTGTTGCCGTAGCAGGGGGCGTTGCGCAGCATTTCGCGCACGGGTTCGGCACCCTTGAAGTCGGCCTTGCAGGCTTCCACCACTTCTTTCATGCTCAGGCGCTTTTCTTCAAACACCAGCTTTTTGATGGCGGCAAGGGAGTCAACCACGGTGCCGTAGCCCAGGAATTCAAAGTAGGAGTAATCCACACCGCCGGGGATCTTTTCGCAGTGCAGGTCCATGAGGTTTTCCATGCACAGGTTGTGCAGCACGGAAGAAAGCGGCGCGGCAAAGTGCTGCGGGCGCAGCTTGTCCACCACATGCTGCTGCTGGAAGGCCTTGCGCAGCAGGTTGAGGTGCTGGGCCTTGTAAGCTTCGTAAAAGTCTTCCCAGTTCTTGAAAGAAGTCGCTTCGCCCGTTTCAAGGCCCACAACCTCATCGCCGTAGTGCTGCATGCGGCCATTGTACATGGTCATTTCAAGGGCGGTGGCAAAGTTCACGTACACGCAACCGGAGGTGTAGGTATCGCGGTTGGGCATGCGCGTTTCTGTGCAGCCCGAAACGGCGTAGTCCAGAGCTTCATTGACCGGGCAACCCTTGATGGTGTTGAGGAACACCACTTCTTCATCGTTGATGAGTTTGGGGAAGCCGGAGCCGTCCTTGATGGTCAGGGCCACTTCGCGCAGGAAGCGTTCGGGCGAACGGGAGTGGATGCGCGCGGCAAGGTCGGGGTAGTTGAGCGGAAATTCGCGCTTGGATTCAAGGAACAGGTAGGTCAGGTCATTGGTGGCGTCTTCGCCTTCGGGGGTCTGGCCGCCGATGGTCACGGCTTCCCAGTGGGCGTAGCCTTCCTGAAATTCAACGCCCGTGGGGTTGATGTACAGGTCGATGAACTGGGCCATGTCCACCCACATGCATTCGAGCAGTTCCTTGGCTTCTTCGCGGGTGATGATGCCTTCTTCAATGTCTTTTTTGTACAGGGGGTACAGGTACTGGTCCATGCGGCCATTGGAGATGATGGCGCTGGCCTTCTGTTCAATACGCGAGAACATCTGCACAAACCACTGGCACTGCATGGCTTCGCGGAAGCTGCGGGCAGGATGTGCGGGCACGTGATCGCAGGTTTTGGCGATCTGGAGCAGCTCGGCCTTGCGCTTGGGGTCGCCTTCCTTGGCGGCAAGTTCGCGGGCCAGATCGGCGTGGCGCTTGGCCCAGATCATGATGGAGTCGCACACAAGGATCATGGCTTCGAGGAAGGGCTTTTTGTCCCACAGATCAACGGAGTTGGTCAGATCAAGGGTGGCAAGCTTTTCGCGGGCTTCTTTCTGGATGTCGAGGAAGCCGCGCTTGATGACCTTTTCGTAGTCCGGCACCCACTGAAGGGCCGAACGGTAGGACGAGGTTTCGCTCACCACGAACTTGGACTTGAGGCCGCGTTCGTCCACATAGGTGACGTTGCGGATTTCGGCGGGCAGAGTCTTGTTGAGGTGTTCATGGTAGGTCTTGCCTTCCCAGTAGGGAGCAATCTCTTCCATAACAACCTTGATGTCTTCCTGCGAGATCTGGAAGGGGCTCTTGTCGCGGTGCTCCAGGTCGGCCAGCACTTCGCGGTAAAAGTCGCCGTCGATTTCAGGATACAGGATGCCGTAACGGCCAAACTTGCCCACGCGGCCAGCAATGAGCTGGTTGGGGGTAATGTAGACGGTGATTTTTTCGGCCACGTTTTTCAGAGCCTTGGCCCAGCGCAGGGTCAGCAGTTCGCCTTCGGTTTCGCGCATGGATTCGGTGAAATACTTGGCGCGCTCAACGTCCACGTGGGGAAGGCTGAACTGGTTCTGTTCCAGAATGCCGTAAACGCGCTCGCGGCCTTTACGGTCAACGCTTTTATTGACAACGCGCTCTTCCTGGGGGGACATGCAGCAACCGCACTGACTCATGATGAAACTCCTGAATGGTGATTATGTTCAAGCGAGATGCTTGTGATATTCATCTCAATGACCACCCATGAGCATCATCCGTGCCATTTCAATTAACTATCTGCAATATTTACATTTTTTTAAATTAATTCCAAAATTCCATAATCATCCGGCTATTCCCATTGTTGTAAATTTGCAACATTTTTTTCATAATACATTAAAATAACATCATAATTTTAAAAAGTGTTTTTTTGCAACAGTGCAAAAAAACACTTTTTCACAATCTCACCCTTTTGCCATCGCTCATGCTGCCCATATCGCCAGAACACCGGAGACATGCATATCCTCCTCCCCAGGCAAGAACCGTAACTGCGTGGTTACTTATGCGAGCTGCCAATGACTTAAACCACACTTTCGATATTAATATTTGCAGATTAAATTAACTTATATTTACGCAACCAATTTGACTCATAAATTTTTTCACTTCAATATCCTGTTTATTATAAGATAATTATTTCAAAAAGTTGAGAAGCTTGATATCAAATATAGTTTATTGTAGCGTATAAATTGAGAAGTCATCATCGTATTTATTTCAAGGGAATCTGATATGCTCAAGAAGTACTATACAAAATCAACGGACAGAAACAAATTTGATAAAACATTCTCTCGAGCAGAGTTAAAATTACTCTCTCTCGTTGTTATTTCCATAATAATAACTGCGGCATTGATAACTTCAATTTTCTATTATTACAGAAACCTCGATTTAAAACTCATAACAACCATGATGTCAGACGCCATTTTCTCTCTCTTGCTTGACCGCATACCGCCAGAAAACTTCACTGCAATTTATGATGGCAAAGATATGGACTCGCACCTTTACAATAATGTACAGCAAGAGCTTGACGATGTTCGTAAAATAACCGCCGTCAGGTATCTCTACACGGCAAAGCGCGATTCTGAAGGCAAGGCCATATATGTTGTTGATGGCCTGTCACGGGATTCAGAAGATTTTCGTGCCTGCGGTTCGCCCATAGAAGTCGAAATTCTCCCCGCTGTGAACAAATGTCTGGATGGAGATGTTTTTCATGGAACAGAAATCCTTAAGACATCGTGGGGCATGATTATTCCGTCTTGCGAACCGATCAAGAGCAACGGGGTCACGGTTGGCACCCTTGTTATTGAATTTGACGGAGAATATTTTGCTGAAAATACCGCAAGCTCCCAGCGGTATTACATCATTGCCTCCATTTGCGTTGCCATTGGCGTTGGCTTTGTGGCCATTGTGCTGATTCGCAGTTTTTCCATTCCGCTCTATCAATGGCTCGCATATACAGACTTGCTCACAGGCGCAATGAACCGCAATGCCTTTGAACTGGCCACCCACAAGCTACGGGGCACAGAGCAGCAAAAAAACATAACTGTGGTGTCGTGCGACCTGAACAAACTTAAAGCCATCAACGACCAGTTTGGTCACTCGGCGGGCGATGAGCACATCAGGGCCCTTGCCCAGCTCCTTATGAAAAATTTCAGGACTCAGGGCTCAACATACCGCATTGGCGGTGATGAATTTGTTACATTGCTGTTCAACGCCAGCCTGGACGCAACAGAAAAAAAGGTTGCTGAAATTTGCGTGGAGGCACGACAAGTTACCTTTGGAGACTTCTGCCTGTGCTTTTCGTACGGGATTGCGCAGTTTGACCCGGAACAGGATGGCAGCATTGCCGACACCATTTCGCGGGCAGACGTTAAAATGTACCATTACAAATGCGCAAAAAGAGAAGCTGAGACTGCCAAAACCATAATCTGAGACCCCAAGCGCCTGCACATCCGCAAAAAAAATCAGACGGTCTGCCCTGCCCCGTAATTACATTCGGGAGCAGCGCGGGCCGCCTGACGCTGGCGAGAGTAGCCGCTGTTTTTACAGCATTTCGATAAACGCTTCTATGCGAACCTTGAGCTGCTCCGTATCCGTTTCAGAGTAGTCTGTTTCGATTTGCAGGAAGGGCAACTGCAAGGACTCCTGCACAAATTTTTTGAGGGAGGACGATTCCACCGCGTAGGTTTGGCAACCCTGCCAGGTCAGATCAACCACAGCATCCACCGCGAAATCTGCCGCCAGTTCCTTGATGGCTTCATACCGGCGCGGATTGGGCGACATGACGGCACAGGGCACGTCCAGATAGCGGCGGGCCATCTCGGTCAGCGGGTCGCCCTGCTCGTCCATCATCACGCGGGTTTTCTTGTAGCCGGAGCAGTTATCAAGGCAAACCACGCTGCCGCCGCATTCTTCGATCAGGCGCACAACCTTGTGCGAACCCATGCCCACAGGAACGCCCGTAAGCAATATACGCGGCGCGCTTGCGGAAACGCCTGCCTGGCCCGCATCGACCATTTTGCCAAGTTCATCCGCCAGCTCCAGCATCATGGAGATGCCTTTTTCCTTGTCGGGGAAGAAAGACGTTTTGAACCCGATTTCCAGCAGCTCCATCCCCGTGATGGGCGTGGGCTTGCGCTTTGCCAGATCCATAACGGCCTTGAGGGCCAGACGCTCACGGTTCATGAGCTTGATGGCGTCGCGCAGCTTCTGCTCGGTGATGGATACGCCAAATTCTTTTTCCAGATAGGCGACGAGCAGTTCAAACTGATGCCTCCAGTAGGCAAGGGCATCATCATTCTGCACCTGGGGCAGTTGCAGCAGAAAAACTGGCTTGTAGGCTGCAAGCAGCTCGTACATTTTCTTTTTGCCGTCACAGGTGGTGTCGGCCACAACTACGTCAGCAGCGCTCAGATAGGGGCAGCTGTCTTTAAGCGCAAAGCCGAAGCTGCTCTTGATAAGCGGACAAAGGGCGCGGGGCAGCATTTCTTCTGCCGCGGGAATGGAATCGTTGCGGGTGCCGCACAAAGAAACGGGGATGGCCCCGGCGGCCACCGCTATTTCAGAAGGGCTGTACAGGCAGTACTGGCCCACAACTTTCTTGCCCTCCCTCTTGGCCTCCTGCACTGCCAGAGCGTTTTTTTCAAAAGCAGTAATAATGCGGTCAAAGCTGGCACACTTCATGATGCTTTCCTTCCTTGCGAGGTTATTGAGGTTATCGCTGTGTAGTGAGAGCACGGTCTTTTTTCGCATACAAATCTGCGGCAATCAGGGCCGCCCCCAGCGCACCCACAGTCTGCGGGTCGTGGGGCACCTGAACTGTCAGGCCAAGTTCGTCTGAAAGAATGGCCGCAAAGGCGGGGCTTGTTGCCAGACCGCCGGTAAATACGCATTCCCCCTGCATGGGGATGCGCCGGGCAAGGGCGCACATTCTGCGGGCAATGGCGCGGAATACCCCTGCGGCTATATCTTGCGGCGGCGTGCTGCGGGCCAGAAGGCCCACGATTTCCGTTTCTGCAAACACGGCGCACATGCTTGAGATGGCCACAGGCTTGCCAGTGGCGGCAGCCTTGCCCAGCTCGTCCAACGGCATGTTCAAAATGCCCGAGAGCACCTGCAAAAAACGCCCGGTGCCTGCCGCGCACTTGTCGTTCATCAAAAAATCGCGCACTGCGCCCGGTTTGTTCGCGCTTCTGAGCGTGCCCAGGCTGCCTGCGCCGCCAGCCGCATCAAGACTGCCCGCTTCCACCTCACGCGGAATATCCAGGCTTATTACCTTGCTGTCCTGCCCGCCGATATCGAGCACAAGCCCCGCGCGGGGGAAAAGATGCGCAGCGCCCCGCGCATGGCAACTGATCTCCGTAACCGTTTTGTTGGCAAAAGGCAGGGCAATGCGCCCGTAGCCCGTGGCAGTGACATGCCTCAGATCGTTGCGCGCCATTGCCGCAGCCTCGCAGGCATTGTTGAGCGCAAATTCGCCCGCCTCGGCGGTATTCCAGCCTGTGGGCAGCACTGCCCGCCCGGCAATCTGCGAGCCGCCGTTGGGCAGCAGCTCAAGCACAACGGCCTTTGCAGCCACAGAACCAACATCAATTCCAGCTACATACATAGCGCATACTCCTGATCGTACCCATTACTGCGGCACAAAAACGCAAAACAAAACCCGCCGCACAGCGCAAGGCTGTGGAGCGGACAATATGACAAAAGCGCCAGCAGCGCTGCGCTGCAAGGCCGTCAATACAATGGAAAGCTTCGGCAACTAAACTGCTACAGGTGGAAACACGGAGAGATATGGAAAAAGAGCAGGCGTATGGCAGGCAATAAAAAAGCCCCCGCTTTCCGCTTAAACTATGGAAAGGGAAAACAGGCTGGCGCTGACACGCCACCGCGAATGAGGGCCTCCAACCTGAAGGCACTGATGCTGTCATGACCCGCCGCCCTTGAAGACAGGCAAGACACGACAAACCTTATAGGAAATCACAGAATACCTTGCTGTTGCAGTTGCCCCCGACATAGTTCGTCCTAAAGCTGTATATCAAATTAGCGTAAGGGCATCAGCTTGTCGATAGGGAGGCACACGGCATTGAGTAATTGCGCTACTGCCTGCTTTAGATTGCTGCAATCAAGGTATTCAGGGGGCTCAGACAGTAACGGCAGCACCGCGCTGATGAAAAATTCGATTCGTACACAAGAAGAATCATCTGAAGTTTTTTACACCACACATATGGGCAAAACGCATCAGCAGCGGACAAGACATCTTGCCATATTATCTTTATATTTTAGCGCACCAAACGCCATTCATCTTCCAACATTGCCATCAAGATATCATCCGCATACTTGCCATTAAACATAATCGCATCGCGCCGGATGCCTTCTATCCTGAATCCTGACTTTTCATACACGCGCTGTGCTTGCGTGTTGTATGAGAACACATTCAACTCAAGACGGTGCATTTTTAATGTGTCAAACACAAAGCTACATACGGACTGAACTGCCCATGTTCCAAGCCCTCTTCCCCTATATGCATTTTGAAGAATAGCAATGCGAAAATGGGCACTGCGAAGAGCAGGATCAATCTCGCTCACAACGCATTCGCCAACAATATTATTGCCTTGTGCTATGAGCAAAAATAGATACCTGTCAGCAGCATCAATAGATTTACTAAAAAAAGAAGTGACTTCTTCTCTTGTAAAGCTGTCCTTACACCCTGTCATTCTTACCAATTCCCTGTCCAGGGGATTGTAATTCTGCTCAAAGTAAGGTTGTGAATCTTCAAGACTGGCAGAGCGCAATAAAAATCCGTCTCTTTCCCATACAATACTGGTGGTCATTTCCGTACCCCCAGCCAGCCAATTCTGTACCACGGTGTCTGGCGGCTTTTGGCCCAATCAGAGAGCCAACTGCTCTGAGGACTTGACGAATCGGCGCTCCTTGGGCTACAAAGCCACTCACGCCATGCATATGCGGCATTGCCCCATGTGTCTTGGTCAGTCTGCCGGGATGGTGGAATTGGTAGACGCAGCGGACTCAAAATCCGCCGAGGGCAACCTCTTGCGAGTTCAAGTCTCGCTCCCGGTACCAGCAAAAAATAAGGACTTGCAGAAATGCAGGTCCTTTTTTTGTTTGCTGCGTGACCTCATAGAGAAAAGTAAGCCTGCGCTGGTATCCGGCTTACCCCGGCTTTGGTGCAGAGCCATTTTACAGGCTGCGCTCCGGTAAATCAGAATCCCGGCCTTTTTATGCCCGCTCCTGCCAGGCACGCCGATCAGGCAGTGTAATTTTACTGAGTGGATTAACGAGGGAGTCACCCTTGGCTGGATTGCCATGCCTCGCAGGCAAAAAACTTTTCCGTACGCTCACAAAATCAAAATAATCCCGCCCAGAGCGGAAATTTACCGATTATACCGCACCTATATTTGCAGGTAATGGCCTGACGCGTAAAATAATTTTACAAAAAAAATCGTATCCGCTTGACACTTGCCCCCCATTTGCGTAAACACCTCTTCACGCAATGCGGGTCATTAGCTCAATTGGTAGAGCAGCTGACTCTTAATCAGTTGGTTCGGGGTTCGAGTCCCTGATGGCCCACCAGAAAATTCAGGTTCGCGGTTACACCGCGAACCTTTTTTCTTTTGTTCTGATGGATAGTTACAAAAAAACCGGCCAGTGGCCGGTTTTTTTGATCTTCAATGCTTCGATTCCTTGTGCGCTGCATCTCCGCTGTCACGCAGCCGACGCAACACACAAAGCCATCGCCTACAGAATATACTGGCTTAAATCCTGATCATCGCGCACATCCTGCAAGTGCTCTTCCACATAGGCCTTGTTGACCACCACCTGCGCACCGGGCATTTCAGGCGCGTCAAAGGATATGTCAGCCAGGATTTTTTCCATGATTGTGTAGAGCCGCCGCGCGCCGATATTTTCCGTGCGGGTATTGGTGTCTTCGGCAAATGCCGCGATTTCTTCCAACCCGTCATCCGTAAAGCTTAGGCGAATCTGCTCCGTACCCAGCAATGCCTCATACTGCTTGGTCAGGGCATTGTCCGGCTCCTTGAGGATGCGCAAAAATTCTTCCCTGCCCAGAGGCTGCAATTCCACCCGTAAGGGAAAACGCCCCTGCAATTCGGGAATCATGTCCGAAGGCTTGCTGAAATGGAAAGCGCCCGCCGCAATAAACAGGATATGATCCGTGCGGATCATGCCATACTTGGTGTTGACCGCACTGCCTTCCACAATGGGCAGCAGGTCGCGCTGCACGCCCTCGCGCGAAATGTCTGACGTGCGGTTCTGCGAGGAGCTGGCGATCTTGTCGATTTCGTCAATAAAGATGATGCCCGTCTGCTCCACACGTTCGCGGGCCTTGTCCACCAGAGCTTCCTGATCCACAAGCCTGCCAGATTCTTCCTGCACGAGCACGGCAAAGGCGTTGCGCACCTTCATTTTGCGGCGGCTGTGCTTGGGCGGAAAGGCCTTGCTGAACATGTCCTTGACCTGCCCGCCCATCTGTTCCATGCCGGGGATGGCGAACAGGTCAACACTGCCGCCGCCCTGCTCGGTCACTTCCACTTCCACTTCCCGGTCGTCCAGAAAGCCAAGGCGGAACTGCTGCAAAAGCTTTTCGCGCGTGGAGGCGCGTTCTTCCGACCCAAAGGAGCTTGGCAACAGCAAATCCATAAGGCGCGATTCCGCAGCAGCCTCGGCAGCCTTGCGCACACGGGCATTTTCTTCATCGCGCACAAGGTTGATGCCTATTTCCATGAGGTCGCGCACCATGGATTCCACATCGCGCCCCACATAGCCCACTTCCGTGAACTTGGTGGCTTCAACCTTTACAAAGGGCGCGCCGGAGAGCTTGGCCAGGCGGCGGGCAATTTCCGTCTTGCCTACGCCCGTGGGGCCCATCATAATAATATTCTTGGGCGATACTTCATCACGCAGCTCCGGGGCAAGATGCTGCCGCCGCCAGCGGTTGCGCACCGCCACTGCAACCATGCGCTTGGCCTGTTCCTGCCCCACCACAAATTTATCAAGCTCGGCAACAATGCCGCGAGGTGTCAAAGTACTCATCAAATTCTCCTGCTGTAGGCACATTCTTATGTAAATATAGGCATTGCCGCGCGCATGGCAATGGAGAGACAAAAGGTTTTCTCCACCGCCGCAGCGTACCGGCGTGCACTGCCCTTGCGAACACTTTCCTGCAACGATACACTGAAAAGGTGAGAGCGAGAAATCTGAAAAGCCGACCTCGCTAATAATAATCATTGACAATAAAGCCTTGATAGCACAGAATCCAAGAACCCTGAAACAATAAGGAGTTTCCTATGGATACAGTTACGTTCAAAGGCAATGTCATGCATCTTGAAGGTACCCAGCCCGCCGTTGGCGGCAAGGCTCCCGACTTCACGCTGACCGCCAACGATATGAGCCCCCGCAGCCTGAAAGACTACGCTGGCAAGGTGCTTGTGCTTGTATGCGTTCCCTCGCTGGATACTCCCGTATGCGATATGGAAGTTCGCCGCTTCAACACCGAAGCCGCCGCCCTGTCCGACAAGGTGCGTATTGTGGCCGTGAGCCGCGATCTGCCTTTCGCGCAGGCCCGCTGGTGCGGTGCTGCTGGCGTAACCGCTGTTGAAGCCCTCTCCGATTACCGCGCTGGCGCCTTTGGCAAGACCTATGGCATTCTGATCAAGGAGCTGGATCTGCTGGCCCGCTCGGTCTTTGTGGTCGCCCCCGACGGCACCCTGGCTTACAGCCAGCTTGTGGGCGAAGTTGCCCACGAGCCTGACTACGCCTCTGCTCTGGAAGCGGTCAAAAAGCTGGCCTAGCTCATACAGCTACCCCAAAAGCCAAAACGCCTTCCCCATTGAAAGGGGAAGGCGTTTTTCGTGGTATTGCAACAAAAAGTACCAGAGCAGAGGCAAAGACGCGCGCAGCCTTGCCGTCAGGAGCGTCTGCGGCCCGTGGCCTGAGCGGCAAAGAGGCTCACCGCAAACCAGCAGCAGGCCACAAGAATAATGGTGGCCCCGCTGGCCGTAGCCAGCCATTCCTGAGCGGAAAGGGTCAGCCCGGCAAAGGCGGATGTTGTGCCCACAAGAAGAGCCCACCAGAACATGCCCCCGGCGGAACGGGCAAAATTGCGAGCCGTGGCAGCGGGCACAATGAGCATGGCCGTCACCAGCAGCACCCCCACTGCCCATACGGAAAACATCACCACCAGCGCCAGCAGCCCGGCAAAGGCATACTGCCACACTGCCACGCGTACACCGTGAACCCGCGCCATAACCGGATTCAGGGCAATATACATCAGGCGGTTGTAGCCAACTGCCTGAAACACCAGCAAGGCAACAAAGAGCAGGGCCAGAAAGCCGATTTCGCCATCGGTGATGGTGAGGATATCACCGTACAAAAAGCGCTGCATGTCTCTGCCTACGCCTTCTGCCCGGCTTACCACGGCAAGGCCAAAAGCCACCACGGCAGAAAAGACAATACCGATGACCGTGTCGGACGAAAGGTCGCTCTTGCGCCGCACAGCCATGATGCCAAGCCCTACCAGTATGCCAAACAGGGGCATGGCAAGACGCGGCGGCACAGCCAGTATCAGCCCCAGCGCAACCCCGGCAAAGGCCGAATGCCCGATGGCGTCTGAAAAAAAGGCCATGCGAAAATTGATGACTTCCACCCCGAGTACAGAGGCCATAGGGGCCAGCAGCAGCACTCCGAGCAAGGCCTGCTGCATGAAGCGCATTTGCAGGCAATCAAGCGGAATCATGGAAATAAGCGCGTATATCGGGCTGAGATCAGGCACGGGAACCTCCCTGATCCGGCGCTTTTTCGCCGCAGGGTTCGCACGGTGAGGTCGCCATGCGGGAGGCCAGCCGTGCATTCATGCGGGCGGCCTCACGCCGCTCTATGGCCGCGTAGTTGGGCAGCAGGCCCTCGGCTTCGCTCACCACGCCGCACTGCGGGCAGCCGGGGTCCTCAGGGTCGCACTGGTCCGGGTACAGGTGGATCGGCACGCCAAAAAGCTCCATGAGCGTGGAGGAGGTCAGCGTGGCGCGGGGCGCGCCTGTGGCGCATACGGTCTTGTTAAGGCAGACCACATGGGTTGCGTAGTGCGCCACCAGCGGCAGATTGTGGCTGACCATGATCTGCGTAAAGCCGCGCTCGTGCCGGGCGGCATCCAGCAATTCCCAAAAGAGCCTCTCGCCGCGCACGTCTACGCCTGCCGCAGGCTCGTCCAGCACCAGCAGTTCCGGATTGCGGCCAAGAGCCGCAGCCAGCAGCACACGGCGCAGTTCGCCGCCAGAAAGGTCACCCATGCGGCTCTGCTCCAGATGCTCGGCCTTGACCATCTGCAAAAGCTGCCGCCCCTCGCTGCGCGCCCAAGGGCGCAGGCCCAGCCACAAGGGCTGGCGCTGGCGGCTCAGGGCCAGAAATTCGCACACGCGCAAGGGCAGGCTGCGATCCATAATCAAATGCTGCGGCACATAGGCCATGCGGGGCTGATGCTCTAACCCAGCGAACTGGATACGCCCTGTATAGGCCATTTCGCCAATAAGGCAGAGCAGCAGCGTGGTCTTGCCTGCCCCGTTGGGCCCCACAAGAACCGTGCTGCCGCCAGCGGGCGCGGTGGCGCAGATATTGTTCAGAATAAGGTTGCCCCCCCGGCTGAGGCATACATTCTCAAAGCAGACCGAGGGGGCAAGCAAGCTGTTATTTGCCAAAGTACTTCTCTAATGTGGCAATATTTTTTGACATAACTGTTTCGTAATAATCAAGGGGCGCGCCAGACGGCCCCGAGGCAAGCGGATCAAGCTGCACTGCCGGAACACCCGTTTCCGCCGCAAGGGCGAGCACGGGCTTGTCCGAATACTGCGGCTCGCCAATGAGCACTACCGGCTTGGATTCTTTTATTTTTTTCACCAGGTCAAGCAAACGCGCCGCAGAGGGTTGAGCCTCTTCATCTTCCTGAATCACATCCACAAGGTTCAGCCCGGCATCGCGCACAAGGTAGGCCATACCATCGTGCAGGGCCACCACATTCTTGTTGGCGGCATTGGCCCCTACGGCGGCAAGGCGCTGGCCCAGAGCCTCAAGCCTTGCGGCATAGGCATCCGCAGCCTGCGGGCAGTTTTTTGCGGCAACCGGCGCAGCAGCAGCAAGGCCACGGCCAATATTGCGCGCCATCACCGCAGCTTGCAGCGGGCTGGAAAAAGCATGCGGATTCAGGCCGCCGTGGTCGTGCCCATGGTCATGGCCGTGTTCGTGAGCATGATCATGCCCTTTTGCTGCTGCCGCAGTGTTGTGGTCGTCCTTATGGGCGGCGTCCGCCTTGCCGTGATCAGCATCGTGATCTTCGTCATGTTCTTCAACAATGGCGTTAATACCCTTGCTGCTGTCGATGACGGCTATCTTCTTGCCTGCGGCGGCAAGCGGTTTTTCCAGAAAGGACTCCATACCCAGGCCGTTGATGATCACAACATTGGCCTTGGAGAGCTTTTGCATGTCCTTGGGGGTCAACGCGTAGTCGTGCGGGCAGCCGGTCTGGGCGGGAATGAGCAGATCAACCTGCACATCCGGGCTTGTCTGGGCAACGGCGCGGGTCAGCAGATACACGGGATAGGTGGTGGCAAGAACGCGCACCTTGGGCTCGGCAGCAAACGCGCCAGTAACCGCAAAAGCGGTTACGAGCAGCATGCATAAAAGTGCCAGGCCGTGATGTTTGCCCTTGCGAAACAAGACAGAAATACAATTGCTCATGGTACTTGCTCCTGTTTGCAAAGCAAATTGGTCAGATAAGACCCCGCAGCAGCCGTGTCAAGCCGGATATTTTCAATCCGTCAGCGGCTAATTCTGCGCAGGCGGAAGCCAGTGTTTGATGAATCTGCCTTCTTCAATTTCAAAATACGCCTGCATCAGCTCTTCATCTGTATTCATGACAATGGGGCCGCCCCAGGCAACCGGCTCCCGCAGGGGCGCGCCGGAAACCAGCACAAAACGGCATTCTTCTTCGCCGCTTTCAACAGCCACGGTGTCCCCATCGCCCAGCAGGTAGGCGTGGCGGGCCAGCATGGGCTCCCTGCCATCCATCAAAAAGCAGTCGCCAGCATACAGATAGGCAAAAACAGTGTGGGCGGGGTTGGTCTCCACCTGCCAGCGCGCCCCGGGTTTGAGCCGCACATCAAGAAAACGCACGTCCACATAATCACCCTTCGCAGCACCATCGACACCCTTGTATTCACCTGCGACCACGGCCACGGAAGCGGCCTCCTCCTCAACACGCGGCACCATGTCAATAGTGATGTCGCGGTACTTGGGATCAGTCATCTTGTGGGCGGCCGGCAGATTGATCCAGAGTTGCAGGCCGAGCATGCGCGGCGAGGCAAGGGGCATCTCCTGATGCAGAATACCGCTTCCGGCGGTCATCCACTGGCAGCCGCCATCGCGGATAACGCCAGCATTGCCCAGGCTGTCCTTGTGCTCGATGACGCCATTCACAAGATAGGTGAAGGTTTCAATGCCCCGGTGAGGATGCATGGGAAAACCCTTTACGTAATCCTCGGGATTTACGGAATCAAAGGCATCCAGCATAAGAAACGGATCAAATGTTTTGACTGTGGGCGAACCAAGCACGCGCACAAGGCGCACACCTGCGCCATCAATGGTGGGACGCCCTGTGACGTCTCCGGTGATGGATCGTAACTGCATGTGCTGCCTCCTTGTGCCGGGCTTTTCGCCGTATGTGCAGTAAGCCTGGCTTGCTTTTTTTACAGTGGGCCGTATGCTGCCGACCTGTTGCGCGCTAAAAACGCAGCCAGCTGACGGGGAGTAAACGTGTCGAAATTTCTGAGCAGACTCGCGCTTGGCGCCCTCTGCATAGCACTTGGCTGCCCGCCTATGGAACTTGTTGCCGAGGGAGCATCGGTTGCGCCCGCCGCCCAAAGCGAGAAACTTGCCACGGAACTTGCTGCGGAACCCAGCGCGGGCCAGCCAGACAGCCCAGAATCCAAGGCCGGACAAACAGACGCGCAAAAAACATCTGCCAGCAGCCAGCATGCAGCGCCTGAATCTTCCCCAGCAATACCGGAATCAGCCCATCCCGGATCAGCCGCCAATGCCGAGGTTTGCCGTTCCTTGCCGCCCCTGCGAGAGCTGATTACATCCCCCTTTGGCAACCGCCGCATGCCCGGCTGGCTCAGCAGGCGCGGCGTGGTCATGCGCGATCATGGGGGTGTAGACATCCGCGCGCACATGGGCTGGCCTGTCACGGCCTTCAAGCCCGGTACAGTCATCCGCGCCGGAAAAAACGGCCCACTGGGCATCTCCGTTGACATCCGGCAAGAGGACGGCATGACGGCGCGCTACGGGCACATGTCAAAGACTCTGGTAAAATCCGGGCAGCGCGTTGCCGCAGGCGAACCTGTGGGGCTTGTGGGCTGTACCGGCAGAACCACCGGGGCCCACCTGCACTTTGGCCTGCTGGACGCCTCGGGCAAGGCCGTTGACCCCTTGCCCTATCTGCATTCTGCTGATGAAGTGCTGCGCCCCGACCCGGCGGACATACCGCCCGTCATTGAAGCGCAGTCTTGCGGGCCTGTGCTGCGCGGCCCCAACGGACGCCCTACCCGCCTGGGCACTACACTGAAAGATCTCGATAACTATACTCCGCCGCCCATCCCCACCTGGGATCAGCGCCGATAGCGGGAACAGCCTGCCAGCGCATTGCACAAAATTCCGGGCTGAGTTCCGGACAGATTCCCGCCCAGATCAGGAGAGAACGCCCCGCAAAGCAGCGGCCCAGGCAGTGGCCCGAGCAATGATCTGCGCAATGGCCTGATTCTAGACAGAATGACGGTTTCGCCGACCTGCCACAGCTCGGGACTTTTTGCGCGCTTTGGGCCACAGGGCCGCCACAAGCACAAGCTGCCCAACCACCAGCACCGGGTCGCGGTCAAACAGGCCCGCGCCGAGCACAAGGCCCGCCCCAAGCAGGGCTGCGCCATGGCTGGCGTAAAACCTGCCTGCAAGCTGCAAGGCCACGCCAAGCCCGACCAATATGGCAAAGAGCAGCGCAGGGGCAGTTTCCGGCGCAAGAACAATGGGCAAACCGGGCAACGCAGACGAAATATCCGCCTGCGCCGCCGCAGTTGCCAGAACAAATACCGTCAATGCTAATCCCAGACCAGCGCGCACCACTCGCCGTCAATAACGCGGCGGGGCTTGGGCAGGCATTGGGCCATGTAGGCTTCTTCCACGCTGTCGGCCTGGATTTCAAGCAGGCCGGAGAGCACTAGGCACGCGCCGGGCTTGCAGGCCCACACAATGCGCTGGGCAAGATCAATCAGCGGGCGGGCCAGAATATTTGCCAGCACCAGATCATAGGTGCGGCCTTCGAGCGCGTCTATGCTGCCAAGGCCCACTTCAAAGCCTTCGATTCCGTTGATCTGCCTGTTTTCAATGGCATTTTCCACGGCCAGCATGTCGATGTCGTAACCTTCACCGGTCAGGCCGCTCTTGCAGCAGCCAATGCCAAGCACGCCCGAGCCGGTGCCGAGATCCAGAAAATGCTGCCCCGGCTTGACGCGCCCGGCTTCCACAAGCTCGCTCAACACGGTGAGGCACAGGGCCGTGGTGGCATGGTGGCCCGTGCCAAACGCACTCTTGGGCTCGATAACAATCTTTTCCCGACCGGGGAACTCATTGCTGTCGGCAAGCCAGGGGGGCAGCACCACAAAACGGTTGCCGCAGGGCACAGGCGTAAAAAACTGCCGCCACGCGGCCAGCCAGTCCTGATCCTCAAGCGTGGTCAGGGTGTATTCCGCAGCGGGAATACGGGCCTGAAGGTCGCTTTGCAGGTTGTTGATGAATTCGGGGTTTTCGCAATGCACGCGAAAGCGTGTTTCACCCGTGGGCAGGGTTTCTTCTTCCCAGCCAAAGGGCACACCCAGGGTCAGCAAGCCGGTGGCGCGGTCTGCATCTTCTTCGGCCACAACCATTTCCAAACGAAAAATCTGCTTCATAATCCTCTCGCTCAGTGTTTGCGGCGGGGCCACTGGCACACCAGCCGACCAGCCAACAATGCCAGACTTCCCCTGCCGGGTCGACCTCTTTTGCGTGGCGCTGGCCCTCCGCAATACCTACTTAATCAATAAGGATTGCCATGTGCCTCAAATACGGGTATAGTAACTAACTTATCAAAGCCTTTGTATTCCCCTTTGCAAGGAACATCCATGTCTGACTCCCAGTGCTCGCCTCTGTCACCCGAGGAAACATCGCCCAGTCTTTCCCCGGCCCATGCCGCCGAACTTGAGACCCTGCTGGAACGCATTCGCACCGATTTTGATGTGGAATTCGAGCCGCTTCATGTGGACGAAAATCCCCTTCAGGTGCTCTCCATACAGAACATGAGCGCCCATCTGGACAAGCTGCTGCAACGCAAGGCCATCCATGATCCGCTCAAGGATCTGCCCCTGTGGGCAAAGCTGTGGCCCGGTTCCTTTGTGCTGGGCCGCCTGCTGCGCAAGTATGAACCGCAGGGCAAAAGCCTGCTGGAGCTTGGCGCTGGCTGCGGCGCGTTGAGCCTTGTGGCCGCCCGCTACGGATTTGCGCGCGTGGTGCTGAGCGATGTGGTGGAGCAGGCCCTGCGCTTTGCCAGGGCCAACGTGCTGCGCAACGGCCTGGGCGACCAGATTGAAGTCACCCATGTGGACGTGACCGCGCCGGGGCGCGACCCGCGCTTTGCCAGCGGTTTTGACATTATCGCCGCCTCGGAAATTCTCTATCTGGACGACCTGCACAGACCTCTGGTCAAGTTTGTGGATCGCCACCTCGCACCCGGCGGCAAGGCCTTTTTCTGCACTGATGTAGCCCGCGCCAAACCCCATTTTGGCAAAATTGCGGCCAAGACCTTCAAGATAACAGAAGGCCGCATCGGCGTTAAATCCCACGATGAAAACGGCGAAGAACAGCGCCGTCTGTACAGCATTCTGATTCTGGAGCGGCCATGAACGAGCAGTTGCCCATTATAACCCTGGCCCCCTGCCCCAAGGGCTACACGCGCGATCTGGACAAAACCATGAGCCCCGCGCAGACCATTGCCCGCGTTCGCGAGCGGCTGGATTCCTCCCGCCTCGACATTTTGTCAAAAACGCACCGCGTGGACGTGGGCAGGCTTGGCATACCTGTGTTCCTGAGCGTGTGCGGGGCCGATGCCCGGCGCATCATGCCCACCCGCAAACAGATGGGCAAAGGCTCCTCCGCCGAACAGGCCGAAGCTTCGGCCCTTATGGAACTGATGGAGCGTTTTGCCTTTTTCAGTTTTTGGGAAGAACGCCCCCACATGGTCAGCGTCACATGGAGCGAGGCCGAGGCCCGCTTTGGCAGCGACCTGCTATCCATTGAGGCCATGCTGCGCTCGGTGGACGACACCCTTTCGCCGCAGGATGCCCGCCGTGTGCTTGACCTCACGCGCTGGCAGTTCTACCCCGCCACCCGCCTGCTGGACGGCAAAACCGTATGGCTGCCGCTGGATTGGTTCAAGCTGCTTGGCGAATTTAACGGCACTTCGGCTGGCAACAGTCGTGAAGAATCGCTGCTGCAAGGCCTGAGCGAACTGATCGAGCGCCATGTGTGCTGCCACGTTGACCGCAACCTACCCACCACGCCCACCATCGACCCGGCATCCTGCGCCTTTGACCCGGTGCTGGCCGAACTGCTGGCGGCCTTTGAGCGCGAGGGCATACGCATTGTGCTGAAAGATTTTTCGCAGGGCATGCCCCTGCCCACGGTTGCCGCCGTTGCCTGGGATCCCAAAACCTTTCCTGAGAGTTCTGAAATCGTCTACACCGCCGGCACAGCGGCTTCCCCTGCCAAGGCGGCCATCCGCGCGGTTACTGAAGTTGCCCAGCTTGCAGGCGATTTCTGCACACGCGCCTGCTACGAGGCCTCAGGCCTTTCCAAGTACACGGCCCTTGAGCAGATCAACTGGCTTATCGAAGGCCCAACCGTCTCCCTTGCCAGCCTGCCCACCGTGGAAAACGCCGATATCCGCGAAGAACTGCTCACTGCCCTGCGCGGCCTTGCCCCGCTGGAGCTTTACGCGGTAGAAACTACGCATCCGCGCCTTGGCATCCCCACCCACTACAGCATTGTGCCGGGCCTGCATTTTCGCGAGCGCGACCGCAACCAGAGCCTTGGCCTCTTTGTGGGCCGCAAACTCGTGGAGGAAGCCGATGCGGCGACAGTGCTGCACGGGTTGAAGGTGCTGGAATCGTGCTATCCCGGCGCGCATTTTCTGCCTTTTTTTGAAGGCATGCTGGCCCTGCGCGCGGAAGACTTCAACACTGCCCGCAGCGCCTTTGCCGCAGCCGTTCCCCTGCAACCGGATGCGGATTCCCAGGCTCTGGCCTCCTTTTACCTTGGCTATACAGATACCCTTGAATGCCGCTGGCAGGAGGCCCTGCCCGCGCTGGCAGCCGCTGCCAGGCTCTGCCCGGACATGAAGGAATACGGCAATCTGCTTGGCGTGGCCCACTTCAAGACTGGCGACTATGCCAAGGCGGCTGAGGCCTTTAAGGCTGTGCTGCGGGTGGACAAAGGCTCTGCAATGGACCTCGCCAACCTCGGCCTGTGCGAAAAATTCATGGGCAATGCCGAGCCGGCCCGCGAATATCTGAGCGCCGCGCTGGAGCTTGATGCCAGCCTGGATTTTGCCCGCAATCATCTCGCAGAGCTGGAAGGACAGGCGAACTGATCAGACTCCATAACGGAGTCCATAACTGGCTCCAGAACTGGCTCCATCCCCCAATCGGGAATTGGCTTGCCTGTCACGCCTAATGGCGCAAATACGATTTTCCCGCACTGAATGCGTCAGCACCGGGGTTTTGATGCTACCGTGCAGGAGTACGGGCGCACAAAATCCCGGCGCTTGCTTTTCAAAAACTGCGAGTCCTTTGCCTGGATTCTTCCAGCACTCCGTTGATATTCTTGATAAAATACACATTTTGCCTCAGCATGTCTCTGAGGGTATAAGAATACGCGCTTCACGCAGAAAAATTGCGGCTGCCTGCCTGTGAGGTAAAAGGTAGCGTATGACAACTATGCGGTGGAACTGGAGAAATATAGTGAGCTTTGCAGTCAAAGAAATTTTTTATACGTTGCAGGGGGAAGGGTTCCACGCAGGCCGCCCTGCGGTTTTCTGCCGTTTTTCCGGCTGCAACCTTTGGTCAGGGCGGGAAGAAGATCGCAAATTTGCCAAATGCCCATTTTGCGATACAGACTTTCTCGGGGCCGAGAAATCGGGCGGAGAATTCAAAAACGCCGCTACGCTGGCCCAGGCGATCTGCTCTTTTTTCCCCAGCTATACGCATCCGGGCTATCGGCCTTACGTGGTCTTCACAGGTGGGGAGCCTGCCCTGCAACTTACAGAAGAGTTGTTGCACGAGTTGGGCCGCTGCGGTGTGGAAACAGGAATAGAAACCAACGGGACGCTCGCCCTGCCCAAAGGCCTGGACTGGATTACGGTCAGCCCCAAGGCGGGAACAAAGCTGATTGTTACATCCGGGAGCGAGCTAAAGCTCGTCTGGCCTCAAGAGGGCATTTCCGTACAGGATTTTGAGCAACTGGATTTCAAACATTTTTTTCTGCAACCACGCGACTATGCAAGTCAGTCACACGCAACAGAAGATGCTGTCAGAATCTGTCAGGATCGCCCGCTGTGGAAGCTCAGCCTTCAGACGCACAAGTTTATCGGCATTGCTTAGGAGAACATATGGATATTTACGTTATTATGACGTTTGACGCGGCGCATCGGCTGCCCGCCGTACCGGCAGGCCACAAGTGCGGCAATCTGCATGGGCATACCTTTGTTGTTGAAGTTTATGTGCAGGGCGAAGTGTCTGAAACCAATGGCTGGGTTGTTGATTTTGGCGACATTAAATCGATTGCGAAGTCGTATGTTGACCAGCTGGATCACACGTATCTGAATGATATTGAAGGGCTTGAAAATCCCACCAGCGAGAATATCGCCATCTGGCTCTGGGGCAAGCTGGATTCCCAGATCAGGGGGCTTTCAAAAATCGTGGTCAAGGAAAGCCCCACCTCTGGCGCCGTGTACACCGGGAAGTAAGGAAAGTTGGGGAAAAGATAGCAACGGACACATATGAGGGGTTGGGTGAGCCTGTCAGGCTGATTTACGCAAACCAAACTTTCACGCCCTGAACGCGTCAGCGCCCACAGGCGTCCTAAACTCCGCCAGAGGACGGAATCCTGTGCCCACAGGGCAGAAAATTTCAGAAATTTCAGTTAGCCGCCCGCCCCGCAAGCCCCCCAACCGTCCCCTCTAATTCCAGAAAACCCTTGTCATAACCTCGCACTTCCCCAGCATACCGGGTTCAAACTGCTTGCCCTCGCCATCACTGATGGTTATGCGCACGGGCACGTAAACTTCCGGGCGGGCAGCAGTTTCCCTAGTATCCCTATTGTCCGCAATGGCATTAGGCGGCAGGGGCTGCGGGTCGAGCCTGTCATAGACGCGCCCTTCAAGTCTGGTGTCGTTTTTCAGGGTTATGGCGCACTTCTGACCCGGTTTGAGGGCATTGGCGTCATCCTGCGTAAAAAAGGCCAGCAGCCAGAAGGATTTTTGCGCTTCCTTGCCCTCAGGGAGCAGCAAGACCACTGGCTCGCCGCGCTGCACAGACTGCCCCGGCATGGCGATGCCGCGCAGAATGCGCCCATCTTGCGGCGCGTAGAGATTGCCGTCCACAGCATTTTGCGGCACGGCATTCATGGCAGCGCCCAAGGCGCCTGCCACATATTTTGGCGCATAGCGGTTGCTTGAGGCCAACTGTTTGTAACGCAGAGCTTCCGCACGCACTCGGGCAAGTTCCTGATCTATGGCTGCGCGCACAAGGCTGACCTGTTCAAATTCCACAATGGCCCGCTCCTTGGCAAGGCGGGTCTGAGCTTCCGCCTGTTTGGCGGCTGCGTAACGCGCGCTGCCCACGGCGCGTTCACCGCCCTGGCTATCAAGGGTGCGCAGGGCAAGCTGGGCGCGCACATGCTCTGCCACGCGCTCTTCACGCGCTTTCTGTTTGAGATCTTCATCATGCCGCGCCAGTGCGATGCGGCGCACCATCTCCTGTTCCGAATCCTGCGCCTGCTTGAGCCGGGCTGCGGTTTCTTCAATGCTCGGCGGGCCAGCCATAGCGCGCAGACCGGCTGCCTCGCGCCCGGCTTCGCCCACACGGCCAGCGTATGCCTTTGCGTCCAGCCGGGCCAATACCTGCCCTTTTTTGACGCGGTCGCCCTCGCGAACAGCCACGGATTCGACCTTTGCGGGAAATTCGGACGAAACAGCGTACACCATGCCATCGAGCATGGCCCAGGTGCTTGTTACGCGGCCGGATTCAATCCACCACCACCCGGCGGCGACCAGACAGCCTATCACCCACAGGGGCAACAGGCGCAAGAACATGCGGCCATGCTTTTTCAGTCTGGGTTCGGGCATTTGCAAATATATTGGTTCGGGCATGTCGTGTCCTGTGAGGTTGGAGCATTTTCATGACATTATCATAAAAACATGCAGATACCGTACCATACTGCCCGCAATGCTCTTTACAAGCCGCTCGCAGACGCTTACAAAAGCTGCATTCACGGAGAAGCGGCTTTTTGCCGTCAAATCTCCGCCAGGGGAGTCGACACATATCATGGTCTTATCGCGAATCTGCGCCCTGCTTTGCCTGGGCTGTCTGCTTGCTGGCTGCGGTACCACCCGCCCTGTAGTTGTGGTGGAAAAAGACGAATTCATGAAAATGGCGCATAACATGCCCAAGGAACTTCAGGCCCGTGACCTGCTGGACAAGGACGGCTCCTACACGGCCCCCATGTCGTTCAAGGGCTTGAAAGACTACGGCGACATACTTTTCACCCGCCTTTCGCCCTCATTTATGCTGCAAAACGACACGGCGCATGATGTGTATCTTGGCGAAACATTTTCCGCCACCATCCTGCCCGACAGCCGCGTGCAGCGTTTCCCCAACGGTTTCAGCATCAATCATGCCACGCAGAAGCTTAAAGTCAATATGGTCGGCATTGCGGACTGGAACGGGGACGGGCAGGATGAATGGATAGTTTCCTGCTTTGTGGAGCCCAAGAGGGGTGGACGCACCCGCATTTATTATGTGCTGGTTCCGCCGCCGCTCAATGATCAGGAAAAACTCAAGGGCACTGTTGCTGCGGTATACGAGTGCTTTGGCCTTTCCTGCACGCTCTATGTGCGCGACAGCAAGGTCATTCAGCGCGATGCCGCCGATCCACTCTTGCCGCCTACAGAAGTGCATGACGTGGTGCCTGGCTTGCAGCCTGTCACCACCCCGCCCAACAAGGCCAAGCAAAAGAGCGGCGAAGGTCTGGAAGAGCGTAGCCTGTAGGCCGCACACCCGCCCAACCACCGCATCATAAATAGCCAAGGGCTGTCGGTTCGCGCAGAACTGGCAGCCTTTTTTGCGTCCAGGTACCCGCAGAGTTGCCCGACAATTCCCCGCTGATTGCGTGACAACAAACATGCAGGGGCAGAGAAGCAACAGCGGCAGCTATTGCCCCATATTTTGCCAGTTTGCTCCCCTGCCCCGGCCCGTGGAGGGCAAAACGCCGGAAGAGCAGTGAGGGAAGACGGCTTGGCGCCGCTGGGGCAGCCTGCCGCAAACGCACAAATCGCCCGCCTGCGCGGCACGATTATGACGCTGCCTCACCCAGCGCAAAAGGCAGCCACTGCCGCTCAAAAAAGCACCAAGTGCTGCCCGGCAAAAAAGAACCCCGCCAAGGCAGGGGTTCGGTTCGCAAGAACCTGCTTCCCTGCCCCGGCGGGGCAAAACATTTCAAGCTAAGCTAATGCTTATTTGAAAGCCTTTTCAAAGTTGGGCACGACCTGCTTTTTGCGGCTCATCACGCCGGGCAGCCACACGGATTTGCCTTCGGCCTTCACGCCAAAAGCCTTTTCCACCACGGAAGGATCGTCAGAAACGATCAGCATTTCAGAGCCTTCCTTCATGATGTCGGTGAGCAGCAGGAACACGCTGTGACGGCCTTCGCCCTTCACGCGGGCGATTTCGGCCTGAAGGCCAGCCTTGACGGGTTCCAGAATGGAAAGATCGACCACTTCGAGCTGGCCGATGCCCACTTTCTTGCCGCCCATGTCGAAGTCCTTGTAGTCACGGAAGACCAGGTCCTTCATGGAGGTGCCTTCAACGGCGCTCTTGACCTTGAACATTTCCATGCCCAAAGACATCACGTCGCTCACGCCCGCGATCTTGGCCAGTTCTTCAACGGCCTTCTTGTCGGCGGGGGTGCAGGTGGGGGACTTGAAGATAACGGTATCGGAGAGGATGGCGCACAGCATGCCGCCAGCGATGCCCTTGGAAATTTCCACGCCGTAGAAGTCAAACATGTTCTTCAGCACGGTGCAGGTGCAGCCCACGGGCCAGATCCAGGCTTCCAGGGGCGCGGAGGTGGTCACATCACCAAGCTTGTGGTGATCAGCGATACCGAGCACACAGGCGGAATCCATTCCCTTGGGGGCCTGAGCCAGATCGGAATAGTCCACCAGATACAGATTCTTGCCAGCCACGTCGGCAACAACCTGGGGAGCGGTGAGACCGAACTTCTTGAGCACGAATTCGGTTTCAGGAGTGGGCGCGCCCTGGGCGGCAGGGGTAACGTCCAGACCGCGCTTGCTGTACAGGTCGGCGGCGGCAATGGCAGAAATGATGCTGTCGGTATCAGGATTCATGTGACCAATAACTAATGCGGACATGACAGTCTCTCCTTCCGGTATTGTTCGGGTATGCGGTTCAGTGCGACCGCTTTGTTCTCTTTAGCACAAAGTCCTGTCCATGCCAAGGTCTTCGCACAAAAAAACCCGAAACAGATTAGTGGACACTCTACTCAACAAAACACATCTTATTGAAAATAAACAATATTTTTAACTTAGTGATTTTTTTATTTTTTCGTCGCCTTGGGATGGGCCTTGTCGTAGGCTTCCATCAAATGCTCAAGGCTTACCTGCGTGTAGCGCTGGGTGGTGGTCAATCTGCGGTGCCCCAGCAGCTCCTGCACGCTGCGCAGGTCGGCCCCTGCCGAAAGCAGGTGCGTGGCAAACGAATGGCGCAGGCTGTGCGGTGACACTGTAAAATCCAGCCCGGCCCGGCGGCACAGGCGCTCCACAATGCGCGCGGCCTCCCTGCGGTTCAGGCGCGAACCGCGCGAACCCACAAACAGGGCCTGCTCTTCCGGCAGGGCCAGAAGCGGGCGCTCGTCAAGCCATGCCCTGAGGCTCTCGCACGACGTGTCGGAAAGCGGCGCAAGCCGCTCCCGAGAGCCTTTGCCCATTACGCGCAATACGCGCGATGAAAGCTGCACGTCATCAATATTGAGGCCAAGCGCCTCTGAAATGCGCAGGCCAGAACCGTAGAGCAGTTCCGCAAGAGCAAGGTCGCGGCACAGCAGACGCGCGGATTCGGCGCTCTCTGTCCCGGCCTGCCCATGCTCCGCATCCAGCAAGGCGAAAGTTTCGTCCACATTCAGGGCGCGGGGGTGACGTTTTTCTTGCCGGGGATTGCGCACCTGCGCGGCCACATTTTCTGTTACCACACCATTACGCTGTTGAAAACGAAAGAATGAACGCACAGCCGCCAGTTTTCTGGCCATGGAGCTTTTGGCCTCGCCCTGACGGAACAGCCAAGCCAGATAGGCCTGCACGTGCCGCCGGGTGACGGATTCGGGCCTTCCAAGGTCAGCATCCTGCCCGCGCAGAAATTCGATGAGTTGCGCAAGGTCGCTGCCGTAGGCTTTGAGCGTAGCGGGCGAAGCCCCCTTCTGCACTTCCATCCAGGCCAGAAAGGCATCAACAAAGAGTTTTGCCCGGTCGGGGCCGGGTTTGCGTTGCCCGCCAGCGGCCTGTTCCTGCGTGTTTGGCGTGGCTGCCCCGGTCAACGAGGCTTGCGCTTGCTTATCCGGAGATTTTTTGCTCGCTGCTGTTTTGGCCGGCGCAGCGCGGCCCCCGGCCCTTGGGCTGGCGGTCGCGCCGACCGGGCCTTTTTGCCCGCCCTGTGCCCTGCTCATGCCGTCACCTCATAGCGCGCGCCGGGCAAACGCCGCACCTTGCCCAGCATCTCAAGCCCCACAAGAGCGGCATTGGCCGCCGCAGCGCTCAGCCCTGCGGCATCAGCCAGAACATCGGCATGGGTGGGGCCATGCTGACGCAGATGCGCAAGCAGATCAGCGTTGCCATCGGCGGCAGCGGCGTTTTCCGCAGCGGCGCGCTCGCCCTCGTTAAGGGGCTGCACTGTGCATGCATTGCTGCTGGCATCATCTATAATAGGTGCATTTTCGCTGGCATGCTCCCCGGTTGGGGCATCCTGCTCATCGGCCTTGCCGGGTTTGCCAGCCGCCGCGCCCTTGTCTGCGGTGCCCCGGCCTGCTGCGCTGGGTGCTGACGCTCTGGACGTGCCTGCCGCCTTGGATGATTCCGGCGCAGGCACATCCTCCAGCAGTCCTTCCTCTTCACCGGGAACACTGCCCTCGCTGATGCCAAAGGGCCGCAACTGCTCCGCCAGATCGCGCAACACGTCCTCGGCGCTGAATACGGCATGCGCGCCCTGCCGCACCAAATCCTGACAGCCAAGGCAATGGGCATCCAGCGCAGGCCCCGGCACGGCGTACACTTCGCGGTTTTGCTCCAGAGCCAGCCGCGCCGTGATAAGACTGCCCGACCGCTGGGCGGCCTCCACCACCAGCACTCCCAGCGAAAGCCCGCTGATAATGCGGTTGCGGATGGGGAAATTGCCCGCATGCGGCAGCGTGCCGGGCGCGAATTCAGAGATCAGCAGGCCCCGGCGCTCCATTTCATCAAAAACAGTCATGTTTCCAACTGGATAGAGCATATCAATGCCCGTCCCCAACACGCCGATGCTGCGGCCAACGCGCTCAAGCGCGGCCTCATGGGCAACCCTGTCTATGCCCAGCGCCATGCCGGAAACAATGGCAATACCGCAGGCCGAAAGGCAGCGCGCCATGTATTCGGCCACAGACCTGCCATGTTTGGTGGCCTTGCGCGAGCCAACCACCGCAAAACCCGGCGATTGCAGCAGGGAAAGATCACCCCGGCAATAGAGCAGCAGGGGCGCGTCAATAACCGGGCGCAGCAGCACGGGATATTCAGGGTCTGTCCACAGGACTATGGATGCGGCAAGATCGCGGGCGCGATCCCATTCTTCTCTGGCAGTGACACGCCACGACCCCGTAGCCAGTTCAGCGGCCTGCCCCTTGTTGACGCCCGCCTCATGCCAGAGTTCACGCGCCTGCACAGCGGCGTAGGCCGAGCCAAAATGCCGCGCAAGGCGGGCAGCAGAACGCGCGCCCAACCCACGGCAGTGCCGCAAGGCAAGGCTGGCCCAGTATTCCTTGCGGGCGGCCTCGTCCATTGCAGCCAAAGTTTTACATGGCTGGCTCATGCCGCCACCGCTGTATGGCCCAGCGCCGCTGTGCAGCCCATTTTACCGGGCCAGACCACGCGACCGGGCAAGCCCCGCCGCTTCTGAGTTGGGAAACTGCGACAGCAGCTTTTTGTACGCCTGCGCGGCACCTTCCTTGTCGCCCATGCGGCTCAGGGTCATGCCGGTTTTCAGCAGGGCATCGGCATTCTTGTGATGGCGCGGCCACTGGCTGTTGACCTTTTCAAACTGCGCCAGCGCGTCCTTGTACTTGCCCTGGGCGTAGTAGCCCTCGCCAATCCAGTATTCCGCATTGGCGGCAAAGCGGCCCTGAGGGTATTCCTGCAAAAAGGTCTGAAAACGGCCAATGCTGTCTGCGGCCCGGCCAGACATGGCAGGCTGCAAGGCTGCCTTGTATGCGGCCTCCTCGCCCTTGCCGCTCTTGGGCAAGGCTGCGGGCTGGGCTTGCGCCGAAACAGCAGGTGTGGCGGCAGCGTTTGCCGCAGGAGCTGGAGCAGGAGCTGGAGCAGGTGCAGAAGCAGATGCGGCAGCGGCTTTGGCAGCCTTGCCTTTTGCGCCGTTTTTGGCGGCGGCATCACCAGGCAGGGGCGGCAGGCCCAGGCCCGGATGTTCGGGCGGCAGGGCAAGGTCGGAGACCGGCACAGAAGGCACGGGAACATCAGGATTGCCCCCGGCTACGGCAACAGGCGGCAGCATGGGCTGAACCGCCCCCTTTCCGCTTGCGGCAGAAGCCGCAGGGGGTGAAGCCGACTCGGGCGGCAGGGCGAAAGATGCAGCGGATCCGGCAGAAGCAGCCCCCGCCGCACCCTTGGCGGCGGCTTGCGGTTTTTCTGCCGGGCTTTGCTGTGCAGCGGTCTTTGCCGCAGGGGTCTTTTCCGCAGAAGTTTTGGGCATCGCCTCGGCTTCGGCCCTGGCGGTCTCACGCGGGGCGGCAGCGGGAATGGGCCTGATTGTGGCGGCGGGATCAATAGTACGGGCGTTGGGCGCTGTGGAATTTGCTGGAACAGCACTGGCTGCGGGCTGAGCGGGAGTGACTGGGGGGCGCTCGGAGCTGTTGGGCGCAACCGGGCCGTGCGCGGTAAGCTGGGCGCTTTCCGGCTGGGCAGGCGCAACCACAGCGCTTTTGTGGGGCTGCGGCGGAATAATGGGTACCACGGTCATGCCGGTTTTTTGCCCGCCACGGGTGCGCACCTCGTAAACCCTGTTATTGAGCTGGGCAACCTGGGTATCAAGCGTGTTTACGCTTTGTTCCAGCGTGCGCAACCGCTGGTCGGTCTCGCGCAGCACCTTCTGGTTGGTTTCGCTGGTCGATTCCACCTGACGCATTTTGTCAGAAGAAGCGCATCCGGCAACCAGCGCAACGCAGGCCAACGGCACAACAATCAGTGTTTTCATCCCGTTCTCCAGCACAAGAGCATTCTTGCGTTGAAATATCGCTCAATGCATCAAAAGCCCGCAACAGACGCCCATCAAAAATTTTTTGACCCGGCCCGGCCTCTTGCCCGGCTGCTATAGCCCCCAGAACTGCAAACGCACAAGCCCATCAACCTGCCAACCTTTCTTGTGCCTCAACCCCGGCCATATTTCAAGAACTCTTGCAGCGGCAGCGTTTTTCAGGCAAGAACAGGCTTGCTCACGCTCGTACTACATAACAGATACGGACAATCGGAACATCGCAGCACCAAAAAGTCTGTTCCACAGTTTTTGATGCACCTTGCGCCCGGTTGCAAACGGGATTTTGCCTTCATCCGCACGTGCACAGGTGACTCACCCGGGACACGGCAGGCGAAGGGCGGCAATAATCCGCATGAACAGTTCCTATCCGGCATCAAGCCAGACCGGAGGCGAAGCCAGATGAATTTTTTCCAGGAAATGGCAGCGGCCCTGACAACTTGGATGGACGCGTTGCGGCATCTTGGACAGTCCTTTCCCATGGCGCGCATGGGCCTTGACGCCCTGAGCATTGCCCTGCCGCTCGCGGCCCTGCTGGCCTTTGCGGGCCTGGGTTTCATGTCCGCCACCGCACGGGCGCTGGCGGTTACGCGCAAGCGCGCCTCCTATGAAAAATGCGCGCGCCAGCTGGCCTTGCTCTCATTGCTGCTGGGCTGGGCGCTGCTCATCTGCGGCAGGGTCTGGCTCTTCTTTACGCAAAGCTCCTATACGCCCGACTCCATCTCAGACTTCATGGTTGAAATGAGCTGGATCATGCTCGGGCTGGCCGTGCTCATCAACAGCATGTATTTTGCGCTGTGGAAATTCCTGCTCAAGCTGCCCATGCTGCATGTGGGCATGGGCGTGGTCAGCGGCATTCAGGGCATCATCGCCACAGTGGCGTCCCTGGCTGCGGCCCGCCTGATAACGGCGCTGGCCCGCCCCGATGCGGACCTGCTGACCCTTGGGCACATTTATGTTCCCGGTTTTGGCACGCCCTTCTGGTGCGCCCTTTTCTGGTCGCTGCCCCTGATGCTGGCCGTGGCTGGCGGCATGGGCGCTTTCTGGCTTGTGCTGCGCCGCAAATATGACGACTTTGGCCGCGACCACTACAATACCATGCTCCCCTGGTGCGCCACATGGGCGCGCAACGCCTGGGCTGTTTTCTGGGTTATTTTGCTGGCATCTTCGGTGTTTGACGTGCAGAACGCCTGGCAAAACGACACCTTTACCGCCACTGACGCCATTATGGAAAGCGCAGAGCTGCTGCTCTGGCTTGTTCCGGCCCTGCTCTGGACATTCGTGGCCCGCAGCGCCACCCCCATGCGCCACAAGATCACCCTGCTGGCCGCGCTGGTGCTGGCAGTTGCCATCATGCTGCCCTTCTACCTCAACATGACGGAAATCACCCTGCCCCCATCCATGACCGATATTGTGCAATAGCGGCTAATTACCGCATGGATATGACGTAAAAACCCCGCCTCTACGGCGGGGTTTTTCGTATCTGCGCGCAGCGGGCAAAACCGGGAGTGGTGCGCAAAGAAGTTTTCTGCGGTATTGGGGAGGTTATTTTTTGCCATACTGCCTGCGCCATTCATCGAGAAACAGCAGGGCAGCTTCTGTTTCCGTCAACACGCCGCTACGGGCGCGCAAGGCATTGATGACATCATCAAATCCGGCATTGGGGCCAAGGCCAAGCCCCTGCACCATAGCCGCCATGTCCCTGCGAATCTCGGGCGAGAGCGCGGCCTCAACATCGGGCGGCATGCCGCCGGGAGACTCCAGTTCCAGCGGCCAGGGGCCGAGGCGCTGCTCCACAAAACCAAGCAGGGCGGCCATGCGTTGCTCGTACGTATGATCGCGCAACACCCGCTCCCTTGCGCGGGCGGCAAAGGCATGACGTTCGTCCGGATGGGCCAGAAAATACTCGATGCCGGCGTAAAATTCTTCCAGCGTGCCAAAGGTAGCCAGTTCATCCTGCGCAAACAGCTCGGGCATGAGCGCCCGCCTGTCCACAAGCTGAAAGGCCCCCATGCATGCCAGTTCAAACGTGCGCGGATTGACAAAATCGCCCTTGCTCACAAGCTCCGCAGTGCCGAGGCTTGAGTGCAGATTCAGGTTGACGCGCGTGGCATTGTAGATTTTGACGCTTTCGTCCGCATCAATGCGCGCGCCGCCGCGCTGCACGTGGGGCGCAAGCAGGCTCTCGCCGTCCCAATCCGACCCCCAGATTTTAAAATCACGCCCCACAAGCTGACGAAAAGCCAGCCGACGGTTGGGGTAACCCGCGCCAAGAAAGCCGATATCGGCCCCGTATTCGCGCTTTTCCTGCTCGGTCAGTTCCAGAGGCTTGTGAAAATCCGGCTGGGCCGCCAGCGGCAAATACAGAGCGTTGCTTTGCCCGATGCCCGAGAGCATGGATAAAAAAGGCTCTTTCTGGATAACGGCAAAAACATCGTACAATGGTGCGTAGGCCTTCCAGTAGTCAAAAATCTCGTGGTCTTCCACAAACCACATGGCCGTACGCACGCCCGACCTGCGCAAACGCTGCAACAGGCTGCGCCCTATGGGAGCCTGCGCCAGGGCCAGCACCAGATGCGGCTCCTGCGCCTGAACCTGCGCCCACACGGCCTGCGAAACCACCTGCAAAAAAGAATTTTCCAGCTGGGCAGTCTGCGTCGGGGCCAACCCAAGGCCGCGCAGCCCGGTAAAAGCCGGATGCAGCAAGGGAGCCTCAAACACGCGCACGCTGTGCCCCAGCCCGCTGAGGGCGCTGGCGCAGTAGCGGCCGATGGGCAGCGAGCCGCCGTACATGGGCAGCACCACAAGAATTCGCAGAGGAGCGGCGGGCATCAGCAGTATCTCCCTGGCGGCAACATCCAGTCCGCATCGTTATAAAGCCATTCGTCAAGATTCGGAGCTTGCGGGGCAAGAGCGGCGCTTTCGTCCGGCATGGGCAGATGCAGGCGCGCAGCCAGAAAATCGCGCACGCGCCTGCGCTCCTGCGCATGCGGGTCACAGCCTGCGAGCAGGTGCGGCAGCGTACCCAAGGCGTCCATGCCCGTGCGCCACAACTGCAAATCCGCTGGCAGAGGCGGCCATGATTCCGCCTGTGCGGTGGCAGAGGGCGCGCCCGATTTTAAACGGGCAAGTACGGCGGCAACGGAACGCAAAAGCTCCACCTGCGCCAAAGGCTGACCACAGGCCACATCGTAGGGGCAAGGGGCGGTTTCAAGACACGGCCCGCAGGCGCGCGCCGTCTGCCACACATGATGGCCCTCGCCGTATGGCCCGGTTTCGTGCAGCCAGGCTGAAGAGAGAAAAAAACCAAGCACAGGCACGCCAAGGTGCGCGCCAAGGTGCATGATGCCCGTATCGGGCGTGATCAGCGCATCCAGCCCGTCTACGGCGTCCACAAGGGCGGGCCAGTCTGTCTTGCCGCTGCAATCTTCCACCCTGTCGAGCATCTTGCCGGGCAACTGCCGCATGAGCTGACGGGCAGCGGGCTGCTCCGCCCTTGAACCCAGCAACAGAATGCGCGGGCCGCCCAATGCCCCAAAGGCCGTGCGCACCACCTCGGCCAGCACGGGCACGGGCAACGAGCGGCGAGATTCCCGCCCTGCCAGCACAACGCCGAGCCCGCGCCCGCCGGGGGTCGCCACAGGGTTGACCCTGCGGGGCTCAACCGGCTCTGGTGCAAAATGCGCCCAAAAATCCACAAGATTCATCGTTGCCAGCGCGCGCCGCTCACTGAGACGGAAGCCAAGCCGCGCCCAGGGCGAACGCGAAACGCCCCCGGCCTCTGGCCGATACCCCTGAACCTGTTCCACCTCAAAAACTCGGCACAGGGCCGCAGTAGTGCCGGAAAAATTGCAGTTGTACACGGCTTCAAAGGGCAAGCCCAGCCAACGGTCCAGCACAGCGGTGTTGCGCGCCAGCGCCTCTGCCTCGGGCCTGCCGTGCACCGACAGGGCGTGCAGCTCGGCAAAGGGATAGAGCACCCTGGCCAGCGGAACCAGGCTGACATCCACGGCAAGATGAACCTCGCCGCGCAAGGCCAGGCTCAACAACAGGCGCTTGGTCTGCACCAGATCGCCAAAGCGTGCCGCCTGTATGACCAAAAATTTGGGCATGTCGTTCCGTATGGTTGTTGATGGCAGTAATCGGTCAATAGCCGCAAGCATGCGTAAAACTGCCAATTGCCCACAATCTAAGGCAATCTGTCCACCTAGGCAAGCAATGTGCGGCGCAGCTTCGCTGCACAACAGTCAAAGTTGCGCAAATGCTGCGGCGCGCAAGCCCTTTGCAAAATATTTCGCGCTGCTGTATGCTCACCCTCAAGCTTCTTTCACCATCTGGATCACACATGCGCGCACAAATGCCCCCCGCCCCGCTCTACCCCATATTCATCTCGCTCTCAGGCATTCGCTGTCTGGTGGTCGGCCTTGGTCAGGTGGGGCAACGCAAACTTTCCGGCCTGCTGGCCTGCAATCCGGCATCCGTGCTGGTGCTCGACCTTGTCGGGCCTGCGACGGAATCAGCGCCGGAAGCGGCGGAACTGCTACGCGATCCAAGGGTACACTTTGAACGCCGCGCCTGCGAGGCTGCCGACCTCAATGGCTGCGGGCTGGTATTTGCCGCCACGGGCAGCGCTGCGGAAAACAGCCGCATTGCCGCCCTGTGCGCCGCTGCGGGTATTTTGTGCAACAGCGCGAGCAATCCGGATGAAGGCTGTTTTCAGGTGCCTGCCGTGGCTCGCAGCGCCCCGCTTGCGGCGGCGCTTTCCACTGGCGGGGCAAGCCCCGCGCTGGCCCGCCGCTGGAAGGGCGAACTTGAGCGCTGGCTTGAACCGCGTTCGCGCATGGCAACCCTGATGGGTCGGCTGCGGCCTCTGGTTCTTGCCTTGGGGCACGATACAGGGCAGAATACCGGATTGTTCCGCAAGCTGGCAGAGTCCCCCTTGCAACAATGGCTGGAAGAACACGACTATGAAAACTGTACGCGTTATTTGCAGGCGGCGCTTCCGCCCGCACTGCACGCCAATATAGCGGAGTTGCTCCATGATCTCCCCTGAATTTTCCACCGCCGTAACCCTGCTGCTCTATGGCTCCGCCAGTGTTGCAGGGCTTGCGGGCATTGCCGCGCGCAGCGCCCTGTGGCGCAAGATAGGCTGTAGCGTGGCGCTGGCGGGCTTTGCCTGCCAGACGCTCATGCTCTTTCTGGGCTTTCACAAGGCCTTGCCCGGTGGCCTGAGCGCTGGCGCGTACTTTCAGCTCATGGCCTGGTTTGTGGTGCTCTGCGGCATTGCCGCCTGGGCCAAGCTGCGGCAGGAGATTCCGCTGGTATTCGCCACTCCGCTCGGGCTTATGCTCTTTGCCATGTCGGCCCCGTATCTGGCCTCAGTGGTGCAGGTTCCGCCCTCGCTCAACACCTCATTTTACGCCCTGCACATCGGCTCGCTCTTTTTGAGCCTTGCCCTGCTGGCGCTGGCCTTTGCCGCCGGAGCGCTGTTTCTGTTTATGGAAGGGCGCATCAAGAGCAAGCTGACCATGAAGGGCTTTTGGCTCGACATGCCCGCCCTCTCCATGCTTGATAAAATCAACGCCATCACGACCATGATCGGCTTCCCCATGTACACTCTGGGCATCGTTTCCGGGCTTATCTGGGCCAAGCCGGTATTTGGCGGCACGGTTACGGGCGACCCCAAGGAAGTTATCAGCATTGTGATCTGGCTGTTCTACTCCGTGCTTTTCCACAACCGCCTCACCAAGGGCTGGAAGGGCCGCAAGCCTGCGCAACTGGCTGTTTTTGTATTTATTCTTTGCCTCTTTTCAATCATTGTGGTGAATACCTTCATGGAAACACACCACGCATTCATCCGGCGCTGACCGGGCTATCATCATGGACTGTGATATCTTTCTTGTCGGCCTGAATCATCGCACTGCCAGCGTGGACGTGCGCGAGCGCTTTGCCCTGGTCAACCACTGCGATGAAGAGCATTGGGCCGTGCCTTGCGTGGGCGCGGTAAGCGAAAGCGTGATCCTTTCCACCTGCAACCGCGTGGAGCTGCTGGCCGCCGGCAACGGCGACGTGGCCGGACAGGTGCTTGAAAACTGGGCCGTTGCGCGTGGCGCAAAGCCCGAGGAGCTCAAGCCCTACGTCTATGTGCACAAGAATCTGGAGGCGGTGCGCCATCTGTTTTCTGTGGCGTCAAGCCTTGATTCCATGGTGCTGGGCGAACCGCAGATTCTGGGCCAGCTCAAAACTGCCTACCGCAAGGCGGTCAAATGCCACGCCACGGGCGTCATACTTAACAGACTGGTTCACAAGGCTTTTTCCGTAGCCAAAAGGGTGCGCACAGAAACTGCAGTGGCCTCCAGCGCTGTTTCCATCAGTTACGCCGCCGTGGAGCTTGCCAAACGCATTTTTGGCGACATGAAGACCCACAAGGCCATGCTGGTGGGCGCGGGTGAAATGGCCGAACTTGCCGCCATGCACCTTTTGCAGTCGGGCATTGATGAAATTCTGGTTGCCAACCGCACCCTTGAGCGCGGGCAGGAGCTGGCAAAGCAGTTCAAGGGACGGGCCATCCCCTTTGAAGACATGGCCGAGCACCTGACAGAGGTGGACATCATCATCACCTCCACCGGCTCGCAGGAACCCATCATCCGCGCGCGCGACATCCGCGCCGTGCTCAAAGCCCGCAAAAACAGGCCCATGTTCTTTATCGACATTGCCGTGCCGCGCGACATCGACCCGGACGTCAACGGTCTCGACAACGTCTATCTGTACGACATTGACGACCTCAAGGAAGTGGTGGAAGAAAACCTCGCCACCCGACGCGACGAAGCCGCCAAAGCCGCGGACATCGTCAATGAGGAAGTGCTGCTGTTCTCCCGCTGGCTTTCAAGCCTTGATGTGCAGCCCACCATCGTTGATCTCATCCAGCGCGGCGAACGCATGGGGCAGGAAGAACTGGCCAAGACCCTCAAAAGGCTCGGCCCGGTGAACGATGAAACCCGCGATGCCCTTGAGGCTCTGGTGGGTGCGCTGGTGCGCAAGCTCAACCATGATCCCATCATGTTTCTCAAGCGCGGCAGCATGTCTCAGGAGGGCAACGGCCCGCGCATCAGCATTGCGCGCCGTATTTTCAATCTGGATAAAACTGGCTGCCCCTATTCGGAGGAACACTGATGCGCTGGTACGGAATTGACGACATTACGGAAGAAGATACCGCAAAACTGAGTGCCACCCTCACCGAGATGGAGCTTACCTCGGGCATGGACGGCCTGTTCTGGCTGCCCGTTCCCGCCGACATGCTCTCGCCAGTGCAGCAGGAGCATGAGGAAAGTTGCGGTCCCCACGTCATGGGGCTGGAAATTGAAGAAAATTTTGTGCGCCTTGAGCTCCTTGTGCGCGCGCGTGGCCGCATGCGCTGCGAATGTGTGCACTATGCCTCGCCCGAACTGCGCGACCGCATGATCGTATGGCTTGAGAACCTGCTGGTGGAACTGGGCATCAATCCAGCTTAGGGTCAGCCTCTAACTCATTCTTTTGTCCAACTGGCTGCGTCAAAAGGGTAATTTTTACTCCAGTGATGTACCGTAAGAGTACACTCTTTTCGTAAAAAAATCTTTTTCCTTGCCCTTGGCGCAAAATCATTGAGTTAGAGACAGCCCCCCCAGGCACGGCTTTTTGATACGGATTTTGGGCGGCACATGCCCCCCAAAACCTTCCTGCATCGGTCATTCCCGGTTTCACAAGTTCCAATCTCTCCGGGCCGATCATCTGTCCATACATCCTTGCCGCAGGCATGCCATGATCAAATCCGCGCCTACGCTGCAAAACATCCCGCCCGCTGCGGCTCGTCTTTGCCTTGAGGTGGAGCGCTTCTGCCTGACGCGGCTTGGGCTTGCAAAAGGTTCGCGGCTGTTGCTGGCCCTCTCCGGCGGAGCCGATTCCACGGCGCTGGCCTTTGTGCTGCACTTGCTGGCCCCACGGCAGGGGCTGAGCCTCCACGCCCTGAGCGTTGACCACGGCTTGCGGGAAGAATCTGCGCAAGATACTGTATTTACACTCCAATTATGCAATATCCTGAACATCCCCTGCACCGTGCGGCAAGCCGATGTGCGCAAGATGGCCGAAAACAGCGGCATTGGCATTGAAGATGCCGCCCGACGGTTGCGCTATGACCTGCTTGAGCAGGAACGCGTTGCCGTGAGGGCCGACTTTATCGCCCTCGGGCATCACGCTGGCGATGTGAGCGAGGACGTATTGCTGCGCCTCACGCGGGGCACAGGCTGGCCCGCCCTTGGCGGCATGGCCGCCCGCGATGACGAGCGCTGCCTGCTGCGCCCCCTGCTGGCAACGGATGCGCAGGCGCTACGAGGCTTGTTGATCGAATGCGGCATTGACTGGCGCGAGGATGCCAGCAACCAGAGCCGCCATTACAAGCGCAACAGGCTGCGGCTGGATGTGCTGCCCCTGCTGCGCGAAGAGAACCCCTCCCTTGACCGCACCCTGCACGATCTCTGGCAAATGGCGCGCATGGATGAGAATTACTGGAACACCGCGTTGGATGCGGCTCTGGCTGAGCATCCGTGGATTGTGGGGGGGAGTGAAGCGGAGCTTTCAGCAAAGAAAAATATTGCTGAAGGCCCCAGCCTGACATTGCCCGCAAAGTTGCTGGCAAGTCTGCACCCTGCGGCCCGCTTGCGCCTGTATGTGCGGGCTGTGCGTTTTTTGTGCCGCCCTGCGGCGGGGTGTGGTGGTGAGGATTCTGACAGTACAGGGCAGATTCATGGTCAGGCACGGGCACGCACCCTGCTGGCTCTGGATGATGCTCTTGCCAAGGGCCGAGGGAATACGAGGTTTCAGTTGCCCGGCGGGTTGGAAGCGTATTTGAAAGGTGGGAATGTTGTTTTTGGGACGCCTGCGCGGCGCGCGATTTCGCCTACCCGCAGAGGTTGATTAAATTTTCTGCCCTTCGGGCACTTGATTTCGCCTTTCGGCGAAGGTCATGCGCCTCCCCGGCGCGGGGCAAAGGGGGCCTGTTAGGGGCTGCGCCCCTCCTCGGCCCCCTCTGCACTCCCCCCGGAACACCCCCTAAGAAGCGTTTTCAATTCCCATCAGGTAACGAGGGCAACGCGGCTATCGCTGCGGGAGCTTCCTTCCCTCGCTCCACTCGCTCAGGCGATCTCCCTCCGCGCCGCGTAAATGCCAGAGTAAGCTTTCGCTTCGAGCGGAAGTCCGCTTCAGCCAAATACCTTTGATACAGTTAGTACTTTAGGTAATTGCTTCGCTGCCATTTCTGTCGCTTCAGGACTTTTCATCATTGCGAGGCGTTCAAAAAACTCCAAATTGCAATACTAGGCATAACCTTTTGCTACTTTGCCTGCACTAATGTTGAATTCAATTCGCTCATAAGTGGGCCGACAACTTCCGTATTAATAAAATTTCGCCATCAGGAGCTGGTCGTGGAGTTGCCTTCCTTAAACTCGCCGGAGCGAAAGCGGAGGCGATGGTTGGTGTTGGGCGAATTTGCAAAATACGCTTTTTGTGGCCTGAATGCGTCAGCGCCGAGATTTTGAGCGCAGCGTACTCAAGTACGTGAGCATCAAAATCTCGGCGCTGACGCATTCAGGCCACAAAAGTCGGGTTTGCTTAAATCAGCCTGACAGGCTCACCCCAAACCGCAAGGCAACCATTTGCATGGTGGGGATTTTTGCTTTCTGGCAAGGAAAAACGGTTTTTTATGCAGGGAGTGTACTCTCACGGTACTCGACCGAAATAAAAAACCGTTTTGACGCAGCCAGAAACAAAAAGCCCCCCATGCTTGCGCCCTAGTGGGCGGAACCCCAGTCCCTGCCCTGCCCCCAATCCACAACCAGCGGCACAGACAAAGCCACGCCGCCCGGCATAACCCCGCCCATAAGCGCCGCCACCCGTTCACCCGCAGCAGCCGCAGCCTCCGTGGGTACTTCCAGCAAAAGTTCGTCATGCACCTGTAAAAGCAACCGGGCATCCAGCCGCTTCAACTCCGCATCATGGGCCACAGCAAGCATGGCGAGCTTGATGATATCCGCCGCTGACCCCTGAATCACGGTATTGATAGCCTGCCGCCGCGCCAGCGCGTAGTTCTGCCCGTTGGCGGAATGGATATCAGGCAGCAAACGCCGCCGCCCGCCAAGGGTGGTCACATAGCCCTGCCGCTTGGCAACAGCCTCCACCTCTTCATAAAACTGCTTCAGGCCTGTGAGTCGCTCAAAATAGCGCGCAATGAATTCCTTGGCCTCGTTGGTGGTGATTTTCAGCTCCTGAGCCAGTTTTTGCGCGCCCATGCCGTAAATAAGACCAAAGTTGATGGTCTTGGCGTTGCGCCGCTGGTCGGGGCTGACCTCGCTGGATGTCAGGTCGTACACCAGCGCCGCCGTGCGGGCGTGGATGTCCTCGCCGTTGCGGAAGGCCTCAATCAGGGCCGTATCCTGCGACATGTGCGCCAGCACGCGCAGTTCTACCTGTGAATAGTCGGCAGAAACAAGGGCGTGATCCGGCCCGGCGATAAAGCACGAGCGCATGCGCTTGCCCAGCGGGCCGCGCACGGGGATGTTCTGAAGATTGGGATTGCTGGACGAAAGCCGCCCCGTGGCCGTGGCTTTCTGGTTAAAGGTCGTATGGATGCGCCCGCGCGGGTCCACAAGACGCGGCAAGGGGTCCAGATAGGTGGAGCGCATTTTTTCCAGTTTGCGGAACTGGAGGATGCTCTCCACCACGGGATGCTGCCCAGCTAGTTTTTCCAGCGTTTCCTGATTGGTGGATGCCTGCCCGCCACGGGTTTTGCGCGGCGAGGGCAGCTTGAGCGTGTTGAACAATACCTCGCCAAGCTGCTGGGCCGAGCGGATGTTGAACGTGGTTCCCGCTGCGGTAAAAACCTCCTGCGTGAGCCTGTCGATCTCGCCCTGCACATCTGAAAGAAAGGACTGAAAGGCCGCTGCATCAATGGCGACCCCGCGCGCCTCCATCTGGGCCAGCACGGGCGTGAGTGGCAATTCAAGCGTGCGGTACAGGTCAAGCAGACCGTCAGCTTCCAGCCGCTGTTCCATGGCGGCGGCCATGCGCAGGGCCATGCTGGCGGGGCCGTTGCCCCCCTGCCCTTCACGCAGGGGGATGCCCCAGCGCACAGCCAGACGGGGCCAGCCGTAATCGCTTTCCTCTGGGTTAATGAGGTATGCGGCAAGGCCAAGATCAAAGAAAAACGGCGGATTGGCCTCTGAGGGCAGCTTGCGCCAGCAGGCGGCGGCAATCAGCTGGGCCTTGAGGTCAGCCGTCACCAGTCTTTGCGCTCCGGCAAGCCACGTGCAAAGGTCTTCCACATTACCGCCCCAGCGAAAATCATCGCCGCCAGCCACGGCCACGTGGGGCGGTTTGCCCGGCCCGCCGGGCCAGATTATTGCGGCCTCCAGCCCTTTGCAGGGGGGCAATTGCCCTGCTTCGCTCAGGAGCGGAGCTTCGGGTTCGTCGGCCACATCCAGCAGGCTCATCTGCGGGCCAGCCCCTGCTGCGGGGCGAGGTTTTGCAGAAGACTTTTCTGCGGCAGCCATCAGCGAACCCTGAGCAGCGGAGCGAGGCGCGCCAGCATCCACACCAGTATTTTGACCAGCATTCGATGCAGCGCCGCCAGTTGCAAGACCAGACGGGGCCGGAGCCGAACCTGCGGGTGCGCTGCGCTGCAAACGGGCCAGCGTTGCCATATCGCGGCGCAGGGCGTGCAGTTCAAATTCGTCCGCCATGCTGGCGCACAGGGCTTCATCAAGTGGATTGACGGTCATGTCGTCAAGGGTCAGCCCGGTGCACACATCCAGCGAAAGAGAGGTGAGCTGCCGCCACAAAAACATGTTTTCAAGGTGGTCGCGCAGCTTGTCCTGAATCTTGGGGCCAAGCAGGGCAAAATGGTCGCGTATGTCTTCAAGCGTTGGGCATATTTCAAAAATTTTCTGCGCCGTCTTGGGGCCGATGCCCGGCACGCCGGGGATATTATCGCTCGTGTCGCCCACAAGGGCCTGCACATCGGCCCACTGGTCGGGCCTGAGGCCGCTTTCCGCCGTAAATTCTGCGGCTGAGAGCAGTTTTTCTTCCTTGGATGCAGGGTCCCACATGTACACGTTGGGGCCGAGGCACTGCTTGAGGTCTTTATCGCCGCTCACGATAACCACTGGCCGCTGGGCGGAAAAACGCGCCGCCAGCGAGGCTATGCAATCGTCAGCCTCGCAGCCGTCAGAAATTTCAACAGGAATGCCAAGAGCCTTGACCATGCGCACGATGGGATCCATCTGCCGCACCAGATCTTCGGGGGTAGCGTCACGGTTGGCCTTGTACAGCGGGTACAGATCGTGGCGAAAGTTCTTGCCCTTGCCGTCCTTGACGAAGAGAAAATGGGCGGGCCGTTCATCGCGCAGAATGCGCAGCAGCACACGCGTTACTACCACCAGAGCGTTGGTGGGAAAGCCGTCGGAGCGCTGCATGTTCTTGTTGGCAAAAAAACCGCGATATATAAAGGCAGAGCCGTCCATAAGAAAGACAGGCTCGGCAGAAAGATTGAGGCGTTGTTTCAGCGACATGACAGCCCGGTGGTTTGGGGTTTCAAAAAGATTTCAAAACGGTTCGCAGGCCAGGACGCTTGCGAAGATGTTGTGCTACGCGTATAGTATAGTGATGGAAACAAGTCCGCAAGTGACCGTATCTGTTCAGGGGCCGCTGCTGCGCGTGAGCGTTGGCGGGCGCTGGAATCTGGATGAACCATGGCCTCTCGAGGCCGTGACCGCCCTGAGCCAGATAGCCGACCAGCGCATCCGCGAAGTGCGCCTTGAAAGCGCCGACCTCGGCCAGTGGGACAGCACCCTGCTGGTTTTTCTGGTGCAGATGGTCAAGGCGGCGCGTGCCCGTGAGCTGCCGGTACATACGGAACTGCCCGAAGGCCTCGAGCGCCTCATCAAACTGGCCTTTGCGGTTCCTGCCAAGGCAGGCTCCGAACGCAGTAAAACCGATGTGGGCTTTGTGACCCGCGTTGGCGAAAGCGTACTGGCTCTACGGCCCAAGCTTGAGGATTTTCTTAATTTTCTTGGCGAGATTGTACTTTCCATCTGGCGGCTGTTTCTTGGCAGGGCCAAGATGCGCCCCATGGATCTGTTTGCCGCCATGCACGAATGCGGCGTGGCCGCCTTGCCCATCATTTCGCTCACCAGCCTGCTGTTTGGCCTGATTCTGGCCTTTGTGGGCGCGGTGCAGCTCACCCAGTTTGGCGCGCAGATTTATGTTGCGGGCCTTGTGGGCATTGGCATGCTGCGGGTCATGGGGGCCATCATGGTGGGCGTGGTCATGGCTGGCCGGGTGGGCGCTGCCTACGCCGCCCTCATCGGCACCATGCAGGTCAACGAAGAGGTCGACGCCCTCTCTACCCTTGGCATTTCTCCCCACGACTTTCTTGTGCTGCCGCGCGTGCTAGCCCTTATGGCCATGATCCCCCTGCTGACCCTGTATGCCGACCTCATGGGCATTATCGGCGGTTTCCTGGTGGGCACCACCATGCTGCGGCTGAACCCCATGGAATACATCAATGCCACCATCCAGATGGTGCCCTTCAAACATCTGATCATCGGTCTTGTGTACGGCACGGTTTTTGGGGCCATTGTGGCCGTGGCCGGGTGCTATCAGGGCATACGCTGCGGGCGCAGCGCCCAGGCTGTGGGCCAGGCCACCACCACGGCTGTGGTGCAGGCCATTGTGGGCATTATTGTGGCTACCGCCATCATCACTGTTATCTGCAACGTGCTGGATGTGTAACATGCCTGACACCGCCCAGCCCTCCATTATCCTGCCCAACACGGACGCGACCAGCGCTGCACCGTCCTGCCCGGCCCCTGCCGTGCCGGATGAAGACGTGCGCATCAGGGTGCGCGATCTTACGGTGGCCTTCGGCTCCTTTGTACTCATGCGCAACGTGTCGTTTGACGTGCGCGTGGGCGATATTTTCATGGTCATGGGCGGTTCCGGCTGCGGCAAAAGCACCCTGCTGAGGGTGCTCATGGGCCTCAAGGAGCCGCAGCAAGGGCAGATTTGCTATAATGGCGAAGATTTCTGGGCTGGCACGGAAGAAAGCCGCAGCCGCATCATGCGCAACACGGGCGTGCTCTTTCAGGGCGGCGCGCTGTGGAGCTCCATGACCTTGGCGGAAAATGTGGGTCTGCCCCTGCAACAGTATACTGACCTCACCGATGATGAAATCAGGGAGCAGGCCTCGCTCAAACTGGCTCTTGCGGGTCTGGCCGGATTTGAGGATTATTACCCCTCGGAGATCAGCGGCGGCATGCGCAAACGCGCGGGGCTTGCCCGGGCACTGGCGCTTGATCCGCAGATTCTCTTTCTGGACGAGCCATCCGCAGGGCTTGACCCGGTCAGCTCCCGGCTGCTGGACGACCTGATACTGGAGCTGCGCGACAGCCTGGGTACAACTTTTGTTATTGTTTCTCACGAGTTGCCGAGTATTTTTACCATAGCCAGAAACAGCATTTTTCTGGATGCGCAAAGCAGAACGGTCACTGCCAGCGGTAATCCCAGCGAGTTGGTGAAAGATCCCAATACAGACCAAAGCGCAAAGCTCTTTCTGACCAGAGGCGGCAGGCGCGACCAGAATGAGGACGCAGGCGAAAACGCCCCAACGGCAACTTCGCACGCTGCAACTTCGCACAAGGAACAATCCCGATGAACTCGCAGTCATACAAAACAACTGTCGGCGCTTTTGTGCTGGGGGGCCTGGCTCTGCTGGTGCTGGGCATCATGCTGCTCGGCGGGGGCCGCCTTTTCAGCAATGATCTTGAATACGTGATGTACTTTGATGGCTCGGTCAGCGGGCTTTCCACGGGTGCGCCGGTTGTGTTCAGGGGCGTGCCCATGGGCAGCGTCACGCGCATCAATCTGGTTGCCAACGCGCGCGATTCCAACGTGACCATCCCCGTCTATATCCGCATTGACGAACGCAGTTTTGTGCGTGCCAGCGGTGCTGCCGCACCCTCCGAGTCTTTCCAGCAGGAAATCATACGCCGCATGGTGCAGCGCGGCCTGCGCGGGCGGCTGCAACTGCAAAGCCTCATCACCGGTCAATACCGCGTGGAGCTTGATTTTTATCCTGCCACGGCGGCCAACTTCCGCTCCGCTACGCCGGACATGGAGATTCCCACCATTCCTTCGCCCATCGATACGCTGCAAAGCACACTCTCGCAGATGCCGCTGGAGCAGATGGTAAATTCTTTCAGCGCCGTGCTGCAAAACCTTGCCCTCGGCCTCAGTGACGACAAACTGGGCAAGGCGCTCACGGCATTCACCAACACATTTCAGGAAGCCCACGGCATTTTGCACGAGGGCGCCATACGCACCAATACGGAGCAGGTTCTCAAGAGCCTGAGCACGGCCAGCGTCTCTGTTGAAAAGGAACTGCCAGCCACGCTGGTTTCCTTCCGGGAAGCCATGCAGAGCATGGCGGTTGCGGCAGATCAGTTGCGCGTGGTCACAGCTTCGGCCCAGGGCATTCTGGGGCGTGATTCACCCACCATGAACGATCTGCGCCGCCTTCTTAAAGAGAGCACCGATACAATGCGCTCCATGCGCGCCCTGGCCGAAATGCTTGAACGTAATCCCGAAGCTCTGCTGCGGGGCAAGCAAGGAACACGCTGATGCAACGCAAAATCCTTCTTCTTTCGCTGGTGCTGCTCACACTTTTGAGCGGCTGCGCGCGCAGCACCCCCACGCGCTACTATCTGCTTGAAAGCGCCCTTGAGCCGGTCAAGGCCGACACACTGCCCACCAGAAACCTGCGCGTGGCGCAGGTTACCGTGCCGGATTACCTTGACCGCAACAGCATTGTCAGCCGTGTGAACGGCGAAACAGAGCTTGTTGTTTCGCAATTTCACGCCTGGGCGGAGCCCGTGGGGCATGGTGTGCGCCGTGTGGTGCAGGAAGTGCTGACCCCGCCCTTGCTGGCTGTGGGGCTGAACGTGCTTGCGCCGGGCGACGACACCCGTGCCGACTATGTGCTGCTTGTGGATTTGCAGAGGCTGGACGGCAATTTCGACTCCAAGGCCGTGCTTGAAGCGCGCTGGACTCTGAAAAACCGCCACGACGACGTCATCGCCCGAGGCATTTATGCCGATGCTGAACCGGTGGCGGGCAAAACCTACGACGTGCTCACAGCGGCAGAAAGCCGCATGGTGCGCCGCATGGGCGAACATCTAGCCGCCCGCCTGCCCGTGCTTACACGGGGCAAGTCATGAACTGGGCCGACGAAGCCGCCGATCCATCCCAGGTACACAGGCGCAACATCATCCTGCTTGTGGATGACGCGCCTGAAAACCTGCGCATTCTCAGTGAATGCCTGCGCGACAAATACACAATCATGTTTGCCAAAAACGGTACAGACGCCTTGCGTCTGGCCCTGCGGCAGCCCCCTCCAGACCTGATCCTGCTTGACGTCATCATGCCCGGCATGGACGGGTACGAAGTGTGCAAGCGCCTGCGCAGCGATGCGCAGACCCGCGACATCCCGGTTATGTTCATTACGGCGCAGAATGAAGAAACTGATGAAGCCAAGGGCCTCTCGCTGGGCGCGCAGGATTACATAACCAAGCCTTTCCGCTCCTCGCTGGTGCGCAATCGCGTTGCCAACCAGCTCAAATACAAACTCTACCGCGACCACCTGAACGATCTGGTGCTCGCCCGCACGCGCCAGCTTGCCCTCACGCAAGAAGCCACCATTCACGCCATGGCAAGCCTTGCGGAATGGCGCGATACGGAAACCGGCGCGCACATCAAACGCACACAGAATTATGTAAAAGCGCTGGCTGTCTATATTTCGCAACTGCCCGAATACAGGGACGAGCTGGACGCCGATGCCATTTCGTGGCTCTACCTTTCTGCGCCGCTGCACGATGTGGGCAAGGTCGCCATTGCAGATACAGTGCTGCACAAGCCCGGCCCCCTCACTGATGAAGAATATGAGGCCATGAAGGAACACACCACGCTGGGGCGCGCTGTGCTGGCCTCGGCCGACAAATTTCTGGGGGAAAATTCCTTTCTGCGCATCGCCAGCGACATTGCCTACTGCCACCACGAACGTTGGGACGGCAAGGGCTACCCACGCGCCATTGCTGGCAAGGACATTCCGCTTTCCGCCCGCCTTATGAGCGTGGCCGACGTGTATGACGCCCTGCGCAGCAAGCGTGTCTACAAACCCGCCATGCCGCACGAAACAGCCATGCGCATTATTGTGGAAGGACGCGGCACCCAGTTTGACCCCGAAGTGGTGGACGCCTTTTTGGCCATGCAGGAGCAGTTCCGCAGTATTGCCGCGAAATATTCAGACATGTAGCCCTCTGAACTTTGCCGCGTAATGGCGATCTTCTGCTTCTGCCCGACATTTCTCCCTGTTCTGACGCAGCGGCTGCCAACAGCAACCGCCGCACCAGCCCTACACTTTCTGCCCATCCTGCCCGTCAAAAACATCCCTGGCGGCAAACAGGCCGTTCAACGCGGCGGGAAACCCAGCGTACACGGCCATCTGCATAATGACTTCCAGTATTTCCTGACGGGTGCAGCCCACATGCAGGGCAGCCGCAATATGCACACGCAGTTGCGGGGCCGCGTTGCCCATTGCTGTCAGGGCCGCCACAACGGCAATCTCCCTTTTTTTCAAATCCAGCCCTGGCCTTGAATAGATATCCCCGAACGGAAATTCCACAAGGTATTGCGCAAAATCTGGGCAAATGGCCCGCACGCTTTCAAGCACTTTTTCCCCACCGCGTCCGTCAACCTGTTCCAGCATGGCAAGCCCTGCGGCATAACGATCAGTCTGCATGACATTCTCCTGCGTAATGGCCTGGCTCAATGCCTTGGCCTGATTCAACTTTTATGCCCAAGCCATTACTTTGCCTCTTGCCTTTTTGGTGATACCTTTAAGGTATGGCTAACGATCTTTTTGACATCCCTGACTGGCGGCTGCTGCGCTATTTTTCTGTAGTTGCAGAAGAATGCAGCCTGCGCCGCGCAGCTGACAGGCTGTATATGACCCAGCCGCCCCTGAGCCGCCATATGCGACATCTGGAAGAAATGCTGGGCATCACGCTGTTTGAACGCCACAGCCGAGGGCTGACACTCACAGAGTCAGGGGTGGAAGTGCTGCGCATTGCCCGCCCGGTACTGGAAGCACAGGACGCCGCAAGGCTGCTTTTGCGGAGGCTCGGACATGGCGGGAATGGATCAGAAGCGCCCTTGTCCATTGGCCTGACAACAGCTTTTGAACAGGGCATTTTTTCAGGCTTCATGAAAAAGCTTGATATTCTCAGAGGCAACCCGGTGCGCTATGTGCGCCAGCCCTCGCCCCAACTGGCGCGCGGGATTAGCCGGGGCAGACTGAACGCGGCACTGGTGGCCCTGCCGCTTGAGGTTCCGGGTGTGCGCGTAAGCCCGCTGCCCTATGCAGAGCCTCTGCTGGCGGCCTTGCCCCACGCATGGCTTGCTGCCCTGCAGCATGACAGTCAGGAGCCGATACGCCTGCAAAGTCTGAACGGCAGACCTCTTTTCTGGTTTCGGCGCGAGAACAACCCCGTATACTTTGACCACATGCGAGGCATTTTCGCCCATATGCGATTTGCGCCAGTTTATCTGGAAGAACCGGATGAATACGATGTGCTGCTGGCCCGCATAGCTCAAGGAGACGGCATGGGGTTGCTACCACGTTCATTTTCCGCCATTGGGCGGAGAGATGTTGTCTTTTGCCCGCTGGCGGAGGGGGAACTGCTGGAACTACGCCTGGGCCTGGCACTGCAAACGGGTGGTGATTACGACCCGGACGGCAGCACCAATCAGGGTGACGAGCCTGAAACGACATCACAATTGCGGCAGATCCTTGCCGAGGCCGCCCATTTTCTGGGCACGGCATAACCAGCGCAAAAAACAGAAAAGCCCGGCAGCCGAAGCCACCGGGCCGAAAAGCCGAGCACAAAAAATTTACTGTTTTACCATCACCTTGGCGGGGCGGAGCAAGCGCTCACCCAGCTTGAAACCCCGTTGCAGCACACGCGCCACAGAGTTGGGGGCAAAGTCGGGGCGGTCTTCAAACCCCACAGCTTCATGCACGTTGGGATCAAATTCTTCGCCTTCCTCGCCCAGGGGCTTGAGTCCGTGCTTTTCCACCGCATCAAGCAACAGCTTGTGGGTCATGGCCACGCCCTGCAACATGTCTTTGCAGGCTTCGCTCTTGCTGCCGTAACGCAGGGCCAGATCAAGGTTATCGAGCGTGGGCAGCAGATCTCCCAAGACCTTTTCAGCAGCGTAGCGCATCTGCTCTTCATGCTCGCGCGCCAGGCGCTTCTTGAAATTGTCCATTTCTGCGGCATTACGCAGGCGCATTTCTGTCAGCTCCGCCTTGCAACGTTCTTCAAGGCTTTCGGCTGAAGCCGCCTTGTCTGCCGGGGCAGTATCAGACTCCTGCACGGAATCGGCAGCGGGATTCTTGCCCGCATGTTGACCGAACAGAATACCGTCTTCTTCAAGAAAACCATCTTCCGGTCTTTCGGGCTGGCATTCTGCCCGGTTATCCGCCTGGCTGCCCTGCTGACCGCCCTGCTGTCCGAATGAGTGGTTCATTTTATGACGCTGCATGCTTCCTCCTGAATCGACCCCGCGGGGTCACGATGCTTTTCGTTAAGTAAGTATGCTTGTCCACCCTGTCAAGGCGCTGCCGTAACTGCAAAAAGTTTTGTTGCGGCCTCCGCTGCTCCAGCACTTGCGCCAGTTGCCAGACATCTGCGCCTCGACATTCTGCGGCGGCTTCTGTATATTGCGCGAACCAGAAGAGGAACAGCACTATGACATGCCGAATTTTGACGCTGCAACATGAACAGGAATGGCCCGCGCTGGCCCAGTGGCTGCAAGGGCGGCACAACCCCGGCAACGGGGTGGAAAGCGCCGTAACCGACATTATCAACGCTGTGCGGCAAAAGGGCGACGACGCCCTTGTGGAGTACACGCGCAATTTTGACTGCCCTGACTTTGCCCCGCCCCTGCGCGTGAGCGAGCAGGAGATCGCCAAGGCGGCAGCCTCCGTCACCATTGAAAGCCGCGAAATCATCGGCGAGGCTGCGTCCAATATACGTTCTTTCCACGAAGCGCAGGTTGAGAAATCGTGGTTTCTCACCCGCCCGGACGGCAGCATTCTCGGCCAGCAGGTTACATCTGTTGACGCGGGCGGCCTGTATGTTCCCGGCGGCCAAGGCGGCAATACGCCCCTTGTTTCCAGCCTGCTCATGAGCGCCATACCCGCCCAGGTGGCTGGCGTGCCGCGTCTGGCGGTATTCACGCCGCCCCGCAAGGACGGCACGGTTAATCCGCACATTCTTGCTGCTGCGCATCTACTTGATATTGATGAAGTTTACCGCGTTGGCGGAGCATGGTCCATTGCGGCCATGGCCTACGGTACGCAGACCATTCAGCCTGTGGATGTTATTGCCGGGCCTGGCAATATTTTTGTCACCACTGCCAAGCGCTTTGTGCAGGGCACTGTGGGCATTGATATGATCGCCGGGCCAAGCGAAGTGCTCGTGCTGGCCGATTCTTCCGCCAATCCCGCATGGCTTGCCGCGGATATGCTTTCGCAGGCGGAGCACGATGCCCTGGCCTCGGCCATCTGCATCACCGACGATGCCCGTCTGGCCGATGCCCTCCAGCAGGAGCTGAAAAAGCAGTGCGCCGCCCTGCCCAGAGCCACCACCGCCGCCCGCGCGCTGGAAGACTGGAGCGCCATTGTGGTTACGCCCAATCTTTCCGTAGCTGTGGCGGTTGCCAACATGGTGGCCCCGGAGCATCTTGAACTGTGCACCCGCGACCCCTGGGCCGTATTGCCCTTTATTCGCCATGCCGGTGCCGTATTCATGGGCCAGCACAGCCCCGAACCCGTGGGCGACTATTTTGCCGGGCCCAACCATGTGCTGCCCACACTGGGAACGGCGCGTTTTTCATCGGCTCTTTCGGTGCAGACCTTCTGCAAAAAGACCAGCATCGTGGCCGCTTCTTCAACCTTTTTACAGCAGAACATGCAGTCCATAGCCGCCCTTGCCCGGCTGGAAGGCCTGGAAGCCCACGCCCGCTCCGTTGAAGCGCGCGGGAAGAAATAGCAAGAGCCAGAGGAATCAGGAGCCATCATGAAAGTCGTGGTAAAAACCGAGATCAGCGCCTATCCCCTTCTTTCTCGCGGGAAAGTGCGCGACATCTATGATGTGGACGAAAAAACACTGCTCATTGTCACCACTGACCGCATGTCGGCCTTTGACGTGATCATGAACGAACCCATCCCCTACAAGGGCGTGATTCTTAACCAGATCACCCTGTTCTGGATGGAAAAGTTCAAGGACATCATCCCCAATCACTTGATTGAAAGCGATGTGAACCGCTTCCCCGCCGCTCTGGCCCCCTGGAAGGACGAGCTTGAAGGCCGCGCCGTCATCGTACGCAAGGCCAAGCCCCTGCCCGTGGAATGCATTGTGCGCGGCTACATCACCGGCTCCGGCTGGAAGGATTACAAGGCCACCGGCACCCTGTGCGGCTACAAGCTGCCCGCCAACCTGCGCGAATCCGACAAGCTGGAACCTGCGCTGTTTACGCCCTCAACTAAGGCAGAACTGGGCCAGCACGATGAAAACATCAGCGTGGCTCAGGCTGCGAAACTGCTCGGCGCGGAAACCGCCGCCCAGGTTGAACGCACCACGCTTGCCATTTACGAGGCCGGGCGCACCTATGCCGCCGGGCGCGGCATCATCGTGGCCGACACCAAGTTTGAGTTCGGCTTTATTGACGGCAAACTGCACCTCATTGATGAAGTGCTCACGCCTGATTCTTCCCGCTTCTGGCCCGCTGACCAGTATCAGCCCGGTCAGGGCCAGCCCAGCTTTGACAAGCAGTACCTGCGAGACTGGCTGGAAAAGCAGCCCTGGAACAAGCAGCCCCCGCCGCCCGCCCTGCCGGAAGAAATCATCAAGGCCACGGCGAACCGCTACCAGGAAGCTTACGACATCCTTACAAAGTAAAAAATTTGAGCGCGTCCGGTACAACAGTGCCGGGCGCGCCTTTGGCGTGGCGGCCAAGGCACTTTTTTCACAAAAGCGCCGGGCTGTACCATCGACCTGCCGTCCACTGTCCGACAGCGCCGCGTATATTGTGCGGCTTTTTTGGCCCAAGCGCGCGCTGCCGCTGTTCTGATACACTTTAGTGCCGACTCGTTCGGCTTGCATTGTTTTTTAGGAGGATCCATGCTGCTGCAAGGAAAGAAAGCTCTTATACTGGGTTTGGCCAATAATAGAAGTATCGCGTACGGCATTGCCAATGCCCTTAAGGAACAAGGCGCCCGGCTGGCGTTCAACTATGTGGGCGATGCCATCAAAAAACGCGTTGACCCCCTGAGCGAAGAGCTTGGCGGTGAATTCACCTTCCAGTGCGATGTGTGCGATGACGCGCAGATTCAGGCCGCCGCCGATCTGGTCAAAGAAAAGTGGGGCGATCTGGACATCCTTGTGCACTCCGTGGCCTTTGCCAATCGCGAAGACCTGGGTGGCCGCTTTGTGGACACCTCCCGCGAGGGCTTCCGCCTTGCCATGGACGTTTCCGCCTACTCGCTCACGGGCGTCTGTCGGGCTTTTGAACCCCTGCTGCACGAGGGTTCTTCCATCATGACCATGACCTATCACGGTTCCACCAAGGTCATCCCCGGCTACAACGTCATGGGCGTCGCCAAGGCCGCTCTTGAGGCCTCCGTGCGCTACCTTGCCTGCGACTTCGGCACCAAGGGCATCCGCGTCAACGCCATCAGCGCTGGCCCCATCAAGACCCTTGCCGCTTCTGCTGTCTCCAGCATGAAGGATCTGTGCAACATTGTTGACCGCAACGCCCCGCTGCACCGCAACGTCACCACCAGCGACGTGGGCGGCACGGCCCTGTACCTCGCCTCTGACCTTGCCCACGCTGTGACGGGCCAGGTCATCTATGTGGACAGCGGCTTCAGCACCATAGGCGTCATGGGCTAACCCCCCAGCGGGCAAGACCACAACAGAACGCGCGCTTGCGCAATGGCGCGGCCTCAGCAGCCTGATGCCGTCAGAAGGATCAGATCATGGACATCCTGACACTCAATGCTGTGGGCATTACCGTTATGGCGATGTTTGGCCTGTGGGCTTTTTATCGCGCCGCGCAGATCACCAAGAAAAAGCGCAAAGATGACGAAACCAAAAACAAGGACCGCAAAGACGATTAGCCCAGGCCGATCGGCGCAGCCCTGTTGATATCTCATACAAGGCCCACCCGGGATTCCGGGTGGGCCTTTGCTCTTTGGGAGCGCTGTGGGCTTTGCTCTGTACTCTTTGCTCTGGGGGCTTTGCTGCGATGGGGCTTCGTCAGAACAGAGCCCGTGCGGCGACATAAAAAAGGGGGGGCCGCAGGGGCGGTTGCAGCCCCTTTCGGCAACTTTTTTTGCAACAAACTGCCCTGATTCAATTTTTTCTCTTGCAATTCCTGAATGCCTGCTATATAGGTATTCGGCTTTGAGCGGTGAACAACACCGAATGGAGAGGTGTCCGAGCTGGTCTAAGGAGCACGATTGGAAATCGTGTGTACGTTAACAGCGTACCGGGAGTTCGAATCTCCCCCTCTCCGCCAGATTTCAAGGGGTTACTGTAAAACAGTAGCCCCTTTTTCTTTTATGGACGAAAACTCCCCACCAAGAGGGGATTTTTCGTCCATAAAAGAAATCAAGCCATATATTCCGCACCGTAAGACATTTCGCCTCTATCACCTTCGGCGCTGGCCGCAGCCCTCATACAGGGATAGAATCTTGAATATATCGTCATGATTCTGTGAAGACTCGTCAGATTCCCCCTGCGCCCGCTGCTTGAGTATTTTTTCCGCCCTTTTCAAAAAAGCATCGGCACCTTTGGTCTTGTACGTCTCATCTTCCCCCAGGGTGATATTTACTGTTTTACCATCACCCACAGGCTCGATGGACATTTTCTGCCCATCCTGAAAGGTAAAAACCTTTTCTTCCTTACTCGTAAGAATATTTGTAACAAGGCGTAATTTATAATTCATACATACTCCATTTTTTTCAACATCAAACAACTATCATACCAACATAAAATCTTGGTGTCTAAATGAATAATAAAAAATAATTTTTCAGTCCTTATCCCCTTGTTCTGGCTGGTAATAGTTTAATAAAAATTGCAAATTTCCACCTCAATATTACTTTTTTCAAAATAACATTCATTGACATTTTCTGCAGCCCGACCTATGTTTCCCCATCATTGATTGGGCATAGTAAATTTTTCGCCAGAGACTTTACATGGGTAAGGCTTCAAGCAGAAAGTCTACCTCCCCTTAACCCATTTGGAGTCTCACATGGCTACTTCTATTTATGTCGGTAATTTGTCTTGGTCTGCCACCCAGGACGGCGTTGAAGCTCTCTTCAAGCCCTTTGGCGATGTTCTTTCCGTGAACCTGATTTCTGATCGCGAAACCGGCCGCGCCCGTGGCTTTGGTTTTGTTGAAATGGACGAAAGCAGCGCCATCAACGCCATCTCCGCTCTTGACGGCAAAGAAGTTGACGGCCGCGCCCTGCGCGTGAACAAGGCTGAGCCCAAAAAGCCCGCCGCCCGCCGCTGGTAAGCCCAGTACGCATTTAAAATGCAGGAAGGCCGTGATTTTCACGGCCTTCTTTTTTTATCCGGCTTCAATTGGTGTTGCGCGCAAGAAAATTTGAAACCTGCCCTCTGAATGTCAGCGAACATCAGCCATGCGGCCTGAACGAAAATCCGGCCAGGGGACAAACGCACAGGAGCGCAAATTTTCCTGCCAGCCATCAGCAAGCCAAAAGGGTATGAAATATTTTGCCCCCACAAAGTACACAACGTTCAGCCCGTAAACTCTTGCGTTGCCATTTATGGGGGCACTCCACACCCTTTCTATTTATACCAAGCTTTATAATGCCGTTGCGTCAAGACGTATTCTCAGCTCATTTGCAACAACTCGCAACTTATTACTAAAAGTATCTTTTTTTACCAATGAAGTGTTCATACCCAGCCATTTATGTAATTTCAAATCATCAGATGCTGGCGGAAGACTTTCTAGATATCTTTTCCAATTCGATAAAATTCTTTCTATCTCAGCACGTTGTTTTGAGTTAATTTGCATAATTCATTCTCCTGTTCATATTCAAAAAAATTGTACCTCCTCACTCGGGCAAATAATCTTTGCCCATTATAAAATAAAAGCATGATGCGGATTGATTGCAGACGAGTCATCCTAGCATACGATGCCTCACAGCACCATACATTACAAAACTGCTCAGGAAGCGTCATTCAATTCATTTTTGTACATGGAAAGCACCTGATCAATGCGGTCTTGACCTTCCCGAGTTTCATCCCATCCGGCAATGCCTCTACTCTCTAATATCTGCCCAATTATTTTTACAAAATTTTTGGCTCCTTTTGTTTTATATGAAGCACCGTCATCAATGATGATGTCCATTGTTTTGCCATCATCCAGTGGCATTATTTTCATTTCATGACCATCTGCGAGGATGAATATTTTTTCACCCTTACTCTTGAGAGCCGCAGAAACAAGATCAAGTGGATACTCCACAACTACTCCCCATAATCAATATCTATGAACATACTATCACAACAAATCAGCAGTGTATCAAAATTTAGATAATAAAAAAAATCAACAATATCATATCGCAACAACAGAACTACAAAAGTTGCACATACAATTATCCTTGCCGCCACGTAACCGGACGCATGGGGAGCCCCTGAAACCGCCTCCCTCAATTTTTGGGGATAAGCACACTTAACTATAAATAATAATTATATATTATCACAAATAATAATTCACTCAGCCTCATTTGAAAACAATAGCCCGGATTCGGTCTCGTATATTTTTCCAAATGGTAGTGAATAAGAAATACTGCGGGGCCACTCGCTAGCAAACCGGATTTATGAGCAAGCAAGCGTCTAACAGACACTCACGGCTAATCCCTTTTGACTACAGGCAATAAGAGGATTATGTTGCCCGCATGAACAAAGAAAATCTCCCTGTCATTCATCCCTGTATCAAATGTGGAAAGGCCCCCAAGGTCGAAGTATCCAGACCTGAAGGCAGAATCAACGACATATATCGGCTTGTCTGCGAATGCGGAAACTGCCCCTTGCAGTGGTCTGTCAGCGAATCAGCTGCCATCAGGTTGTGGAATTCATACGTTGCATCCTGATAACTGGAAGCGCTATATTTTTTTGGAGTTTGCAATCACATAATTGCAAACTGAATATCTCATGAACCTCTGAATGCCGTGTATCATCATAGCTTCACAGCAGTAATGCAGATTTATTAGAATTTTACATCAACACGCAGCAGGTTCTGGCAGGTCAGATACATTTTTTGAAGATTTCAGCAGTGTTGCGCCGCCAGCAGATTCAAGAGTGCTGCCGGGGAACGCTTTGCAGCCAGTCAGCCCAAGCAGCAAGGAGGAGAAGCACAACTCCTCCTTCTTTTTTTGCGCGCCTGAACCAATCACAACGCGTATTCTCCGCCGCACCCGGCACCAAAACATGAAGCCATGCAGGCGCAACCATTCTTGAGATCCACAAACTTTGCGTGGAGTTCACCTTCTAAGAATCGTTTTTTCCCTAGTTGGCGCCCCACGTTACCGCGCTGAACAACGTGAACTTTGCCCGCCATCACGACGATTCCAGAGCATTGCAGGCAGCAAGCCTGTACGGTGTGCTAGGATTAGCATCGATTTCAGCATCAACAGATAACATGCCAAACATTATACTGTTTTGCTTGAATTTCGCGCTGTCAGGTTGACAAAGATTGCGGGGCGTACTACCACACGATAGTTTTGAATTTCAATTTCATATTCTTTTTTTTGGGGGGGGGATATCATGGATTCCATGATTCAGGCGGTGTTGCAGGCGACATTTGTTTCCAAGTGCGTGCTGGCGCTGCTCTTGTGCATGTCTGTGGCAAGCTGGGCCTACATGTGCAGCAAGTGGCTGTTGCTGCGCGCTGCCCAGCAGCGCACGCAGGCGGGGCTGGCTGCGTTTGACGAGGCCGGGGAGCTGAGCCGGGCGCTGCCGGTGCTGGCAAATGACAAGCACTCTCCCCTTTTTGGCATTGCGCTCCGCGCCATCCGTGAATTCAACCGTATTTCCCGCACTGGCGACGTTGACCGCCTTTTGAACGACAATGTGCGCAGGGCCTTGCACTTTGCCGTGGCGGAAGAAATCTCCGTTCTCAAATCATCCCTGGCCCTGCTTGCCACCGCCGCTAACACTGCCCCCTTTATCGGCCTGTTCGGCACGGTGTGGGGCATCATGCATTCCTTCACCGCCATTGCCCAGATGAAGAGCGTTTCGCTGGCAACAGTCGCGCCCGGCATTGCCGAGGCGCTCATCGCCACCGCTGTGGGCCTGTTTGTGGCCATCCCCGCCGTGTGCGGCTACAACGTGTTCCGCGCCAAGCTGGCCCATATTGAGGGCGTATGCATCAACTTTGCAGGCCAGATGCTCAACCGCCTGCAACACGAAGCGCCGCAACACGCTGGCGGCATAGCCTTTTCAGAGGAGCGCTAATCATGGCCGCATCTTCCGCCGACGACGATTTTGTTGCCGACATCAACGTCACGCCCTTTGTGGACGTGATGCTGGTCTTGCTGATCATCTTTATGGTCACAGCCCCCATGATGACCGAAGGGCTTGATGTGGCCCTGCCCAAGGTGGAGACCTCAGAAGTGCTGCCCACGGATGACGACCACGTTATCCTGACGGTCAAAAATGGCGGCGCGCTGTTTCTCAACGAGCAGGAAACAGACATGGACAGTCTGCCGGATGCCCTGAACGCGCAGGTAAAGGACAGCGGGCGGCAGCTCTTTGTGCGGGCCGACAAGGATGTTCCCTACGGCATGGTTATGAGCGTGATGGACAGGGTGCGCAGCGCAGGCATCAAGGACGTGGGCCTTGTGACCACCTCCGTGCCGGATGATGGAGCTGAAGATAAAGGCAAATGATCAGCGACCGGATTTCTTGCTGATCTGGTACCGGATAGCGGCAACGCTCCCGCAACAACAATCCCCGCAGCAATCCTCCTCAAGCATTACCGTGGCAAGGTCTCCCCGCCCTGCCCCGCGCACACGGCCTTTCACTTTCATCCGCTGTCATCACCTGTCATCTCTGCCCTGCCATAAAAAATAAGGGGCCTGTTCTTGCCCGGCAATAGGCAAAGAACAGGCCCTGTACTGCCAGATTTACATCCGGCGCGTGTCCGTGGGGGAGGAGCTACTTCCAGCTGGGAATGGGCAGCTGAACCTGCTTGAGGAACTTGTCGGTATTGATCTGGGCGTCCTTGAACTTCTTGATTTCAGCAGGCGAGAAACGCTTGATGCTGCCAAAGAAGTCGGCCACAGAATTCTGCCACTTGTCGGCCTGCGATTCGCCCTTGGATCTGTCGAGCAGAGCCATGGTTTCTTCATAAGACCAGCGGGGGTGGATCTGGATGTCGAGCTTGGCTTCTTCGTCAGTCATGCGGATACCGGCGAATTCGTTCATGTACTGGCGGTATTCCTTGATGATGCGGGGGCTGGGGCCTTCTTCGCGCAGCATGTTGGAACCGCGCAGGTACACGCGCAGGAACTTGGCAACCAGTTCGGGGTTTTCATCGCACCACTTTTTGTCGCCCACGAGCGAAGACACGGTGATGCAGTCCATGTCGGTCATGGTGCCAGCGCGCTGCCACTTGCGGGAATCAGCCACAAAGGTAAAGGGCGCCCACAGGCACACGGCGTCGCCAATGCCCTTTTCAAAAGCAGGCACGGCAGAGGGCTGTTCCATGTTCACCAGGGTCACGTCGGCTTCGGTAAGGCCAAGGATGCTCAGCCACTTGCCGATCATGTAGTGAACGGTGGTCTGGGAGGTGTACAGGATCTTCATGCCCTTGACGGTTTCAGGGCTGCCGTACACGTTGGGATACTTGGGGTTGTAGCCCTTGACCTTGGCGGCGGGGCTGTCGGGGCGCAGGTAAAGCACGTGCACTTCGCCTTCGCTGATGATGGGGGCCACGGAGTAGATATTGTAACGGATGCCGCCGATCAGCTGACCGCCAACGCCCGTGGAACCGAGCACCCATTCCTTGGCGGGCAGGGCTTCCATCTGGGCAGGGCCGCTGTTGAACAGCAACATCTTGATGTCCAGGCCTTCTTCCTTGTCCCAACCCATTTTCTTGGCGTACCAGATGTTGAAGCCCGGGGATTCGTCCATCCAGCAGGTGGAAATTTCAACGGGCTTGTCGGCTGCCAGAGTGGCGACGGGGCCGCCGCAGATGACAGCGCCCATGCAAAGCAGAAGCGCGACCAGAAGCAGTTTTCTCATGCATGACTCCTAATTGGTTAGTGGACAGATCCGCTTTTACAAAAAACCTTTCAACTGCTTAAACCTTCAAACAAACCACTTGAGCAACCTCGGCAAGTGCATACAGGTTTGCCGAGAAATCCATGCTCTCGCATGCGCGGCAAGGGCCGTACCGCTGGCAGGCGCACCCATGTACGGCGCGGCCCTTGCTGCTGTGCGCAGTGCTAGAGCGTAAGCTTCTGTTCTTCCGTAATTCTGGCCCGCAGTTCAAGGAACGCGGGATCCATGGTGTCGCGCGGGCGCGGCAGGGGCACGTCATACGAGGTGTGCACATGCCCCGGCAGCTTGTCTTCCATGGTGACGATGCGGTCGGCGAGGAACAGGGCTTCATCAATGTTGTTGGTCACAAAAATCATGGTGCGCTTGTCCATGTGCCAGATGCGCTCGGTCTCCTGCTCCATGAAAAAGCGGGTCTGGGCGTCAAGCTGACCAAAGGGTTCATCAAGCAGCAGCACCTCGGGGTTGAGAGCATAGGCGCGGGCAATGCCCACACGCTGCTTCATGCCGCCCGAAAGCTGGTGAGGATAGTAATCCTCAAAGCCTTGCAGACCCACCATGCCAAGATAGTGATTGGAAATCTCACGGATCTTCGCAGGCTCAAGCCCGCGTACTTCAAGGCCGATTTCCACGTTCTGGCGCACGGTCTTCCACGGAAAGAGCTTGTAGCTCTGAAACACCAGGCCGATCTGCGGGCCTGGGGCCACAATCTGCTTGCCGTCCAGATAAGCCGCGCCGGACGAAGGCGATTCAAGCCCGGCAAGGATGCGCAGCAAGGTTGTCTTGCCGCACTGGCCCGGCCCGAGGATGACCAGAAACTCCTGATCGCGCACCTCAAGGGAGATGTTCTCCAGAACCGGAACCACCTGGGTTCCCTTCTGGATGAAGGTTTTGCTTATATTGTCACAGACAATTTTTGGCTGCGTGTCTTTCACGTTCAGCTCCTTGGCTCTCTAAAGATTCTCGATTTCACGCTGCCAGGGGCACAGCTTGCGGGTCAGCATATCCATCCCCAGGGTGAACACCAGCGAAACAGCGGTGATAATGAGCATGCCGCCGATAATCATGCCGGGGTCGGACAGCTTCATACCCTGCACAATGATGTAGCCAAGGCCGGAACGGGAATTCACAAGCTCCGCCGCCACAACGCACGTCCAGGCGCTGGACATGGCGATCTGCAAACCAGCCGTAATGGCTGGCAGTGCGCCGGGAATGCACACAAGGCGGATTTCATCCCAGCGCTTGCCACCGATAATGCGCACCACATCGAAAAATTCTGGTTCGATGAGTTGCAGGCAGCTGTAAGAGTTGAGCACCACCGGCACAAAGGAGCCAATGACGATAATGAAAATCTTGGGCGCTTCACCAATGCCGAACCACAGAATGGCCACAGAAATCCAGGCCAGGGGCGGCATGGGCTTGAACATGTCGAAAATGGGCTTCACAATGGCGCGGAACGTTTCGTTGAAGGCCATGAACAGACCCAGCGGAATGCCAAAGCCAGCGGCAATCAAAAAGCCGATGATAACGCGGCGCGTGCTGATCCACAGATGTTCGAGCAGGCCAAGGCCGGAAAGCTTGTTGACGCTCAGGTCATGCAGGCTTTCCACCACCTGAAAGGGCGTGGCCAGAGCGCTGCTGTAGCCGAACACGTTGGACGTGGCAGCCCACTGCCACAGGCCGAAAAAGCATACCAGCGAAACGATGTACAAGAAGTATTCGCTCTTGAGGGCACGGGTCAGCGAAAACTCGTACTTTTTCGTGTTCTTGATGGTTTCATTGCAGACGCTCTGGGTCTGCCCGTTGGACGCCGAGGAAGACTGCATGGCGCTATCTCCTGATGCCGGCCAGCAGCCGGGATTCGATCTTGTCAATGATGAAACCGATGATTGCGCCGGCGATACCCACGCTCACCATGCCCACCATCACAAGGTCGGTACGGCCAAGCATGCGGCCGATGGTGATGAGGTAGCCAAGGCCCTTGTCTGCGGCCAGCAGTTCAGCGGCAACCAGGGTCACCCAGCAGTAGGCCAGAGCGATCTGCAACGCGCCAAACACCATGGGCAGCGCGGAAGGAACGCAGATGGAGGTAAATATCTGCCAGTCGGAAGCGCCATAGGTTCTGGCCATCTGGATATGCACGGGGTTGGTCATGCGCACGCCGGTGTAGGTATTGATGACGCACGGCACGATGCCCGAAAGCCAGATGATAAAGACCTTGCCGGGCAGACCGATGCCGAACCAGAAAATGGTCAGCGGAATCCAGGCAACAGGCGGAATGGGCCGGATGATTTCAAATATGGGGCGCACAAGACCGCGCACTGTGGTGAACCAGCCCATCGCAAGGCCCAGGGGCAGGCCCACAATCAGGGCCAGCACGTAGCCCCAAAAGGCTTCCTGCATACTTGTCCAGGCATGCTCCAGCAGCACGGCCCCGTCAGGTGCGGGATTGGTGAGCTTGTCGAACATGAGGCTCAGGATGTCGTAGGGCGAGCTGAGCAGCGTGCCGGGAATGCGCCAGTCGTTGCTGTCAGCCGGGCCAACGCACATCTGCCACACGCCAAGGAAAATACAAACGCTCAAAACCGGCAGGATGCGAAGCCGCATGGGCTTGCGGTAGGTTACTTTTTCATTGCATTGCATAAGCTGTCCCTTTTTCCTACCACCAGCGGATGAGGTCTGTGACCTGGCGGCGAAGTTCGACAAAACGCGGATCCCTGAAATCCCTCGGGCGCGGCAGGTCAACAACCACTTCCGCCCTCACCTTGGTGGGCTTGGGGCTCAGCACCAGGATGCGGTCAGCCACATACACGGCTTCTTCAATGTTGTGCGTAACAAAAAGCACGGTGCTCTTGAGGGTCTGCCACAGCTTCACAAGCTCGTCTTCAAGATAGAAGCGCAGCTTCACGTCAAGCTGGCCGTAGGGTTCATCCATGAGCAGCAGATCGGGGTTCACGGCAAAGGCGCGCGCCACGGCGATACGTTGCATCATGCTGGCCGAAACCTGGTTGGGATACAGCTTGGCCGTATCTTCCAGACCCACCATCTCCAGAATCATATCAAGGCGTTCCCTGAGCTGCTTGGGCGGAACCTTTTTTATGCGCATGCCATAGGCCACGTTTTCTTCCACGGTAAGCCACGGCAGAGCCGTTGGTTCCTGAAACACAAAGGCCAGGTTATGCTTGCGCGGATTTGCCACTTCACCATCAATGTAGATGTTGCCGGAGGTGGTTTCCGTAAGTTTGGACATGCAGTTGAGAAAGGTTGTCTTGCCGCATCCCGTAGGCCCGACTATGCAAACCAGTTCTCCGCGCTTGATGGTAAAGTTGACCTTGTCCAGAACGGTAAGGTCCCCATACATTTTCGTTAAATCCCTGACTGCTATTTTAGCGTCGGAACAGGCACAGTCATCGGTTTGCTGCACGGCTGCACTCCTTGGTGAGAGTTGTTGAATGTCCCGGTCTGCCGTCCGGGTTCGCAAAAGAAGCCAAACGCCCCTGAAAGCTGCCAATGGGCTGCCGGGATGGTTGCGCGTGCTTCGAAATTCTTTGTGAGTCATTTTGCATAATATATACCATTTTTCACAACTCCTGCAAAAAACCGCTTATCATCAGCTATTACAGGATATTTTTTGCTTAACATGCCCATATTGCGGCACTGGTTGCGACACGAACGCGCATTTTGCGACACATGTGACGCACCCGCCATTGGCGCGCATATTTAGGGCTTGCGCGGGCCGCTGTACCCGATTTTTCCAGGCCACGCTAGGGAATAAAAGAACAAACCAAAATCGGTCAGTGCCAAGAGGCCTGCTGTTTTGCGCAAGGGAGGCGACAATTACGTCGTACTTTCCTCCGCAGGGGATGGTTTGATCTTTCCGGTTTTGATCGGGCCTGCCGTTCTGCGCGGCCTGCCCTGTACTAGAGATTGCGCAGAACCCGCTGCCTGCCGTCCGGGGTGATTCCGTATGCAACGCCCTGATCGGATTCATTACAAACGATCACAATACCCACGCCCTTGAGGGCTTGCAGCTGGGCTTCAATATTCGCCGCATTGATCTGCCTTTCGCCCGCGTATTCTGGCTCCAGAGCGGCGCACACCTCACTGGCAGTGCGGGACGCGCCGTCCAGCAACAACCTGCAAACAGCCAGCCGCAGAGGCAGCCGAACGCGCATCACAGTCCCTCCTGCGCCTGTCGCATGGCTGTTCCGCCCTTGCCCTGCATGACAACCAGCACAATGCCCGCCACAATCACCACCGCGCCCGCCACAAGATTACGGGTAACGGTAACGTTGGTGAAAAGGGCGCTGAACAGTATGCCCCAGAGGGCATAGGTCACGTTCAGGGCCATGGCCCGGCATACGCCGGTCATGTTCATGGCCGTGTACCAGCAGCGGTATGAAACGCAGCCCACCAGGCCAGCGGCTATGCAAAAGGGCAAACCTGGGCTGGCAAGGGCCTGCGCCAGCAGGTCAGCCGCGTTCAGACCGGGATTGCCGCGTTCCAGCAGCACAAAGGCCGCAGGCACGATCACCAGCATATACAGCAGGCTGGAAACAATCTGATAGACGTTCAGGGCCACAACAGGCTCGATAAAATCCATGCCCGCCGTAACGCACACGCCTTCCGATGCCCAGCCAAAGGCGGCCAGAAAGGCAAATCCCAACCCCAGATAAAAGGCCTGACCGCCCACGCCGCCCTGCGGCGCAGACCAACCCACGGTAAACGCGCCCGCCACGCAAAGCGCAAGGCCGCACATGGCCCTTGCGGAAATACGCTCTTTCAGAAAAAAGCGCGCCAGCACCGCCGCGATGGCCGGATACAGGGTGGAAATGGGCAATGCATAGGCTGGCCCTGCCAGTGAAATGCCCATCAGGTACCCCCCCATACCGAGGGGAGCACCCATAAAAGCGCCCATGATGCAGAACCTGCCGGGCTTGCTGCAAAAGGTGCGAAACACCTCCCGCCCTTTGCCCTGGGCCACATTGAGAACAAGGGAAAGACAGGCCGCGCTGATGTCGTGACAGCCTGCCGCAAACAGGGGGGCCAACAGCCAGAATTCAGGAATGCTGAACGGCTCTTTTACCAACCCCTGCTTCAGGATAGGGCCATCAAGACTGAAAATTACCCCAGTCAGCGCAGCGAGAAAAAGCCCTTTGCGTACATATGCCGCATCCCGCGCAGAGGTGCTGCACACGCCCCTTTCGCTTTTCGGGCCGTTGCCGGAAGGGCCTTTCACCGCTTTGCCTCTTAGCCCTTGCGCAAAAGGTTGAGGTAGGCGGCGCTGTCGGCCAGCGTTGCGGCCTCGGCGGGGTCGTCCATGCGGATGCGCAGCATCCAGCCTTCGTTATAGGGCTTGGCATTGACGAGGGTGGGCGTGCTTTCCAGAGTTTCATTCACTTCAAGCACAGACCCGGCAACAGGCATGAACAGGGCGTTGACGGACTTCAGCGACTCAACGGTGCCGAATTCCTGACCGTTTTTGTAGGTTGTACCCACGGCAGGCAGGTCAACAAAGGCGATTTCGCCAAGCTGGTCCTGGGCAAAGTCGCTGATGCCTACGGTGGCGGTTTCGCCTTCCACGCACAGCCACACATGTTCGTCGGTATAGCGCAGATTTTCGGGCAAAGCCAATTGGTCAAGATCTTTCATGATACTACTCCTCTTCCATACGCAGGGCAGCGTCGCCAATGGCTTCTGCCAGCGTGGGATGGGCGTGGATGGTGGTGGCTATGTCGTTGATGGAAGCGCCCATGCGCAAAGCCAGAGTTGTTTCGGCAATAAGGTCGGTGGCGTGCGCGCCAGCCATGTGCGCGCCAAGCAGGGTGCCGTCGCTGGCATCTGCCACCAGTTTGCAGAAGCCGGGCAGTGCGCCCATGGCCTGGGCCTTGCCGAGTTCGCGGACCTGCACAACCGAGGTTTTGACCTCATAGCCCCCATCGCGCGCCTGCTGCTCGCTCATGCCCACGCAGCCAATTTCCGGCGAGGTGAATATGGCCGAAGGCACAAAACGGTAATCCATGGGTGCGCCCTTGCCGCCGGTCAGGCAGTCGGTAACGGCGCAAAGAGCCTCGGCGGCAGCCACATGGGCAAGCATGACGCGCGCAGGGCCAAGGGCATCACCAATGGCATACACGCCGGGCAGGGATGTGCGCATATATTCATCAGCGCGTATCCAGCCGCGCTCATCCGTGGCAACACCAGCTTCCTTGAGGCCAAGCCCGGCGGTCATGGAGGCGCGGCCCACAGAGACAAGCACCATTTCGGCGCTGATGGGGCGTTCTGGCCTCGCAGGCGCGCCGCTCACAAAGGGCGACGGCGCAAGTACGCCGCTGACGCCATTTTCATCCACGCGCACGTGGGTAAGCGTTTGCCCGAGTTCGCAGGCAATGCGGCGCTTTTTCATCTCGCGCTGGAGCAGGGTGCTGATGTCGGCATCCACCGAAGGCAGGGGCAATATCCTGTCCTGCCCTTCAATCACTGTGACCGTGGAGCCAAAAGCCCGATAAATGCAGGCCAGCTCGCAGCCAATGACGCCGCCGCCCACAATGATGATGGAGGCTGGCACATGGGTGAGCTTGAGGGCGTCATCGCTGGTGAGAATGCGCTTGTGGTCGGCCGTCAGACCAGGCAGGTTCACAGGATGCGAACCCGTTGCCAGTATGACGTAATCCGCTGTCAGGCTGGAGTTTGCGCCGTCGCCGGTTACCTCCACCGCGCCGCCGCCAAGCAAGCGCCCCTTGCCGCGCACCAGGGTTACGCCAAGGGCGGCGCAGGTCTTTTCAAGACCAGAACGCAGGGTGGCGCAAACACGCTCCTTGCGCTCGTAGACGGCCTGCGGGTCAATGCTGACGCCGCCTTCAATCTTGACGCCGAACTGCACGGCCTGCTGGGCAATCTCAAGAGCTTCCGCAGACGACTTGATGGTCTTGGTGGGTATGCAGCCGTTGTTGAGGCAGGTGCCGCCAAGTTCGGCGCACTCCACAAGGGTTACGGCCATTCCGGCCTTTGCGGCAGCAAAAGCCGCCGTGTAACCGCCAGGGCCGCCGCCCACAACGATCATGCTTTTTTTCTGGTCGGACATGCGGGCTCCTAATCCTCGTCGTCGGCGAGCCTGAGGTTGTACTTCACGGGGAAGGCGGCCTCCAGCGAACCCGTGACCAGGCAGCCTTGACGCATGATCTTTTCCACACGGTCAAAAATGAATTCGTACTCTTCATCCAGATGCACGGTAACGTCGATATCAATGCCCGTTACCCTGCCCCGGCCCAGATCATCGGTGCCGGTGTGCAGCGTGGCCCTGGCCTCGATTTTGTCGTACTTGGCGTTGCGCGTATCCAGAGCCTTGTCCAAAGCGGCGCAATAGCAGTACAGGGCAGAGGCGGCCAGAAGCTTTTTGGCCGTGCCGGAACGTTCTTCGGGCGGAATCTTTTCGCCGTCTATGGTGAGCACGCCAAACGCGCCGCTCTCCATATCCAGATCCACCTTGCCGCCGCGGCGGCAGAGAGAAACACTGAGTTCATGTGACATTTCAAAGCCTCCAGGCTGGAAAAACACAAGGGCACCCTGCCCTCGCGCGATTTGGCCTGCCTATTGCACTAATAGTGCCATCAGATTGCCCTTGGCTTCACAACGCCATCTGCGCTTGTGTTTTATGGCACATGCCGCTAGTATCCCGAGCCGGAAGCGACATTTGTGTCGCGACAAACGACATTTTTTGCAAGGTTGCCGCCACATGCTTTCATCGCCCTCAGTTCCCCCCATTAATGTGGAAAAAAGCTATCGCCGCTTGCTCAATCACCTGCCCGGCATGGCCTACCGATGCCGCATCCTCAATATAGATGCGCCAGAAAGTGATTATCTCCAGTATGAACTGGAGTTTGTGAGCAAGGGCAGCTACGAATTGCTGGGGGTGCCAGCCGAAGACATGGTGCTTGACCACCACAACACCATCGAACTGATGACCCACCCCGATGACCTCGGCCCCAGCCGCAAAGCCATACGCGACAGTATTGTCACTCATGAGCCGTATCAGGTCATGTACCGGCTTTTGCTGCCTTCTGGACGTGTCAAATGGCTGTGGGATCAGGGGGAAGGGGTGTACGACGATTCGGGCGTTCTGCGGTATCTCGAAGGCCTGATCATGGACGTGAGCGAGCAAAAATTTCAGGAGATGGCCCTGCGCGAAGAAAATCGCGAGTTGCGCACCTCTGTTATCAATCTTTACGGCCTGGGCAACATTGTGGGCAAAAGCGAGCCCATGCGCCGCGTGTACAGCCAGATTCTCAAAGCGGCAGAAACCGATTCCAACGTCATCATCTACGGCGAAACAGGCTGCGGCAAAGACCTGGCCGCCAAGAGCATCCATGAATACAGCGGGCGCAAGGGCCGTTATGTTCCGGTGAACTGCGGCGCAATCCCCGAGCAACTGCTGGAGAGCGAATTTTTCGGGCATGTGAAGGGGGCGTTCTCTGGCGCGCACGCCAATAAAGAGGGCTACATAGGCGCGGCTAACGGCGGCACGCTGTTTCTGGACGAAATAGGCGAACTGCCGCTGCACCTTCAGGTCAAACTGCTCAGGGCCATTGAAAACAAAATGTATACTCCCGTGGGCGGCAATACGCCCAAGGAATCATCCTTCCGCCTCATCGCGGCAACCAACCAGGATCTTTCAAAAATGGTGCGCGAAAAAACCATGCGCTCCGATTTTTATTATCGCGTCAACGTGCTTTCCATCACCCTGCCACCCCTGCGCGAACGCCACGGCGACATTGCCCTGCTGGTGGAGGCGTGGCTTGAAAAACGCGGCCTGAACCTTATTCTGCCGCCCCATGTGCGGCTGGCCGTGGAGCAGTATGACTGGCCCGGCAACGTGCGCGAGCTGCACAACTTTCTTGACCGTTACCTTGCCTTTGGCGACGAGGCGCTTCTTTCGCTGGGGGATGCCGGGCGGGCCGACTTACTGCTCAACACGCCCCAGGGCATCAGCCTTGAGCAGGCCGTACTGCAACTGGAAGAACGCATGATCCGGCAAACGCTTGAAAAGTGCCGCTGGCACCGGGGCAAAGCAGCGGAAGAACTGGGGCTGAACCTGCGCACCCTGCAACGCAAAATGCGCAGAATGTCCGGGGGGAATGAAAAACTGCACGGCTAGAAGGCAATTGCCTGCAAGACAGGAAGCTATGTTATCTTATCCCGCATGCCTGTTACGAACGGCGTGCGGGATTTTTTTTACGCGTGTTAACAGGATCAAGACCAAAGCAGCGGCATAATTCATCAGAAACCATGTGGTTTTTATCAAGCAGCATGCAATAATCATTGTCCACCCAGGCCTCAATGGCAGCAATGCCCTCGCGATCAATAACGCGCCAGCCTGTACCGCCTTCATTGGGATCATCCCATACGCGCACAAATTTTAAAAACAGGGTCAATATCTTTAATTGTGGGCTGAAATGGACTTTGACACACGAGCAGACTGTCCATAGTGACAGTTCTTTGCGTAACGTCTTGTACAATACAATATTCAATATTATAGGCTTGTTCAATTGCCTGCGTGGATTTTCAAAACCCTTAAAACTATCAAGCTGCACTCTTAAGCCACCTGCAGACAGATTCACTACACGTATCGGAGAACATATACTTTCATCAACATAGCCAAATGTAGCATTATCTATATCATTCATAGATTTCGGCAACTGGTTGTTGCAAATCCACAGGGAAATTTTTTTGAGCATCAACGGCGTAAGTCCAACGCGCTCATGCCGTTGCAGATCGCGCTGCACATATTTTGGGGGCATGGCAATCTCAACAATGCACTGCTTTGACTTAGTATCTATATAATTTGCGACAATCCGTGTTTTAAAAATAAAACCATGCCTGATAGCAGGATATGAAATTCCAAGATACTTTTCTGCAATTGCATGAGGTACTTTTACATACAGGCTACAACGTTCACCTTTAAGAATATCAGGCAAAAAATGTTTGTTTGATTTAAGCAATATTTTTTGTGGAGAAATATACAGAACATCACAGGCAACATTTTCAAGCTGGCGTTGTCTGTCTACAAAAAAGAGCCGCAACAGCAAATAGTGCCTTTGTGCGGCCACAAATATTTTAGCGGGCTGAACGGATCGAAACCGGAGCGATGCCCTCCAGAAAAAGTTAACAATTGCTTCGAGAAACTTCATGTATTCCCCCAATTGTCAAACCTAAATGAACAATCGCACACTACCCCTCATTCAAACTTGGTAAACATTCACGGTATATTCAGCCTAACGTGAATTTGCACGCTAACATCAACATCACTAGCACTTTTACACTTATTATTTACATATACACTTTAATGACAAATGCTGACTTTTATCAAAACATAATGAACATTATGCCAAAAGCACTACTGATTACTTAATTTTAACAATTCCAAATTTATCAGAGAATAACAAGTACACAGACAACATTACAGCACTTAATAAAAATAGTGATGCCACAATAGGCAGTTATAAAAATATAAGAATGCTAACTATTGCCATGCACATCCAAACAACAATTAAACAAATACAGAAAAAGACCGTAACAAGCAGTTATCGCAAACCTTTCCACCAACCAAATCGTGCTAAGCAGGTTTAAATTGCTCGCATATAGATAAAACAACAGCCTGCGGTGACTGAACATGAAGCTCAATCCCCGCAGGCGCTTGGAGGAAGGTATGGGTCGGAACCGCAGCCCGGCTGCGGTTCCAGATAACCGCGCAAGCCATGCCCCCACACGGCAGGCGCGGTCACAGCGGCAAGGAAATTACGCGCAGTCGTGCTTGTCCCAGGGTTCGCGGTTATCGCGCTGGATAACGGATTCCATGCGCACCAGGGCTTCTTTGAGCTTTCTGATTTCATCAAGCTTGAGGTTGGGATTTTTCATTGCCTGATAAATGATGCCACCGGTGCACTGGGCGCTGACGGGCAGATCCGCAATGGTGGCAATGGTAACGGCAATGTCCTGCGCGTTGACGGCGCGGGCAACGGAGCCAGCCTTGCTGTCCACGGCCAGACCATAGAAGGCCACGCCGTCAGCGGCGGCAACCACCACGAGGGTGCGGCGGTCGGCGGCTTCCAGGGCGGCGGCCAGAGCGGCCTCGTCACCCTGAACCACCAGCAGGGCGTCTTCCGCGCCTTCAAGGGCGGCAGCTTCAACCTTTTTGCCGCCAAGTTCCAAAGCCAGAGCTTCCAGCCCCGCGCTGTCGGCATTGGCCAGCAGGACGGCCTTTTTCTTCAGTTTGTCCAGCGCTTCGGATGCGCCGCTAAGCGCAACGGAAGGCAGCATCAGGAGAATCGCTTTCTTTTCAGCCATGATCTTATCCTTGTCATCCGCCCCGCTGACGCGGGGCTTTGTGTTTTATCGTGCCGGGGCAAAAGCCTTACCCTTGCCCCGGCAAGGAGAATTAATCAACCAGATTGGGGTTTTCCATGATCTGGTAGATGGGCGCGCCTTCGGCATCGGCGGGCACAGGATTGCCCGTGATGTAGCAGAAGGTGGGCACAATGTCGGCCAGCCAGCGCGGGCGGGTATAACGGTAGCCCTTGCGGATGTTGGGGCCGCGGAACATGAGCAGGTTCTTGAGGCTGCCGCAGCCGGATTCGCCGGTGGGCAGGCCGTAACCGTGTTCGGCCATGTATTCGGGTTTGAGCACGTACACCACATCGCCAGCCTGAGCACCGCCCATGCCAAACACGTGCGCGTCTTCCTTGCGCACGGCCAGCAGCACGGGGCGGTCGCCCGTGTCGGGGTGCTTGTAGTCCAGCAGGGCGTTGATGATGCGGTCACGCACGTTTTCGTAGTCTTCCTGCTCAACAATACCGCCGGGATAACGGCCCTTCAGGTTCACGTACACGAACATGTAGCGCTGCGGCACGGCAAGCGACTTGCTCACATCAAGCACGTAGTTGAAGCCTTCGGTTTCCTCGTAGATATCCCAGTAGTTCTCGGACTTCTTGGGTTCGTAAGAGCACAGGCCCGCTTCCTTGAGGGCGTGGGCCGTGTTGAGGATGGGGCCAAGGGGCGTTGCGCCGTGGTCGGAGCACACGCACATGACGGTTTCGTCGCCCATGATGTCCATGAGGCGGCCAAGCAGACGGTCTTCCACTTCGTAGATGTAGCGTTCCATCTTTTCGGCTTTGGTGCGAACAGCATCGTCCGTGCTGTCCAGCTCGCTGAGCCAGCCATGGTAGAACCAGTCAATGGGATGGGAATGCATGTAGAAGAGATCCCAGTCCGCGTTGGCCTTGATGAGGGATTCAATGGTGTTCCAGAGCCATGCGCTGTGAAAGTCCACCAGTTCGCACACGGTATCGGTATCAATAATACCATGCAGATAGGCGACCAGACCAATATCGTTGGCTGTGATGTGCTTGCTGAAATCAATCTGCGCGGCGGCTTCTGCCGGGGCGATAAAGCCGCAGCGGCCAGCAATGCCGGAAATATACAGTTTGAATTCTTCAGCATCATCAGAAAGCTGCATGAGCTTGGCGCGGAACACGCCTTTTTCGGTGCGACCATCGCTCTTCACGGTAAAGTCGTGCTGGGCGGGTTCGCTCCACTGCCCAAGCTGGATGGTAAAGAAGGCCTTGGCGTAGTCCTTTTCAGGGCAAAGGGCCATGCGGTCATAGCCTTCATCGCCGCTCTGCCACACAAGGCAATGCCAGGTCTGATCTTCCAGAGGCTCGATGGCTTCCTTGAAGTGCATGCGCACGTTCATTTCAAGGGGTTCTTCGCCTTCCGGCAGGTTGGCCCAGCCTTCGGCATCGTCAAAGGTGCCCTGCGAGCCCATGGGATAAAAATCTGTGGAGATAACGCTTTCAGAGCACAAATATTCCTTGTGCTCGTTGCCGTGCAGGGGCCAGCGCGTTTCGGCGGGGCTGAGGCCCTCGCCCATGATCATCACGCCGTGCTGCATCTTGGACGGCCACGACATGGGGTAGTTGACCACGAGGCACTTCTTGCCAGCCTTGTCCCACGCGTCCCAGATGGTCTCTGCGGTGAGGATGCTGGAGCCGAAAGCCTGCGAGGTTTCCTTGTAATCAAGGCTGCGGCCTTCATGATAGTAATAGTAGTCTTCCACGCCGTGGGTGCGGGGCCATGCGCCCGTGCAGATAGTGGCCCAGGACGGCGGAGTGACCGTAGGCAGATTGAAGCCTTCGGGAATGTAGCTGCCCTCCTGCATGAACTTTCTGAAGTTATCGAGCCCCCCCTGAGCGAGCATTACTTCAAGCCTTTTAGGAATAAGGCAGTCGTAACCTATAAGGGCGGCGCGCTTTGCTTTTGCAGCCATGATTAAAACTCCTTCGTAGTACCGACGGGCACTGTTGTGATATTAACGCGCCCCTCCTTTCAATTTGCATGCCAAATGATTCACAACATCCTCTGCCCTTTTGCCATGCCCGCCAGACCTCACTTTTTTCCAATCCGTTCTTTGTGGAACATGCGACGGCGTCCAAATAAGCGACAAATGTGTCGTGTTTTTCAATCAAAATTGTTATCATACTTAATTTATTTAATTTTTATAGAAAATTTTTTTGTCGCAACATACGACAACTCTGCCGCGTATTTACCCCATTCATAAGTAATACAGCAAAAAAGTAAATTATTTCAATATGGTGAAATTTGGCACACAGGATGCAATTATGCAACAAACCTGTTCCCGACCAAACACACCGTGAGGCGTCCTTGGCTGCACCCATGCCTGTTGCTGTATTCCACAGCTCTCTCTTTGCACATAAGCGCCTGCACGGCATTGCGCCCTGCGGCGGCCTCTTTGCGCAAAGCGCCGCACCTTCCCCTTGCATCCTTTACATCCCCTGCACAAGACCAGCCGAGCCCGACCTCGCCCGGCAGGATCGGATACGCTTCCCTTGAGCGCGGACAATGTCGCCCGCGCTCTCTTTTGAATCAGGCTGTAGCAAATGGATAACGTTTAACTTGGGAGGTACTATGTCTTTGAAACGGAAAACCATTCTTTCCGCAGCAGCTCTTGCGCTTACATTGGGGTTGGCGTTTGGGCAGTCTGCCGAAGCGGTGGATTTCAAGGCACGGGGCATCTGGTCGATGGGCTTTGGCGTGGGCGATTCCAGCCTGACCAAGGACGTGACGACCAGTGGGGCAAAACAGAAGGCCAACAACTCCGACCAGTTTGTTTCGCGTCAGCGCGTTCTGCTCTTTCTTGATGCCGTTGCCTCAGAAAACCTGATGGGCAGCGTGCAGTTCAAGCTTGGCCCGCAGGACTGGGGCAGATCCGGTCAGGGTTCATCCCTTGGTGCGGACGGCACCCTGGTGCGCGTGACCCAGGCCAACATGCAGTGGTCGGTTCCGCAGACTGATCTCAAGTTCAAGATGGGCTTGCAGTATCTGGCCCTGCCCAACGCCGCTGGCGGCTCTGCGGTGTTTGACACCCAGGCTGCCGCTGTGGTTGGCAACTATGCCTTTAACAAAAACGTGGGCCTCACCGCCCTGTGGATGCGCCCCTTCAACGACAACTATCAGGGCGGCACCTACAACAACGTGATCAGCAACGACAAGGCCAGTTATCTTGATAACATGGACCTGTTTGCCCTGAGCATGCCCCTGACCTTTGACGGCATCAGCATCACCCCCTGGGTCATGCCCGGCATGATGGGCCGCAACACTGGCAAGTTTGGCGCTTTCACCAACTACGGTCTGGGCGACGGCTCCCCCGCCACCACCCTGTACCCCTACCTGAACAAGATCGGCGGGTTCCACGGCCTTAACGTGACCGGCGTGACCAATGCCTCCAAGGATTATGGCACCGTGTTCTGGGCTGGCCTGCCTGTCAAGGTTACTGCCCTGGAACCCTGGAACATTGAATTCGACACCAACTACGGCTTTGTCGAACAGATGGGCAGCTTCAACGTGATGCGCCGCAACAACGCCAATGATGTGGTCCACGGCAGCACCCAGCGTCAGGGCTGGCTGGCCAAGGCCCTCGTGGAATACAAGCTCGACTGGGGCGTGCCCGGCGTGTTTGGCTGGTACGCTTCCGGCGATGACGGCAACGTCAAGAACGGTTCCGAACGCCTGCCTTCCGTGTGTGCTTACGGCAACTTCACGTCCTTCATGGGCGATGGCAACCTCGGCTGGAGCCCCAACGTCAACTTCATGGACAAGTCCCTGTCCTACGCGGGCACCTGGGGCTTTGGCGCGCAGATCCGCGACGTCAGCTTCCTCGACAAACTCACCCACACCTTCCGCGTGGCATACTGGGGCGGCACAAACAGCCCCGCCATGGTCAAGTACATGGACCATGCCAATGCGTGGGATTCCACGTCCAATATGTTTGACGGCCCGTACATGACCACCAATGATGGTCTGCTGGAATTCAACGTGATTTCTTCCTACAAGATTTACGACAATCTTGAGATGAACGTTGAACTGGGCTACGTGGCCAACTATATGGACAGCAGCACCTGGAACAAGAGCTACCAGAACTTCGGCTCCTACTCCAAGCAGGATGCCTGGAAGGGTCAGGTGGTCTTCCAGTACAAGTTCTAAAGATCCGGCGGTTCCTTCCTCCGGTACAGGCCTGCTGCCGACCACGCATACTGGTCGGCGGCAGGCCCATTTTTATGCTCTGCGCTGTAGTATGGCACAAAAAGGCCGTTGCCCGGACTCTCCAGGCAACGGCCTTAACTTTTGCCGGGCTGTGCCAAACAACGCCCGGCGGCATGGCTTCGCCTAAATGAACGTGTCGTTGGGGCGACGCACCCGCACTAGAACCTCGGTCACAAAAAGTGCTTCATTGTTGGTTGTCCAGTAATCGGTGACATACCGTTCAAAGGCATCAGGAGCATGTACATAGCTGTTGGACGCACACCAGCGTTGCAGCTTGCGGTAGGAGTCGCTGATGGTTTCGTAAGGGCCAATGTGATAGCAGCTCGCCATGAGCACACCGCCGAGGGTCAGCATCAGCTCCGGCTTGCAGGGGCGCATGGGGCGCTGCAAAACCTGTATGGGCTGCTCCACCTTTTTCAGCCTGTCTTCTACCGAAGAAAAATGAACAATAACCGGCCCTGCAATGTTGTTATCCAGTGATTCAACATAATTGGTGAATCCCATATTGATGATGGTGGACTTGATGTCCAGAGAGAACACCTCGTCATGGAACAGCAGATTCTGCGGAGAAACATATTTGACCGAGACCTGCCGCAGGTCGTTATCCAGCACCATTTCCGCCTCGTGCAGCAGCTCAAGCCAGTCATGGATGGAGGCCGAGCGCAAACGCAGCACGTCTTCCTCCTGCCGCAGGTCTTGCATCTTGGTAGTAAACATCTCGCGCAGGGCCCTCAGCGAGGCGTTGCTGTCCGCATCAAAAGCCGCGCGGATTTCTTCAAGCCGGAATCCCATCTGCTTGTAATATTTGAGAGGCGGCACGGAGAGCACATCTTCATGCGTGTAATATCGGTAGTTGTTGGCCCCGCGCAAGCGAGGCGTGATGAGGCCCAGCTTGTCGTAAAAACGCAGGGCCTTTTTTGAAATATTCGAAGTCTCGCTCATTTCGCTTATGGTGTAGCGCTGAGAATTCATGAAGCTCTCCTGGATGTGCGGTGTCCGGCTTGGGGCGTACCCTCCTTGATAGTGCAAAAGTCGTTCCGCCCTCTTCCTCTCATGCCCCCTCCGCAAGGTGTTCATGCCGTCTGAACCAGCTCCCTGCGCCCGCTTCCTCAAATCTGGCTCAAGGTTCCAGTTTTAGGGAAGGTCGCCGCCCTTTGCCGCAAAAAGCAGACATTCTTGCGACAAGCCCGTAATTAAACGCAAAAATGCCGCTGATCCCTCTGCGCGCTCCATAGCCGCCAGGCGCTCGCATATCCGCGCAGCAGGCGGAAAAATCAAAAAGCAGCCATGCAAAAGGCTAAAACCCGCATTCCGCAAGGGCTGCAACAAATTTCACACACAAGACGAAAAAAATCGGGATATGGCTTGACTTTTCCCTATAGGGGAACGGCTAGAAAGGAACTAGGAGATTTGCTCCGCCCGGCTATGCCCGGACACGAACACGGGTCCCCACGAGGTGAGTTGTATGCAGTATACAGGTGAAGAAGCCCTTGGCCTGATTGAAACTCTTGGCATGGTTCCGTCCATTTATGGCGCGGACAGCATGCTTAAAGCCGCAGATGTTGATCTTGTCGGCTACGAAAACGTTGGCTCCACGCTCGTTACCATCATGGTTCGGGGCGATGTGGCCGCAGTTAAGGCCTCTGTTGACGCTGGTGCCTCTGCTGCCGCCTCTGTGGGCAAGCTTACGGCCACCAACGTCATGCCCCGCCCCGCGCGCGGCATGAGCGGCATTGTCCGTGCGCATACGCTGGACGAAATACAGGAAGACGACCCCGGTCTGCGCGCCCTGGGCATGATTGAAACATTTGGCATCGTCTTTCTTATGGAAGGTGCGGACGCCATGATCAAGGCCGCCGACGTGGAACTGATCGGCTACGAAAACGTGGCCTCCGGTTACTGCTCCGCCCTTGTGCAGGGCGATGTGGCTGCTGTGCAGGCCGCCGTGGCCGCCGGCATCAAGGCCGTGAACAATATGGGCGCTACCGTTTACAGCTCCGCTGTGATTCCCACGCCCCACCATCGTCTTGTCAGGCTTGTACGGCGCTACGCCCTGAGCTGACCGGGTTCATCGGAGGAAACATGATCGGCGACAAGGATCTTATTTCCATCCAGCAGGCTCGCATCCTTGCTGAAAACGCGGCTGACGCTCAGACGCGGCTTTCCGCCATGCCTCAGGAATCGCTGGACACGGTGGTGGAAGCCATGGCTGAAGCCGCCGCCGCTGAGGCCCAGTCGCTTGCCGTCATGAGCCACGAAGAAACCGGATGCGGCGTATGGCAGGACAAAATGGCCAAAAACCTTTTTGCCTGCCGCCGCGTCATACAGAGCGTGCGGGGCATGCGCTGCGTGGGCAAGCTGCCCCAGAGCGCCGATGCCGCGCAAAACGTGTTTGAAGTGGGTGTGCCCGTGGGCGTTATAGCCGCCCTCAGCCCCTGCACCAACCCGGTTTCCACCACCATCTGCAACGTGCTTGCGGCGGTCAAGGCGGGCAATTCCATTGTGGTTTGCCCCCACCAGCACGCCGTGGAATGCACCAGCCGCGTGGTGGCGGCCATGTCTGCCGCCGGTCAGGCCCAGGGCCTGCCCGAAGGTTCTGTGACCTGCCTGACCATGGTCGCCGACAGCGGCATTGAAGAACTCATGCGCCACCGTCTTGTGGCGCTGGTTCTGGTAACCGGCAGGGACAGCATGCTTGAGGCGGCGCGCCACAGCGGCAAGCCCTTCATCTACGGCGGCATGGGCAACGGCCCGGCCTTTATTGAAGCCACTGCCGACATTTGCAAGGCCGTGGACGACATCCTTGCCAGCAAGAGCTTTGACAACGGGCTGGCCCCCTCTGCCGAGCAGTGCGTCATTGTGGACGGCAAGATCGAGCCGCAGGCGCGCCGGGCATTTGAGGCGGGCGGTGCCTGTTTTATCAACGAGGCGCAGGCCCAGGCCCTGAGCGAAACCATGTTTCATCCCAATGGCCGCCGCAACCGCGCCATGCTGGGGCAATCGGCAACCGTGCTGGCCGAAAAGGCGGGCATTGCCGTGCCGCAGGGCACGCGTGTGCTGCTGGTTGAACGCCGCTACGTGGACCCCGCCGATCCCTTTATCAGGGAACTGCTGGCCCCTGTGCTTGCCTATTATGTTGAACCGGACTGGCGGCATGCCTGCGAAAAATGCCTCGAACTTCTGCTGCGCGAGGGTCACGCCCAAACCATGACCATCCACAGCCAGGATGAAGAGATCATCCAGCAGTTCGCGCTCAAAAAGCCCGTGGCCCGCATGCTGGTCAACACGCCTGCCGCTTTTGGCGGCATGGGCCTCACCACCGACCTATTCCCTTCCATGACGCAGGGCAGCGGTCTGGCCGGGCACGGATTCAGCTCCGACAACATTTCACCAATGAATCTCATTTATCGGCGCAAGGTGGGTTACGGCGTTCGCGGATTCTCGTTCAGGGAACAGCAGAGCGACCAGGCCGACCCCGTTTCAGACGCACTGCGGCGCGTTTTGCGCAAGGCTCTCAATGAATTGAACAGGTGATGCGGAACAAGCCCCGGCAGCAGCCGGAGCCGCCATCGCAAACCATGGAGGAATCAACGTGGATCTTCATGATTTTACTCAAAAGATAGCAGAAGTCACCAAAAGCCTGACGCCCGAAGAGCGCGAAACGCTGCGCAAGATATTTGCCACGTCTTCCGGCTCGGCTGTTACCCTCACGCCCACTGCCCCCGCGCAGCATTCCGGCCCCAAGGCTGGCGTGTCTGACGGCGTCAACGTGCCTGACGGCCCTACCGAGCGCCACCTCAAGCTCAAGACCAACTATCTTTTGCAGATGCCGCGCATCACCATTCACCGTGCGCGCGCCATTACCAAGATTGACAGCGAAAACCCCGGCATGCCGCGCATTCTGCTGCGCGCCAAGGCTTTCCGCTACTGCTGCGAAACCGCGCCCCTGGTCATTCAGGATAATGAACTCATCGTGGGCGCACCCAACGGCGCGCCGCGCGCTGGCGCGTTTTCGCCCGATATTTCCTGGCGCTGGCTGCGCGACGAGCTGGACACCATCGGCTCCCGCCCGCAGGACCCCTTCCACCTTGCTGAAGAAGACAAGAAAGTTCTGCGCGAAGAAATCTTCCCCTACTGGGAAGGCAAGTCCGTGGACGAATACTGCGAGGCCCAGTACCGCGAAGCTGGCCTGTGGGAACTTTCGGGCGAATCCTACGTGTCCGACTGCTCGTACCACGCCCTCAACGGCGGCGGGGACTCCAACCCCGGCTATGACGTCATCCTGATGAAAAAGGGCATGCTGGACATTCAGCATGAAGCGCAGGAACACCTGACGCACCTGGATTACGCCAATCCCGAAGATATCGACAAAATCTACTTCTACAAGTCGGTTATCGAAACCACCGAAGGCGTCATGTGCTATGCAAAGCGCATGTCGGAATACGCCGCCCAGCTTGCGGAAAAAGAACACGATCCCAAGCGCAAGGCCGAACTGCTCAAAATTTCCGAGGTCAACGCCCGCGTTCCCGCCCACGCTCCCACCACCTTCTGGGAAGCCATTCAGGCCGTGTGGACCGTGGAATCACTGCTGGTGGTTGAAGAAAACCAGACAGGCATGTCCATTGGCCGCGTTGACCAGTACATGTACCCCCTCTACAAGGCCGATATCGAAGCTGGCCGCATGACCCCCTGCGAAGCCTTTGATCTCGCTGGCTGCATGCTCATCAAGATGTCTGAAATGATGTGGCTCACCAGCGAAGGCAGCTCCAAGTTCTTTGCCGGATACCAGCCCTTCGTGAACATGTGCGTGGGCGGCGTTACCCGCGAAGGACGCGACGCCACCAACGAGCTGACCTACCTGCTCATGGACGCCGTGCGCCACGTGCGTATTTACCAGCCCTCGCTGGCAACCCGCGTGCACAACTCCTCGCCGCAGGAATACCTCAAGAAGATCGTGGCCGTCATCCGCTCGGGCATGGGCTTCCCCGCCGTGCATTTTGACGACACCCACATCAAGATGATGCTGGCCAAGGGCGTGAGCATTGAAGACGCCCGCGACTACTGCCTCATGGGCTGCGTGGAACCGCAGAAAGCGGGCCGCCTCTACCAGTGGACCTCCACTGCCTACACCCAGTGGCCCATCTGCATCGAACTGGTGCTCAACCACGGCGTGCCGCTGTGGTACGGCAAGCAGGTCTGCCCCGACTCCGGCGACCTGAGCCAGTTTGACACCTACGAAAAGTTCGAGGCTGCGGTGAAGGAGCAGATCCGCTACATCACCAAGTGGTCCAGCGTCGCCACGGTCATTTCCCAGCGCGTGCACCGCGACTTTGCGCCCAAGCCGCTCATGTCCATCATGTACGAAGGCTGCATGGAACACGGCTGCGACGTGGCCTCCGGCGGCGCCATGTACAACTTCGGCCCCGGCGTGGTCTGGAGCGGTCTTGCCACCTACGTGGACTCCATGGCCGCCATCAAGAAGCTTGTGTACGAAGACAAGAAGTACACGCTTGAATACATGAACGAAGCCCTCAAGGCCGACTTCAAGGGCTACGACGCCGTGCTGGCAGACTGCCTCGCCGCGCCCAAGTACGGCAACGACGACGACTACGCCGACAACATCGCCGCCGACCTTGTGTCGTTCACCGAGCAGGAGCACCGCAAGTACCGCACGCTCTACTCCATCCTGAGCCACGGCACCCTGTCCATCTCCAACAACACGCCCTTCGGCCAGCTGCTTGGCGCATCCGCCAACGGCCGCAGCGCATGGCAGCCCCTTTCCGACGGCATCAGCCCCACCCAGGGCGCGGACGTCAAAGGCCCCACCGCCATCATCAAGAGCGTGTCCAAGATGTCCAACGACAACATGAACATCGGCATGGTGCACAACTTCAAGCTCATGTCCGGTCTGCTGGATACCCCCGAAGGCGAACAGGGCGTCATCACCCTCATCCGCACGGCCAGCATCCTGGGCAACGGCGAAATGCAGTTCAACTATCTGGATAACCAGACCCTGCTTGATGCGCAGAAGAACCCCAAGGACTTCCGCGATCTGGTTGTGCGCGTGGCTGGCTACAGCGCCTTCTTCATCGAGCTGTGCAAGGACGTTCAGGACGAAATCATCAGCAGAACCGTGCTGCGCCACTTCTAGGCCGCCCGGTACTGACGGCAACACAAGCGTAACGGCATACGGCAGGGGAAAAGCACCGTGATCGAAAGAAAAGCCATCGTTTTCAACATACAGAAATACAATATGTATGACGGTCCGGGCATCCGCACCATCGTTTTCTTCAAGGGCTGCGCCCTTCGCTGCAAATGGTGCTCAAACCCCGAAAGCCAGCGTCGGCGCTGTGATGTGCTGTACAAAAAAGACCTTTGCATCTCCTGCGGCGCGTGCGTGCCCGTCTGCCCCTCAGGCATTCACGCGCTCGCAGGTGTGCAAGGCCAGCACACCGTCAACAGGGAGCTTGACTGCATCGCCTGTGGACGCTGCGTAAAGGCCTGCCCTCAGGGGGCGCTGGCCATCGCGGGCGAATGCAAGGGCATTTCTGAACTGCTGGAAGTGGTGGAACAGGACTGGCCCTTTTACCAGAGCTCCGGCGGGGGCGTTACCGTTGGCGGCGGCGAGCCCATGCTCCAGCCGGAAGCCGTGGCAAACCTGCTCCTGGCCTGCAAGCACAAGGGCATCAACACCGCCATGGAAACATGCGGCTATGCCCGCCCCGAAGTGGTGCGCCAGCTTGCCGAAGTGGTTGATCTCTTCCTCTTCGACATCAAGCACATGAATCCGGAAAAGCACTATGCCCTCACAGGCGTGCGCAACGAAACCATCTTGGCGAACCTGAGCTGGCTGCTTGAAAACGGCAGCAACGTGCGCATCCGCATGCCACTGCTGAAGGGATACAACGACGATGCGGAAGAACTGCACGCCGTAGGGAAATTTCTGTATAATTACAAAGGGATGAAAAATCTTAAGGGTGTTGATCTGCTCCCCTACCACAAAATGGGCGTCGGCAAGTACGCCCAGCTCGACATGGAATATCCCATCAAGGACAACCCTGTGCTTGATGACCGGGATATGGCGACCATGGAGAGCATTTTGCGTGGCTATGACCTCGATGTGAAGACCATCAGGCATTAACGCAGACAATTACGGACAAACCCGCGCCGCGCCCTTGCGCTGTGAAGGAGAAAAAGCATGCTTGCATTAGGACTTGTGGAAACGAGGGGCTTGATAGGAGCCATTGAGGCTGCCGACGCCATGCTCAAGGCGGCAGACGTGCGCCTGCTCGAAAAGTCTCTTGCTTCCGGCGGGCTTGTGACCATCACCATTGCGGGCGAAGTGGCAGCCGTGCAGTCCTCCGTGGACGCCGCCACGGCCTCCATTGCGCGCATTGAAGGTGCGGAGTGCGTTTCGCGGCATGTCATCCCCCGCCCTGATGCGGAGCTTGAACATATTTTGCTGTTGCAACCGCGCAGCATTGAGATTGAGGCGGCGGCCCCGGCAGAGGCCGCACAGGAAGGCCAAACAAGCATGACTGACCCCGCCGACAAGGCGAAGCCCGCCACGCAGGCCGCGCCCCCGAGCAAGGAAAAGCTCGCGGGCATGAGCATAAACAAACTTCGGCAGTTGGCCAGAGACCTTCAGGTTCCGCTCACGCGCGGGCAGATTGTCTCCTCCGACAAGAAAACGCTGATAGACGCCATTTGCCGGGCGGCTCTGAAGGAAAAGGAGTAAAAAATGGTCGATAAGGATTTGCTCTCCATTCAGGAGGTGCGCGCACTGGTTCGCGCTGCGCGCAAGGCGCAGCCGGAATTCGCACAGATGAGCCAGGAACGTGTGGACGCCGTGATCAAGGCCGTTTCCGAAGCCACCGCTGCCCAGGCTGAAACGCTGGGCGCAATGGCTGCGGAAGAAACCGGCTTTGGCAAACCGCAGGACAAAAAGACCAAGAACCTGCTTGCCAGCGAAAAGGTCTATGCCTGCATTCGCGACATGAAGACCGTGGGCATTCTTTCTACCAACAACGAGACCAAGGTTGTGGAAGTGGCCGTGCCCGTGGGTGTGATTGCGGGTATTGTGCCCTCCACCAACCCCACGTCCACCACCATCTACAAGTCGCTGATCTCGCTCAAGTCGGGCAACGCCATTGTATTTACGCCGCACCCCAGCGCCCGCAAGTGCATTGCCAAAACGGTGGAAATCATTCAGGGCGCGCTGCGCAGCTGCAACGTGTCGCCCGATCTGGTGAGCTGCATCACCATTCCCACCATTGAAGGCACCAACGAACTGATGAAGATCTGCGATCTTATCCTTGCTACGGGCGGCCCCGGCATGGTCAAGGCCGCGTACAGCTCCGGCACGCCTGCTCTGGGCGTGGGCGCTGGCAACACGCCCGCATTCATTGAACGCACCGCCGATATCGAAAGCGCCGTGACCAAGATCATGAGCAGCAAAACTTTCGACAACGGCACCATCTGCGCCTCCGAGCAGTCCATCGTCACCGAATCCTGCATCGCCGCCAAGGTGCGCGCCACGCTGGAAGCCCAGGGAGCCTACTTCCTCCAGGGCGAAAAGCTGGAAAAGGTCAAAAACGTCATGGAACGCGGCAATGGCAGCATGAACCCCGCCATTGTGGGCCGCGACGCCCTGACCATTGCCCGCATCGCCGGCATCGACGTGCCCCAGGGTACGCGCCTGCTCGTTTCGGACGAAAAGGGCGTTGGCCCCAAGTATCCTTTCTCCAAAGAAAAGCTCACGGCCCTGCTCAGCTTTTACGTGGTGGAAGATTGGCATGAAGCCTGCGAACTGTGCACGGCCCTGCTGCACAACTGCGGCGCTGGCCACACCCTTGCCATCCACTCCAACAACGAAGAAATCATCCGCGAATTCGGCCTCAAAAAACCTGTTTCGCGCATCATGGTCAACACGCCCGCCACGCAGGGCGCGGTGGGCCTCAGCACCGGGCTGTTCCCCTCGTTCACCCTGGGCTGCGGCGCCGTTGGCGGCAGCGCCACTTCCGACAACGTCACGCCCATGAACCTGATCAACATTCGTCGTGTGGCCTATGACCTCAACTCCCAGTGCTGCTGCTCCGGCAACGGGCACGGCGCGGCCAGCCATGCTGCCCCTGCCGCCTCCTGCTGCTCCGGCAGCGGTCATGGCACGTCTGCTCCGGCTGCGGGCGCTGGCAACATTGATATCAACGCCGTCACAGAACTGATTGTGGCCGAGCTGAAGAAGGTTCTTTAGCAGCTGCACCGGGCTGGCCTGCGCCTGCCCAATGTAACCGTAACAGCCCGTTATTGCGGAATGCCCCCAACGGCATGACCCGCTCAGGGGCACAACAACATACGCAAATAACGCAAGGAGAATAGCTATGACCGCTTCCGCCAACGCTCTGGGCATGATCGAAACCCGTGGTCTTGTGGGCGCTATTGAAGCCGCCGATGCCATGGTGAAAGCCGCCAACGTAACCCTTATTGGCCGCAGCCAGGTGGGTTCCGGCCTTGTCACCGTTATGGTGCGCGGCGATGTGGGCGCTGTTAAGGCCGCCACTGACGCCGGTGCCGCCGCTGCCAAAAAGGTGGGCGAACTCGTGAGCGTGCACGTGATCCCCCGCCCCCACAGCGAAGTGGAAATGATTCTGCCCAAGCGCGAAGCCTAGTCTTTGCCGTATCTGGCCCCCCGGCGCACACTGACGGGCAGCGCGCTGCACGCGAGCAGCGCCGGGGGAGCCATAGGCAGAACGCCTCTACGGAAACGGCGCGGCGTTGCCCATGAAAAGACGCCCGCCAAAGGAATTTGAGCCTGCGGCCCGATTCCCGCGTATTTACAAGGCGGTTGCCCAATGCGCAGCCGTTGCATGCTGGAGCCAAGATGAACGAACAAGCGATCAAGGACATTGTGACAGATGTTGTGCGCAAGGTGCTGACAGAGCAGTGCGCCAGCAGCGACAGGGAAGAAACCATGAACGCCGGGCCCATCCCGGTGGAGATTTCCGCCCGTCACGTCCATCTGAGCGTCGAAGATGCGCTGTCGCTGTACGGTGAGGCCCTGCGACCCGAAAGGCCGCTCTCGCAGCCGGGACAATTTTTGTGCGTTGAACGCGTGCGGCTGATCGGCCCCAAGGGCGTCATGGACAAGGTGGCCGTTCTCGGCCCCGCCCGCAGCGTTTCGCAGATCGAGCTTTCCAAGACCGATGCCCGCATTCTGGGCATCAATCCTCCGGTGCGCCAGAGCGGCGACACCAAGGACACCCCTGGCATTGTGCTTGCATCCACCACGGGCATTGTGGGCCTGGAATCGGGCGTGATCGTTGCCGCCCGCCACATCCACATGCACACCGATGATGCCGAACGTTTCGGCCTCAAGGACAAGGACAAGGTCGCCGTGCGTCTTGATACGGAACGGCCCATGATTCTTGAAGACGTGCTGGTGCGCGTGAGCGACTCCTTTAAACTTGCCATGCACATTGATGCGGACGAAGGCAACAGCGCAGGCTGGAAGCCCGGCGTCACCGGCGTCATCGTGCGGCGCTCAAGGGGCTGATATGGACTTTGCCGCAGCGGACAAACTGATCGCCACGCTTGACCAGTGCCGGGAAAATCCCCGCAAGGTCAGCCCCACGGAACCCCTTTATGTGGGTGTAGACCTTGGCACCGCGTACATTGTGGTGGTTGTGGTCAACGCCAAACGCGAGCCTGTGGCCTGTGCCATGCGCTTTGCCCAGGTGGTGCGTGACGGTCTGGTGGTGGACTACGCGGGCGGCGCGCGCATTGTGCGCGAGCTGACCGAAGAGCTGGAAGAACGCCTTGGCCGCAAGCTTGAAAATGCCGCCATTGCCGTTCCGCCCGGCACCAGCGAGCGCGACTGCGCAACTCACCGCCATGTGGCGGAGGCCGCTGGCTACCGCGTTACCGCCCTGCTTGACGAACCCACTGCGGCCAACAGCGTTTTGCAGGTGCGCGACGGCGCCATCGTGGATATCGGCGGCGGCACCACCGGCATTGCCCTGTTGCAGGACGGCAAGGTTGTGTACGTGGCGGACGAACCCACGGGCGGAACGCACGTTTCGCTTGTGCTGGCGGGTAATTACGACATTCCTTTTGACGAAGCTGAAGACCTGAAAAAGGACGCGAGCCGCCACAAGGAACTTTTGCCCGTGGTGCGGCCCGTGATTGAAAAGATGGCGGCCATCGTCAAGAAGCACATTCAGGGGCGCAAGGTTTCGGCCCTGTACCTTGTGGGCGGCACCTGCTGCCTCGCGGATATGGAATCCATCATCCAGAAAGACACCGGCGTGCCCACATTCAAGCCCGCCAATCCTTTTCTGGTGACGCCGCTTGGCATAGCCCTCAACTGCACAGACTAGAGCATTTTGCTTTTACGAATATAATTCAAAGCCTTAAATGACTATAGGAGCGCGGCTTATGCCCGTGGAACTGAACACACTTATTACCGCCGTGGTGCGGGCCGTGCTGGATCAGCTTGATACCAGGCCCACGTCTGTGGCTCTGGTGCTGGCCCCCAGGGACGAAACCCTCGCCCGCCAGGTGGAAAAGCGCCTCGGCAGTGCCATGCAGGTGTGCTTTCAGGGGCAGAGCGCCGGGCAGGAACCGGCCCTCTACATCCTGCCTGAGCTTTCCTGCCCGGATATGGCGGATCTGGCGCTGGGGCGCGGCTCAAGCCTTGCCCAGCGCGAAGTGCTTGACCTGCTCTTGCAGGGCAAACAGGTGCGCACCCTTGGCTTTGCTTACCGCGCACACGCCGCCACTGCCCCGGACGCGCTTTTGCGCCTGTATGAAGAATATGAAGCGCGGCTTGCGGCCTTTGGCCTGACGGAACTCGCCGAGGCCGCACCGGAGGCGTCGCGCACGCGCGATTGTCTTATAACCGCAAACCATGTGGCCGAGGCCGCCGCAACGGGCGCGCGCACCCTGCGTGCTCCCCAAGGGGCCGTTGTAACACCGCTGGCGCAGGATGCGGCGGCGGAACGCAACATGACCATTTTGAAAGATCTGTAGGTGTCGCATGCTGATAGGCATTGTCGTCGGTAACGTATGGGCCACGCGAAAGGAAGATTCCCTCAACGGGCTCAAGCTCATGGTGGTACAGCGCCTTGACCTCGCCCACAACAGGCTGGCCGAAAGTTTTGTGGCGGTGGACTGCGTGGGAGCCGGTATTGGCGAACGCGTGCTTATCACCACCGGCAGCCCGGCCCGCAAGGCTCTGTACAATCAGGAATCCCCTGTTGACGCAGCCATTGTGGGCATTCTGGATCAGGAAGAAATGATGGGCAAAAGCCCGGAGAGCGAATAGCTCATGGACACACTGGGCATTGTGGACAGCCGCAGCATAGCCGCTGGGGCGGAGCTGGCCGATATCATGCTCAAGGCCGCTCCGGTCACGCTGGTGCGTGCTTCCGTTGTGTGCGCAGGGCGCTTTCTCATCCTTGTGGGGGGAGACAGAGAGGCGGTTGACGCCTCGGTGCAAGCCGCCAGAGCAACGGAAGCGCGCCTTGCGGGCAGCTATGTTGTTTCCAATGTGTCCAGCCAGGTACTCAATGTTCTGCGGCGCATGCCTGCCGAAATCGGCGGCGCGGCCCTGGGCGTTGTTGAATGCCGCAACGCGGCGGACAGCGTCATAGCAGCAGACAAGGCCGTCAAGCAGGCGGCGGTGTCGCTCATGCGCATGGTTCTGGGCCAGGGCATTGGCGGCAAATCGTACTTTGTGCTGACAGGCGATGTGGCCGCCGTGCGTGAAGCCGCAGCCGCAGCCGCTGACGTGCTGGGCAACAACCTGATGCGTATGGTGGTCATTCCCCAGCCCGACCCGGAAGTGGTCAGCGCGCTGGCGGGCACGGCGCGGCGTAGCGCCAATGACGCCCAACAATAACCCGCGCCTGCGGAACGAACGAGGCACATATGGGAAAAACGCTGATAACCATTGATAATCTAGATCAGTTCATCCACGGCAATCAGCTTGTGATGGACTCCGCAAAGATTCTGACCCCCGGCGCGCGCGATGAACTTTGCAAACGCGGCGTCCAGATAAGCTACGACGAGGCCGCCGCCCACCACTGCGGCCACGGCGAATGCGCGCAACACGCGCATGACGGACATGACGAACACTGCGATGACCTGCTCATCGGCGTGGCCGCCATCATCAAACAGCACTATGGCATCACCGACCCCGACGAACTGCGGAAGGTGACGCTGGAAACCGTGGCAGTGATCGGCAAGAGCCTTCACGCTTAAGCCTCTGCCGCGCATACGCAAACATAAAAGGAGATTACAATGGCTATAATGACTGACGCTCTCGGCATGGTTGAAACCCGTGGTCTTGTTGGCGCTGTGGAAGCTGCCGATGCCATGGTCAAGGCTGCCAACGTGACCCTCATCGGTCGCGAACAGGTGGGTTCCGGTCTGGTGACTGTGATGGTGCGCGGCGATGTGGGCGCTGTTAAGGCCGCCACCGATGCGGGCGCTGCCGCTGCCTCGCGCGTGGGCGAACTTGTGAGCGTGCACGTTATCCCCCGCCCCCATGAAGAAGTGGAAATGATTCTGCCCAAGTGCAAGTAAAGCCTGAAGCCGGGCTATGTGATTGCAGCGGGTGCGGTTAGGGCAGTTTACGAAGGAAATGAGGTAACTGCTCTGCAAGGGTTTTCCTGAAAATCCTTGCAACGAAATGCGAGCAGGCAGGCTTTGCCTGTCGTAAGCGAACATTTCAGGAGTGAAATGCTCTGGCGGCCCGCTTTGCGATAATTCCAGTGAGAGGACATCATGGGAAAACCAATTGTTGACGCCATTCGCGCGGCTGGCGTGGTAGGTGCGGGCGGCGCAGGCCTGCCCACGCACGTCAAGGCCGACGCCGCCGCGCAGACGGTGCTGGTCAACGGGGCTTCGTGCGAACCGCTGCTGATGAGCGATCCGTATCTGATGGAAACACAGGTGGACACTCTGGTGCGCGGCCTCGAGGCCATGATGGATTGCACAGGGGCCGGGCGCGGCATCATCTGCCTCAAGGGCAAACACGCCCATGCCATGCTGAGTGTGCGCGAAGGCGTTGCCCGCCTTGGCAAGGGCCGCATCGAGGCCTTTGAACTGGGCGACTTTTACCCTGCCGGCGACGAGCAGGTGATGGTCTATGAAGTGCTGGGCGGCATTGTGCCCGAGCGCGGCATTCCTTTGCAGATCGGCGCAGTGGTAAGCAATGTGGAATCGCTCTGCAATGTGGCCCACGCGCTGGACGGCAAACCTGTGACCCACCGCTACCTCACTGTGGGGTGCGAGGTGCGCAAGCCCATGGTGGTGCGCGTGCCTGTGGGTACCAGGGTTGCCGAGGTGCTGCAATTCGCGGGCGGGCCGACCATTGACGAATACCGCGTGGTGGACGGCGGCCCCATGATGGGCCGCGTGCTGCCCGATACGGATCAGCCCGTCACCAAGACCACAAGCGGTCTGCTTGTGCTGCCGCCCGACCACAACGTGGTGTGCCGCAAGGTCATGGACCCGCATACGGTCAAGCGCCTTACCAACACCATTTGCTGTCAGTGCTCGCAGTGTACCGATCTTTGCCCCCGGCAACTGCTTGGTCACAGCCTGCACCCGCACCGGCTTATGCGCGTGCTTGACGGGCAGGCCGTGGATTCGCCCATTGCGCGCGAGGCCCTGCTCTGCTCCGAATGCGGCATCTGCGAAAAGTTCGCCTGCCCCATGGGCCTTTCGCCCAGGGAAGTGAACGCGCAGCTCAAAAAGGAACTCATGGCCGCCGGGGTCAAGTGGGAAAACAGGGGCGAACCCCTTGCGGCCTCGCGTTTCCGCGACGAGCGCAGGATTCCCACGAGCCGCCTTGTAAGCAGGCTTGGTCTTGCGGGTTATGAAGCGCACCCGCACTTTGCAGGCGACTATACGCCTTCGGAAGTGCGCATTCCTCTGCGCCAGCACATAGGCGCGCCCGCCCTTGCCGTGGTGCATGCGGGCGATCACGTCAAAACAGGCGACCTCATCGGTGAAATTCCCGAAGGGGCCATGGGTGCGCGCGTACACGCCAGCATTGACGGCGTGGTCACTGCCGTTGAAAACGGCATCATAACCATCAAGGCGTGAAGCAACAGGTGAGCGGCATGAAATTACGCACTATAGGCTGTGTGGAACTGAACAGCATCGGCGTGGGCATTCAGACGGCGGACGAAATGGTCAAAGCCGCAAATGTGGAGCTGGTTATTTCCCGCCCCACCTGCCCTGGCCGTTATCTTGTGGTCATCACGGGCGATACCGGAGCCGTGACCAGCTCCGTGCAAACCGGGTTGCACCTGGGCGCGGATCTGGTGGTGGATTCCTTTATCATCCCCAACGTGCACGAAAGCGTTATCCCTGCCATGAACGGCACCGCCATCAGGGAAAAGATCAACGCTCTCGGCATTATTGAAACATACACCGCGGCCTCCTGCGTGCTGGCGGCTGATGCCGCAGCCAAGGCGGGCGATGTGCACCTTGTGGAACTACGCCTTTCTGCGGGCCTGGGCGGCAAAGCCTTTGTGCTCATGACGGGCGAGGTCAGCGCCGTGCAGTCATCCGTGGACGCTGGCGCTGCCAACGTGACGGACGGCGGCCCGGTGGTCAGCAAGATTGTGATCCCCTCGCCCAGCGACGATCTCAAAAAGCAGCTGCTCTAGTAGCAGATGAACTTTGAAATGCTTCACACTTCAAAGTTGTCATTCTGCCGAAAAATGCAATTTTCGGCAAAATCCACGCCTCAGTGTGGCGCGCTGCACTCGCGTGCAGCGTTAGAGCCTTTAACCTTTTTTAAAGTTGAAATGCTCTAAAGAGTTGCCCTCGGGCGACCCTTTGCGCGGGGGGCCAAGCTCCCCGCGCAAATATCACATTCCTTCAAGCAAACAGGCAGCCGCACCATGGAAGAAGCGAAACAGCGCGTCATACAGGAGTATGTGCCCGGCAGGCAGATCACTCTGGCGCACCTTATCGCCAGCCCCCAGCGCGACATTCCCCTCAAGCTCGGCCTTGACGAGAGCGCTACGGACGCCATCGGCATACTCACCATCACGCCCAGCGAAGGCGTGATTATTGCCGCAGATATCGCCACCAAGGCCGCCGATGTGCAGATCGGCTTTCTGGACAGGTTTGGCGGCTCCCTGCTGCTCACCGGCGATGTGGCCAGCGTGGAAGCCGGGCTGCGTGAAGTGCTGCGCTATTTTGGCGATGTGCTCCACTACGCCCTGACCGATTGCACCCGGTCATAGGCCTGCCGTGCGCCGCATTATGCTTATGGGCGAACGGGGGGTGGGCAGACGCACCGTTGCACGCCTGCTGGGCTGCACCGTGCCGGATCTGCGGCGTACCATGGCTGTGGAATACGCCGGAGAGTTTGTTTTTCCCCCGCCGGAATTTCTGGAAAACCGCCGTTTTTACTGCGCCCTCATCACCCTGGCCACGGAATGCGCGGCCATTCTTTTTGTGCAGGATGCTACCCGCCCAACCTCCGCCTTTCCTCCGGGTTTTGCCCGCATATTCAACCGCACGGTTGTTGGCGTTATCAGCAAAACAGACATGGATGCAGCCAACACGGAACGCGCACGGCGCTTTCTGCAGAGCGCGGGGACAACGCAAATCGTTGCGCTGAGCTCTGTAACGCTCGCTGGCGTGGACGAACTGCGCACCGCCCTGCCGCTCAAAGCCTGAATCCTTTAAGATACTGCCCATTGCAAGTCCCGCGCTGTCTGCCATTCCCCTGCATTATCCGCCCTCGAAATCTGTATTTATCCTGTCAACATTGATGCAGAGATTGTTTTCTCCAGCATGATCTTGGCGCGGGCATGCGTACACCCGCACTCATGATTTGAGATTCATACCGGCCACATAAAAAATGAACAAAATTGACAATCATTTTCTTATTTATCAACAACAAACAGCAGTATTCGATAAATATTATCTCTAAAACTCATATATTGGAATGAAAAAATTCATCAAACTGCAACTTCTATATATCGTTGCACAGTACATGATCTTTCCTGTTTTCGTGAGCATATTCACTTTAAAAAATTTTTATGCTAACCATTGCTATATAAGCCTGTTTTTGGCGAATTTTCGTAAAACAGCCGATACTTATTAAAAAGGTATTGTTAATTGACCCTAGGCGTCAAACCTGTAAATAATACTATTATCGTTTTTTAATTTATTCATTGCTTGCTCAGTTAGTGCAATTTAAAAATTTTTGCGTATAACAACGTCAGGTCACAATATTATAGAGTGCATACTGCATCCCATAATTGGCGCGGCTTTGGCCCGATCTTCCCCCACGAAAATGAGAAATGCCGCACAAATTCCAAACAAGGTATAATCATTTAATAAAATGCGCCGAAAGGCACTGCGTTACTGCGGCATTGCCTGCGCAGGATTATAGGGTTTCCGCACGGATTCACGATTCATGGTTTTACGGTTTTTGAAGTGACAACGCTCAGCTCTCCACAGGCGCAAATTGCTGACGACAAAAACAACCATCAAAGAGAACGTGATGATGCTGTATTTATCAAGAAAATGTATTTTTTCAGCCTTACTCTTCGCATTTGTTCAGCTATTTTTTGTTCAAACAGGCAATGCCGACAATTCAAAAACGTACATTGGATCTAAAAACTGCGCTCCATGCCATGAAGAGCAGTACAATTCTTTTATCAAGCATTCCAAAAAAGCCCATTCATGGAATTCTGTAGCTATCATGAAGCCCAAGCTCAAGGAGCATGAACTTCAAAAATGCTACGAATGCCACACCACAGGCTACAACAAGGGCGGATTCAAAAGCATAGAAACTACGCCCGAGCTGGCCGATGTTGGTTGCGAAACCTGCCACGGCCCAGGCAGCGAACATGCGGAAAATCAGGACCCTCAATCCATCAGCAGAAAGCCTGCCGTGGAAACCTGCACGGCATGCCATAATTCCGAGCGGATTCAGGATTTCAAATTCAAGCCACTGATCTTTTCCGGCGCGCACTAGTTCGGGGGTAGCAATGCTTTTATCCAGATCGCTTAATTTCAAAATCACCGTATCTATTGTTACTATTACTTTTCTCGTCATAAGCTGCATAATGACCCTGGAATATTTTGGGGTTAAAAAGCTTATGACAGATGAAATCCGCTCCAGCGCGCACATGGAAACAGGGCTGATATACATGGGCATTGAAAAGCCCATGGTCGTGGGCGACAACAAGGGAACAGCCGACGAGTTCAGCAAAATCAAGAGCAAATTTGGGCATATCACCGCCTACATGACCTCCTACACGGGCAATATCACCTACAGCACGGACGACACCACCCTGCGCAAGGATTTTGCAACTGTAGAAGCGGACAAAGAGCTGGCGGGCCTGCACACGCGCGGCCTCAAAAAGCCCATTGAAGAAGCCATTTTTATTGACCAGAACGGCAAAAAAATTCTGGGCAGCGTTTTTTCCATCGCCAACCAGCGCAGGTGCTATCACTGCCACGGCGAATCAGAACCAATCCTCGGCCAGCTGGTGATGAAGCTTGACGTCACCAACGCCTGGAACTCCATGGAAAACCAGTTGCTGCGCTCGTCCATCATGGGGGCTGTGGGCCTGCTGGCCCTCATTGCCTTTACGGTGCTGGCAATCCGCTATTTTCTCATTCGCCGGATTTCTCGGCTTGTTGCCAATGCCGGGCAGGTGGCCGCAGGCAACCTTGCCGTGGAGTTTGAACAGCAGGGCAAGGACGAACTTGCCTCGCTCTCCACCGACATTGGCAAGATGGTGGCGCAACTCAAAGACAAGCTTGGCTTTTCAGAAGGCGTGCTCAACGGAATTGCCGCCCCCTGCCTGATTATTGGCGCAGACAAAAAAATTCTCTGGCTTAACCAGCATCTGTGCGATCTGCTGGAAAAAACCGCAAAGCCCCAAAGTTTTCTCGGCCTGACATCGGGCAAGTTTTTGTGGAATGACGAAAACCGCGAAACCACCGCAGTGCGCGCCGTGCTGCACCGCAAAAAATTTGTAGCTGAGCGGGAGCTCCCAACGGAAAAAGGCAACCTGCGTTACGTCACTGTTACTGCCACGCCTTTTTTTGACATGGATAATACCCTCATGGGTTCGGTGACATTCTGGAACGACATTACTGAAATCAAAAAAAATCAACGGCAGATTGAAAAGAACGGCGCCATGGTCGCCAGGGTGGCGGAAAACGCGGGCGAAATTGCCACCCACCTTGCCCATATATCCGACCAATTGCTGGAACGCATCGGCCATACCAGCGAAGGCACAGCCAACCAGCAAAACAGGATACGCGAAACCGCCACCGCCATCGAAGCCATGAACGCCTCCATAGTGGATGTGGCGCGCAACGCTGGCGATGCCTCCGTCAATGCAGATCAGGCCCGGCAACGCGCCCAGAGCGGCCAGAAGATCACCGATCAGTCCATTGAAGCCATAGCCGATGTGCGCAAGCACACCACAACCATGAGCACCGGCCTGCACGATCTTGGCAGCAAGGCGCAGGACGTGGGTAAAATCCTTGGCATCATCAGCGATATTGCCGACCAGACAAACCTGCTGGCACTCAACGCCGCCATTGAAGCCGCCCGCGCTGGTGAGGCAGGGCGCGGATTTGCCGTGGTTGCCGATGAAGTGCGCAAACTGGCGGAAAAAACCATGCAGGCCACCATGGAAGTTTCCTCCGCCGTCAAAGGCATTCAGGACAGCGCTCACAGCAATATTGCGCTGATGGATGAAACAGACGCCAGCGTACAGCAGGGCGTGGAGCTTGTGACCCAGGCCGGCGAAGCCTTGCAGGAAATTGTCACCCAGGTCATGCAGACCGCCGACATGATCGGCATAATCGCCACCACGGCTGAAAAGCAGTCCACCGCCTCTGAAGAAATCAACGGCAACATTGGCACGGTTGATTCCATCGCGCTGGATATTTCCAACGCCATGACAGAGCTTGGCGTCACCGCCCGCGAGGTGGCCCAGATGGCCGCCGACCTGCGCGAGACCATTGCCTCCATGAGCAACGGAAACGGCAACGGACACAGCGGTTCCTAACAGAGCATTGTGCTGTTTGTGGCGCGCACGGCGCACCACAGCCTCAGCTACATCAATTCATTTAAAAAGAGCTGCGACGAACTTTTGTTTGCCGCAGTTTTTTTCGTCCCCTTGACATAGATCAATTAATGTTGAAATGTCATTTTATGGAAAGCAAAACTGCCGCCAGCATATTTGAAGCCCTGTCGTCCGAGGTACGCCTCGACCTGTTCAGGCTGCTGGTCAAAAATGCTCCGCAGGGACTGGTGGCTGGCGAAATTGCCCGTCAGCTGGATATTCCCTCCACTAACCTCTCCTTTCACCTCAAGGCCGTGGTGCACAGCGGCCTGGTGACTGTTGAAAAGGAGGGACGTTTTATGCGCTACAAGGCCAGCATCCCCCTGATGCTTGAGGTGATCGCCTACCTTACGTCAGAATGCTGCTCCGCCAACCCCGGCGAATGCCAGAGGTTCCGGGCGGCAAGCGGCGTAGCGCCAGGCATATTGCCGAAGTTGTAGGGGGAAATGCCTCTTTTTTTTGGCTCCAACATATCAACTATTCAACAAATATTAAAATATAGACATCTGCCATGAACACGCCTCTTCAACAACAATGCTGCTGCAAAAATACCTCCCAGCAGGCCCCCCAAAAGCCAGTGGCTGGCGGCTGGAACCTCAAATACACTGCGGTGATTACTGTCCTCGCTGCGCTGTGGTGGCTGGCCTATTCCGTCATGCAGCCTGCGGCGCACTGGCTGGCTGTGGGCCTCATGGGTTTTGCCCCTGGCTCGCCCATTGCGGAATCCGTGGAATTTTTCTTCTATGACACGGCAAAGATTCTGCTTCTGCTGGTGGCGCTTATCTATGCCATCGCCTGGGCGCGGGCCGGGCTCAACGTGGAGCGGGTGCGTGATTATCTGAGCGGCAAGGCAAAGGGCGTAGGCTATTTTCTCGGCTCCGCCTTTGGCGCGGTTACACCATTTTGCTCCTGCTCAAGCATCCCGCTGTTTCTCGGCTTCACCACGGCTAGCATCCCCATGGGCATCACCATGTCCTTTCTCATCACCTCTCCGCTTATCAACGAGCTGGCCGTGGTTTTGCTGTGGGGCCTGCTGGGCTGGAAGATCACTGTAGCCTATGTGGTTGTGGGTATGACCGCTGGCATCATTGGCGGCTGCCTCATGGATGCCATCAAGGCCGAACGCTGGCTGCATCCCTTTATTCTTGAGGCCATGGCCAGCATGCCCGCGCAAGCGGAAGAAGCCAAGAGTGCAGGTGGCGCTCCGGTCTGCTCCCCACGCATTACCCTGCGCCATCGGCACGACTTTGCATGGTCGGAGACCTCCACCATTTTTCGCCGCGTGTGGAAGTGGGTGATCATAGGCGTTGGGCTGGGCGCGGCCCTACATGGCTTTGTGCCGGAAAACTGGTTTGCCGAGCATCTTGGCGCCGGGGAATGGTGGTCTGTGCCGCTTTCTGTCCTGCTGGGCATCCCTCTGTATTCCAGCGTAACGGGTATCATCCCGATTATGGAAAGCCTGCTGACCAAGGGGCTGCCCATCGGCACCACTCTGGCCTTCTGCATGAGCACCGTTGTGGTCAGCCTGCCGGAAATGCTCATGTTGCGGCAGGTCATGACAGGCAAGCTGCTGGCCATTTTTGTTGGCTATCTTTTGCTTATGTTCACCCTGGTGGGCTGGTTGTTTAATCTGGCAGGGTCATTCCTGGCATAACTTTCAGGAGCAAAATAAATGGAAATCAAGGTATTCGGCCCCGGCTGCGCACGTTGCGTGGATGCGGAAAACGTGGTGCGCAAGGCTGCGGAACAGGCTGGCGGTGAAATTTCGGTGCTCAAGGTGTCTGACTTCAGGGAAATCATGGCGGCGCGCATCATCTCCACCCCGGCGGTGATGGTCAACGGCCAGATAAAATGCACGGGCAGGGTGCCCACAAAGGATGAAGTCGCCAACTGGATTGCGGAGGCCAGCGCTTAAACCCTGTTCCTTCCCCGGCCATTGCCAACGCATGTCCAGATGTTTTCGACCCGCCGCGCAGAAGCAACCCGCTTGCCCTGCGCGGCGGGTCACGCTATTGTCGGCCATTGTTCAGGGTGCTATTTCGCATACTTCCACCAAGGCGACCTCCATGCACTATCCCCACATTGCCCTGCTTAAAACCAAGTGCCTTTTTCTGGTTGTGGTCATGCACTGCGTCATGTTTTACGCCACGCCCTTTCCGTTCTGGAAGCTCTATGCGGATACCCCGCAGCCCTGGGCGGATTTGTTCACGGCCATCTCCGGCTCTACCCTTATCCAGTGTTTCATGTTTGCCTCGGGCTTTCTGTTTGCCGCCTCGTGGGATGCCGGCAAGCGCACCCCCCTGCAACACGCGCTGCACAGGGGGCGCAGGCTCCTGCTGCCCTGGTTTGGCGTGGGCATGCTCTGGGTAGCCCCGCTCTACACGCTCTTTTCCATCCCCGCGTTTGGGCATCCGGCAGACGCAACACTGCTTGAAACGTGGAAATCCGTTGCGCTTGGCCTGTTCACAGATCATCTGTGGTTCTTGCTGGTGCTGTTCTGGATCACCCTTTTCTGGATTATCGCCCTGTGGGTTCTGCAAAAGCTGGGGCGCGACACGGCACTTACCGGCGGCATGGTGGCCTTGGTGGCCGCACTGTGCTTGCAGAACTATGGCGGCTGGCTCAAGTGGTATTGCCTGTGGGAAGCGCCTTCGTTCATTCTTTGTTACTACATGGGCATTGTGGCTTTCAGAAATCACGAGGCCCTCAATGCCTTGTGCCGCGCCCGCCCGCTGGCTCTGGGGCTTGGGCTCACGGCTTTGATCGTTTTGCTGTGGCCCTATGCGGGCGCGCCTGTGAGCGGGTGGATTGTGTCCCTGCTTTGCGCCTTGCTGGTGTACCATATGTTTTTACTCACAGCCGGGCTGTACCCGCTGGTGCAGTTGTTTGCTCCTTTTGCATGGTTTGAGCGCAACGGCTTTCGCTTTTATCTTTTTCATCTGCCCACGCCCCTGCTGGTCTTCATGTGGCTTTACAAGCCCTTGCAGCTGCCGCCCGTTGCCTTTGTATTACTGAACATTACCATCACCCTGACCGTAACAACGGTCATTGTTATTGCCAGCCGCAAGCTGGAAGAAAAACTGGGCATAAGACTATAACAGTATTCGGGATCAGGCGTTTCATCTCCCTGTGCATGGGATCATAGTTCCTGACGCGCATATATTGCGGTACTGCGCCAATCCTTTCCCCGGAGGGAATGCCATGATGGGATTCTTGAAGCTGGTGTTGGCATTTGCGCCCTGGCTGTCGTTTCTGATCATTGCGCACGGCAGCATGTTTCGGCTGGAGCTTGGCCTTGGCATCGCTCTGGCCCTCAGCATCCTCATGGGGGTGCTCAAGCTGCACCGGGGGGTGATACTGTGGGTGGGGCTGGCCTTTTTCAGCGCGGCATCCATACTTGTGATCGGCTTCCAGAACATGTGGACAGTGCGGTACATGGGTGTGCTGGCCAATGGTGCGCTGGCGCTTGGCACATGGGCAGGGGTCGTCATGCGCAAGCCTTTTACCCTCGATTACGCCAGGGATCACACCGATCCGGCGCTCTGGGATTCCCCTGTTTTTCTGCGCACAAACATGATTATTACTTCTGTCTGGGGTGGGGCCTTCACCTGCAATGCCCTGCTGGCGTGGCTAAAAATGAAGCAGCTCTTTTTTTCAGAACTTGCCTACGAGCTGATTTCCTACACCCTGCTCCTGGGCGTAGCCGTATTTACCCAATGGTATCCGGCCTATCTGCGGCAGTTGAGGGCCAGTCAGCAAACGGCGGCGTAACACTGCCCACGCATTTTACAAACAACGCACGAACACCCAATAAGCAAAGGACTGCCCCATGATCAAGCGCAGTCCTTTTTTTGCAGATGCCGCTTTCGACAATAAAAACGCGCAGGTCAGAGTAAATATCTGCCTTCAATTCTGGTTGTCGCACTACCGCCAAACAGCACTTTGCCCGCAGCTTCCTTCAGCTTGACCACGTTGAATGCCGTCTTTTCCGCATTTTGCTCGACTGAAACAGCGTTGCCGTTCCACAGGGAATTTTTAAGCATATAATAGGCAAAAGCAGAATTTCCCGACCCTGTCGCCGGATCTTCAAGATAGCCAAACCGGGGCGCAAAAACCCGTGTGCGCATGATATTCTGGCTGTTTGCAACCTCGGAACTAAAAACAAGAATAATATCCACTTCGCTGTCGATGCAAAATTGCTTCAGCGCGGCTTCATCCGGGTGCATGGCGAGGACAGTTTCCAGCGAGGCAATGGGTACGATCAACGTGCGCAGGCCCGCGTCAATACACTCCACGTTCAGATCTTTTCTGATCTCTGAGGTTGAAACTGCCAGATGTTGCGCAACCGCGTCCATGTGTGGCTTTACAGGCAGTTCAACCTTGTCTGGCGCTGTAATGAACACCGCGTCAGAGGTGGAAATTTCGTTATAAACCTTCAGGCTGCCCTTGCTTGTGCTGATGGTTATTTCCGGTTTCTGCAGCAGAATTGGGTTGTTGGCGATCAGGTCGTACATGCAGGCAATTGTGCCGTGCCCGCAAAACGCAACCTCGCACTGGGAAGAATAATAGCGCAAATGATAGTGCGCATCTTCAACCGGGGTGCAAAATACCATTTCTGATACAAAGCCCTCATGTTCCTTGGCCACAGCCAGCATGTCCTTATCCGCCAGGGGCCGCCCTTTTTCAAGATACAAACAAGCTGCCGGGTTTCCAGACGAAAAATGCGAGGTAAAGGCATCTATCTTTTTATACGGATAACTGCTCACTTTTGCTCCTTATGGCAAAAGGGATGTGGAGTGGCGCTGACCATTATTAGTGGTGGCACCCGCAAGCTGTTGCGGCAGAATATTTTACGCCTTGCAAAATACTGCGCGCATTGCGTATTGGCAAGCATTCCGATTGGGTGTATGCGCTTTACCGCGTCATGAACGAGCCCGCCAACGGCCCATATTTTTTGCAACAGCCGAGGATGTTACGCATGAGAAAAATCGCCCTGATCCTTGCCCTGATGATGAGCACCTTTATGCTCACCGCCTGTGGCTCCAAGTACATTGCCGTTACCAAGGATTACACCATCTACATCGGCACCAAGAAGCCCGTTATCAATCCCGAAAACGATTCTGTGAGCTTTGAGGACGACACAGGCAAAACCCACACCATCCCCCGCGAAGACTTGAAGCAGGTTCGTCCCCTGCCCTAGCGTTTTTTTGCCTGACCGCCCAAGCGCGGCAAGCGTACAAAAAAGCAGCCGCCTTACAGCTCCATCTGGAACCGTAAGGCGGCTGCCTTGATTTATGCTGTAAAACGGAATTTAGAACACGGGCACGATGCCGCGCTCAACCAGATTCTTCTGGATGTATTCCTTCACTTCGGGGGACTGCACGGCCTTCATGAGGGCCTTGGCCTTGGGGCTGTCCTTGTCTTCATTGCGCACAACAATGATGTTGGCGTAGGGGGATTCGCTGCCTTCCATCACCAGAGCGTCACGCGAAGGCACCAGACCGGCTTCGCCAGCAAAGTTGGTGTTGATGACCGAGGCGGTCACGTCGTCAAGGGTGCGGGGCAGCTGGGCCGCGTCAAGCTCGTGGAACTTGAGGCCAAGGGGGTTCTTGGTGATGTCGGCCACGGTAACGAGCGCGCCGGGCTTGATGGTGATTACGCCGTTGGCTTCGAGCAGGCGCAGGGCGCGGGCTTCGTTGGTGGGATCGTTGGGCACGGAAACGCTGTTGCCCTTCTTGAGGTCGGCAAGCTTTTTGATCTTCTTGGAATACACGCCCAGGGGTTCGATATGCACCTTGCCGATGGAAACAAGGTCAAGCTTCTTTTCCTTGTTCATGTTGTCAAGGTAGGGTTCGTGCTGGAAAAAGTTGGCAAACAGCTGCTTGCTGGCCAGCGCCATGTTGGGCTGCACGTAGTCGGTAAATTCCTTGATGACGAGGTTGTAGCCTTCCTTGGCAAGCAGAGGCTTGGCCGCCAGCATAATGTCCTTATGCGGAAAGGGGGTCACGCCGACAACAATGTCTTCAGCGGCGAACGAGGGGGCGGCCAGCGCCAGAACCATGGCCAGAGACAAAAGCAGACGTTTCATAAGCGCTCCTGCAAGGGTAAAGGGTAAAAAAGTTCACACGCCGCCGCAGGCCCTACCGCAAAATCTTGTACAGGAAGTTGCAGACGCCCTGAATGAGCAGCACGAGAAGGCAGAGAATAATGACCGAATACACCATGATATCGACCTGAAAGCGGTTGTAACCGTATTTGACGGCCAGATCGCCCAGCCCGCCGCCGCCCACGGTTCCGGCCATGGCCGAATACCCCAGCAGCGTAATGGCGATAACAGCCACGTTCAGCACAATGGAAGGCAAGGCTTCAGGAATCAGCACGCGAAAGATGATCTGCGTGTTGCTGGCCCCAAAAGACCGCGCAGCCTCAATGACTCCCCTGTCCACCTCAAGAAAACAGGTTTCGATAAGCCGCGCCACAAAGGGGGCGGCCGCGATGGTCAGCGGCACTATGGCCGCCGCGCTGCCAATGGAGGTGCCCACCACAAAGCGGGTGAAGGGAATGAGCGCGATAAGCAGAATGATAAAGGGGAAGGAACGCAGCAGATTGACCACAAAATCCACGGCCTGATAGACCGAGCGGTTGGGCTTGAGGCCGATTGGATTGGTGACGATCATGAGGATAGCCAGCAAAAAGCCCGAAATGAGCGAAAACAGCGTGGAGAGCAGCACCATGTCCAGCGTTTCCCACGTTGCCGTAATAATCTCCGGCAGCTTGTCCAGAAACCGCTCCCACAGCGGGTAGTAGGCCGCAAGGCCGCTCATGTTCTCAATCATGCTTGTTCACCCGGGTTTTCAGAATAGGCCAGAATCTCCCAGAACAGGTTCTGCGTTTTCAGATACTGCAGCACTGCGTCCAGGTCTTTGTCCTGCACGTTGATGATAAGAAAGCCGAAAACATCATCGAGGTAGCGCTCGAGCTTGCCGCCAACGATGGAAAAATCAATGCCCAGCGTGCGCGCCATCTGAGTGATGACGCTCTGCTGCGAAATTTCGCGCGGGAACATGAGGCGGATGTTGGTGCCGCCGGGGATGAGCGTATACTCGTCCTCCACCATGGCCTGCATTTCCTTGGTGGGCGACAGAAAGAGATTTTCCGTCTTGCCCATGGCCACGGTTTTACCGCCATCCAGCATGAGCAGGCTGTGGCAGAGGCGTTTGACCACTTCCATCTGGTGCGTGACCATAATGATGGTGAGGTTGAGCCGCTTGTTGATGTCTTCCAGCAGATCCAGAATGGACGAGGTGGTTTTGGGATCAAGGGCGGAAGTGGCCTCGTCGCACAGCAGCACACGCGGGTTGAGCGCCAGGGCACGGGCAATGCCCACGCGCTGTTTTTGCCCGCCGCTCAGGCTCTGCACACGCTGTTTGGCCCTGTCGGCAAGGCCCACAAGCTCAAGCAGCTCCATGACGCGCTCTTCGCGCTTGGCGCTACCCCACAACGAAAGCGGAAAGGCCACGTTGTCGAACACGTTTTTGCGGGACATGAGATTGAAATTCTGAAAAATCATGCCCATTTTGCTTTGCAGCATACGCAGGGCCGTGCCTTCAAGGGAGGCAACTTCAACGCCCATGACTTTGACACTGCCCATCTGGTAGGGTTCCAGGCCGTTAAGGCAGCGCAACAAGGTGGACTTGCCCGCGCCGGAATGCCCCACAATGCCGAAAATCTCCCCCTCGTGCACGTGCATATTGATCTCTTGCAGCACAAGGTGACTTCCGTAGAGCTTGCCAAGATTGGTTACCTGAATCATGCGATGGTTCCTGAGCCTGTTTTCGGTGTCGCCAGACAATGCGATATTTGTCCGCGAAAGTAAAGAATTCACGCAGGCACAGCATGAATAACCCGGTATTCTACCCCAAGGCGGCGTTCAAAATCAAGCTGCCAGCGGAGGCCCCGCATGCGGCGGCGCGCAGGGGCAAACAAGGCACCCGATGGCTCATGTCGTAAGGGTATTATCCGCGATGCCTCGCACAGTTCCGTTACCACGCTCCCCTTGCCGCCCTTACGTCACTGGATGCCACAGCCAGCATGTGATGCCGGTCATGGACAGCCATGCGCAATGGTGACACAACCATTGGCGCAATTGTTTACCTGAACAGTCTGAAAGGATATTCCGCCATGAACACATCCGCCGATTCCGCGCAAAAGGCTGCACAGCCCACAGCGCCAGCGTATACCCCCCACGCGACCAAACCTCCCAAACGCCGCATCACCCCCACCCTGCTGCGGCGCGGCGTACAGGGCGCATTCGCCATTTTTCTTGTTTGGGTGGGCTGGAATTTTTACCTCTACGTGCAGTGGGCCACGGGAAAAAGCCAAGCGTTCACGCCCAAACCACCCTCGGTGGAGGGCTTTTTGCCCATCAGTGAACTCATGGCCGCGCGCCGCCTGTTTGAAACCGGCATGTGGGACGTTGTGCACCCTGCCGGGCTGACGCTCTTTTTGGCAATAGCCCTCATGGCCTTGCTGTTCCGCAAGGGATTTTGCGGCTACATCTGCCCTGTGGGCCTTGCCTCCAACCTGTTGGGCCGCCTTGGCGAGCGCCTGGGTCTGAACCACAACCCGCCGCGCAAGCTGGAGCTGGCGCTCCAGGCCATCAAGTATATTCCACTGGCATTGCTGTGTTATTTCAGTTTTTTTGCCATGAGCGTGGACGAAATTGACTCTTTCATGGGCGCACCATTCAATATGGTTGCTGATTCAAGCATGCTGTTTTTCTTTTTGCGGGCGTCAACCACGACCTTGATTGTGGTTGGCGTCATTGTGGCGGCCTCGCTGGTGGCGCGCAATGCGTGGTGCCGTTTTCTCTGCCCTTACGGGGCGTTTCTGGGCATTCTGGCTTTGGCAAGCCCTGTGGCGGTACGCCGCAACGCGGCTACCTGTACGAGCTGCCGCCGCTGCCAGCGCGCCTGCCCTTCGGCCATCGCCGTGCACGAAAAAACGCGTGTCAATTCGCCGGAATGCCTTGGCTGCACCGCCTGTATTGAGGCCTGCCCGCAAAAAGACTGCCTCCACCTTTCCGCGGCCCGCAGCCGCGTGCCCTTCTGGACAGTTGCCGTTGGCTGCCTTGTGGTACTCTTCGCCGTGTACCTCTGGGCCGTGGGCACCGGGCACTGGGTTTCAGAAATTCCCCCAGGCATGCTGCGGCGCTTCCACATGATCCAGTTTGGTGGATAGACGGCCACTCGCCTCAGGAGTTTATAAAAAAAGCATGGCGGCAAAGGTATTCCCTTTGCCGCCATGCTTTCATTTATGATTGGGCTTTAGCCTTTTACCAGACCGGAGCTTCTGCCGGGTCGCGCTTGATATGGCAGGCCTGACAATCCGTTGCACGTGGCTTTTCAACCTTCATGCGGGTGTGGCAGTCCATGCAGCGCTGGTGGTAGGCAGCCTTAAGCAGGGGCCTGCCGTCCGGCATGGTGGTTACGCCTGCGGGCAGATTCGCGGGATGGCACGAAACGCAACGCGGCGGCGTCATGCCCTCTTTAAGGCGCGGGCTGTTGTGGTGGCAGGCGGCGCACTCCAGGCCATCCTTGGCATGCATGCCTTGCAGGCCTGCGGCCTTGCGGCCAATGCCAGCCCGCAGCTTTTGCAGGTGCTGCGCATGGGCAAAGTCCACAGGGCGGAATTCCTTGCTCATAAGCTCTATGCGTACCTTTTCGGGCAGACCGTCAGAGACCGGCCCAAGCTTGGGCGCGTCAGACGCCTCAACGGCGGGTTGAGCGCTTTGGGCAGGAGGCGGCGTTACCGCAGGTTGCAAGGCCTTGGCCGCAGCAGCGTTGGCTGCCGGGTCGGGCTTCACAGCCGGATTTTTGTCCGGCGGCGGCAACAGAATGGCCGAAGCCGCAAGCGCTGCTTCCGAAGCGTCGGCAGACTGCTGCGCAGCCTTCACCGCAGCGTCCACTGGCAGCAGGATTGCTGAAGGCGCAAGCTTGGCGTTCTGCTGCGCATTTTGGGCGGGCAGATTTTGCGGCAGGGCCGGGGCATCCAGCCCAACGGTTCCATTGGTGGCAGCCGTACCTGTTGTGGTCGCCGCTGCGGCGGCCTGAGGCGAAGGCAGATTACTGGGCAGCATCAGCCCCATGGTGCCCTTCACGCCGGGGGCGGCGCGGTGGCAGAAGGCGCAGTTGCTACCGCTCTTGCTCACGGGCCTTGGCGTATGGCAGCCCGCGCATTCCGGCGCGGAGGTGGTCAGGCTGGTGTGGCAGTTCACGCAGGAATTTTTGGACGTAACAGAGTGCATGGCCTGCGCCAGCGGAATGTTCTTGCCCTTGGGGTCGCCGCTGGGCGTATGACAGGTGATGCACGACTGCTTGACGCTGGTGTGGTGGCAATCCACACAGTTGAGCGCCCTTTCGTGCAGGCCGTGGTCAAAGGGCACGGCAGGCATAACCGTAGGCCACTTTGGCCCCTGCGGATACAGCGGCGAAAGCGGCACCTGGGGCGGCGTGACCTTGTCGGTCAGCACCACGCCCGTGGGTCTGTCCATGGTCATGATGGAGGGGCTGGCCTCAAAGCGGGGCAAGGCCTCAAAACGCGCCTTGTCATGACAGGTGGCGCAGTCCACAGGGCCGTGCGGCAGCTTCTGCTCCGCAAGCGAAGCGTGGCACTTCATGCACACTTCATGCGCGGCGGCGCGCAGGGGCGGCGGCGTATAGGCGGCATCCCTGGTGGCAAGGGCCGAGCCGGGACCACTTTCGTGACAGGTGCGGCACGAATCAATGTTTGGCGGCAAGGTGGGTGAAAAATCCTTGGCATGGTGACAGGTCACGCAACGCTGGGGATCGTTCTCCGCCAGAATTGCACCGGGGGCCAGACCGGGCTGCGCCTTTACGGGGAACGCGCCGGAGGTCAGATGCCGCTGGTGCAGGGAGGCGTCCATCTGCGGCTTGTAAGGCTTTTGCGCGGGCAGCTTTGCAGCATCGGCAATGGTGTGACAGTCGCGGCACTGCGCAAGGGACGGGCCAGCGCCCTTTTGCGCATGGCACGTAGCGCAGGCCGCATGAAAGGCCTCCTTGCGTGCGGCAGGATCGCTGGAATTCACTCCCGCAAAGGCACTGAACACAGGCGTTTGCATAATATTGACAGGCAGGCCCGCGCTGTTCTTCTCCACGCCGGGATTAGCCGCGTGGCAGCTCGCACAGGCGTTGGCCTTGGCGTGGGCCGCATGGTCAAAGGCCACAACAGGCATTTTCAGTTCCTTGGCGCGCTGACCGCCAAGGTAGATGGTGTTGCCCGCCAGAGGCGCGGAAGCAGCCTGGACACCAACAGCAGAAAAACACAGCGCCGCAGCAACCAACGCGCTGGCGGCCACAAACCGCATGGCGCAAGCAGAAACGAGGGCTGTACTACATATGGTTCGCATTAACTCCCCCTTGGGGACTTTGATCAGAAAAACCATCAGCGCAGCAACCGTGCAAACTGGCAACGGGGCGCACACCACAAAAAAACATGCCCGGCAACAAGGTGCAGCAAGAGCCAGAGTCCATACCCCGGTATGCCCGAGCGGGCAAGCAGGCCAGTGAACGGCAGCAGCACCAACAGGGCCATAAGCCGCCAGTCCGCCTTGGTGGCGGCGGCGCGCAGATCGGCCAGCAGCAGGTGACGCAACGGCAGGGCCAGCGCCCCAAGCGTCAACAGCACAGCAAGGCCGTCCGCCCAGCGAAAGGCCATGCCCGGCCAGTCAAACCCAAGGCCGCGCCCGATAAGCACCGCATGGCCGGGGGCAAACAGCACCACCACTAGCGCCATAAACACCAGCCAGAAGATGGCGTCGTTGACCAGCACACGCACAGGCCACTGCCCGCGCAACAGATCAAGCGGCACAAGGCGCGCACGCCAGCGGGCCGAGAAATCCGAGGGATTGCAGCCGCTTGCCTTGCACTGGCGCAGGCGCATCACGCACCCGGCCAGACATCCCAGCAGGGATATGAGCAGCCCCCAGCCAGTAAGAAAGGATATCAGCGTTGTCATAACGTGCTCCAGCCTAATCCTTGCCGTTCAGAAACAGGTAAAAGCCCAGCAGGCCGAACAGGGCAAAGCAGATGAAAATAAACATCCAGCCCGTGCCGGACATCAGGGATGCGTAAAGCGAATAAAATACCGTTTGCATGGCATCCTCCCTGTCAGGCTTCGGGTTTGTAGTCAGGGTGATCGCGCAATACGGGCATCTTGGCGCACGCGAAGCGATACACCGTCACAAGGCCCACCAGCATGAACAGCGAGAGCGTGATCTCGCCCAGCGAGGGAAAATACTTGAGGTGCGTGGGCAGATTGTAGTTGTAGGCCACAAGGCTCACGTCCATGCGGTTGAGCATGACCCCGAACACAGACAGCCCCGCAGCGAGGCGGATCATGCCGTAACGCCGCTCGCGCACGCCCACGGCAAACATGAAGGCAGGCACGATGACCAGGGCCATTTCCAGCAGCCACAAAAGGCCGTAACCGCTGAACACGTACTTCCAGCCGTTGTCGAGGGTGAGGCCGCCGATCTTGATGACAAAATAGCCCATCATCACCAGCGATGCGCCCCGCGCAAGGCTCAGACTCACGCCGTCAAAGCTCTTGGCGTGGTTCTCGTCCATGTACTTGTGCATGCCGGCGTGGGCCAGCGTGCCTTCAAAAATCACCATACTCAGCCCGGCATAGAGGCTCGACACAAAGAAATACACGGGCAGCCATGACGAGTACCACAGGGGGTGCATCTTTGAGGGAACCATCACATACAGCCCGCCCAGCGAAGACTGGTGCAGGGTCGAAAGGATGATGCCCAGCGCCACCAGCGGCATGATCAGCTTCATGAGCATGGCGCGCAGTTTTTTCCACCCCAGCCACTCGCAGGGAATCACAAACCACAGCACCGCCATGACGCAGAGGTAAAAGAACTCGCACACGCCCACGGTAAACAGGAGTGATGTGGTACCCTGTGACACAAACACAGGATACGGCAGCCGCCAGGGCTGGCCCACGTCGTACAGCAGATCGGCAATAACAAAGGCGTAGCCGAAAAAGGCCGTGGTCAGCGCAGGCCGCCACATGGAACGCAGATTGTTGAAGCCGAAGATGTAGTAGCCCGCCGCCAGCGTAAAGCCGCCAGCAGCAAGGGCCACGCCGCACAAGAGGTCAAAGCCGATCCACAGGCCCCAGGGATAATAATCGTCCAGGTTGGTGACCGCGCCGATGCCCCAGCCAAAGCGCATGACCGTGGCCACGGCTCCGCAGAACAATATGACGGCTGTGATGATGTTGCCCGGCGTGTTGAGCAGGCCAAGCGTGTTTTTCAGCAGTTCCGAAGGCTTCAGCATTGTCCGCCTCCCTGGCCCTTTTCAGGATTATGGTCAGCGGGCTTGCAGCCGCAGGCTTGTGCGCCGTCTTCTGCATGAGCAGGGCCAGCGCAACTCTGGCTTTTTGCCTGCTGCGCACCTTCGCAACGGGCCTGCTCCACCATTTTTTTGTAATGCTTGCTCATGGAATACGCGCCGCCCAGAATCACCGGCCAGATACCGGCAATAACGGCAATGGAGCCAAGCATGCCGCGCGTAAGTTCCGGCGCGGAAACAGCGGGCACATCCGGCTGCCCCAGATCGGCATGCGGCACGGGCGAGAGGTAGAGCCAGTTGGTGCCGCCCATCTCGTGTTCGCCATAGATGTGGTCTTCGTACATGCCGGGATTGTCCATGATGCGGCGGCGGGCCAGTTTGACAAGGTCGCTGCGCCGCCCAAAAACCAGAGCCTCCTTGGGGCAGGCCTCCACGCAGCCGGGCAACAAGCCCTGTTTGAGACGCGGGGCGCACATGGTGCACTTGTACACCAAGGGATTCCAGGCATTGTTGTAATCGTAGGCTGGCACGTAAAAAGGACAGGCCATCATGCAGTAGCGGCACCCCACGCAGAGCTTGGGGTTGTACACCACCGGGCCTTCCTCTGTTTTTACAAAGGCTTTGACAAAACAGGCCGAAGCGCAGGCCGGTTCCTGGCAATGATTGCACTGCAACTTGCGGAACACGGGGGCATGCCCTTCCGGCTGATATTTGTTGACCACCGTATAGGCCTTGAAGGTCGGCCTGCGGGTCTGCTCAAATACCGAACTGTCGTCAACGGGCTTTTCCAGAGGCGGCAGCACGTCGGCATTGACCTTCTGGCAGCCTTCCTCGCACTTGCGGCAGCCGATGCAGCGCACTGAATCGTGCAGTACGCCCACGGCATCGGGGCTGCCGTCATAGGCAAAGGGGGCTGCCCCGGCTGCACCGGGAAGCGCTGCTCCGGCCACGCCGCCGAGGCCCAATATTTTCAAAAACTGTCTGCGCCGCATGGCGATCCTCCCCTGCTTGCGCATTGCATCATTTCATGCCCCATGTCTGCCGTGGGGCAAGCCGCCAAGGCGGCGCCGTAAACACGCCCCTTCGGCCTATGGGCTGGCAATGGCCCCCACGTCCTCTTTTTCCGCCAGAAAGGCGGCGTAATCCTCCTCGAGGTAGCGGGTGGAATACAGATACACCGTGCCCACGGAGCTTTCCGTAAACCTGATGTCCGCGTATTCCCCGGTTTCCGCCATATCGCGCAGGCACTGCTGCAAGGCTTCGGCCTCAAAAAGAAAAGGCGGGTATTCAAAGATCTCAAGGGGCACAGGCCGGGGGTAGTCGCGCGAGCTGTCGCGCACCACGCTGGCGACCTGCACCATCCTGTTGTTGGCTGTGGAAAGAATACCCGCATACAGGCTGCTCATCTGCGGCTTGTAATGATAGTATTCCTTGCTGTCCCAGGCGGTAAAAGCCGCCACGTCTTCATCTTCCGCCAGCAGTTCGGCCAGCAGGGCCGCCGCGTATTCGCGCTCCACCACGCGGGGAGCGGTTGCGGCCTCTGCGGGTTCTGCCGCAGGTGCAGATTCCGTTGCCTGCGCCGGTTCAGCTCCTGGCTCGGCCAGCGCCTCAGCGGGATGCAGCAGCGAACTCAGCAACTGCCTGCGGCTCAGCAGACGGCGGGTTTTACGCAGGCCCGGTACTTCCGGGTCAGGGGCCGAGCCGGGCTGGGCCTTTTCCATGGCCTTGATGCGGGCCATATCTGCGGCCACGGTTTGGGAATCCGGCCCTTCAAAACGGGGATCGGGCAGGGTTTCCAGCTCCTGACGCACCTGGGCAACGGTAACGGGCGGCGCAAGCGCTGCGCGCTCCATAAATGCGGCCAGCAGTTCATCGGCGGTCACAAGGTGTTCGTCACTGCTGAAGTCGGCCAGTGTTTCCACCAGCAGAACCTTGTCGGCCTTGCGCTGATCCACCAGTCGGAGGCCTTCGGCCTCTTCCACATGGTGGGAGGTGCCGATCGGCCCTGTTTCCGGGACGGCTGCGCCGCCCCCGTCAAGGGGGGCGGCCGCTTTCGCCTGATTCTGGGCCTGATTCAGATCGTTCATAGGCTCTCCAAGGTTATGCACCGGGAACCAGCTTTTCCTTGGTCATGGTATCGGCCACGTCATTGAGGCCCAGCGAACGGTAATGGTTCGCGCCCGGCAGGCCTGATTTCACATCCCAGCCCTGCACTTCGTAGAACAGGTCGAGGCTCTTTTCGATATCGGCCTTGTCCATGCGGATGGTGCCCTTGGTGAAGGGAGCCTTGTTCTTTTTGTCTTCAAACAGCCAGTTGGGATACTGGTCGTGCTTTTTGCGCATGTCCGTGGTCTGCATCTGGCGCGCTGTGTAGGCGCGGTGCAGGTTAAAGGCGCGCTCTGCGCAGCGGTCCAGCTCCTTGACGTCCAGGTTGTGGCCGGTGAGGACGCGGTAGTACTTGCTCTCAAGGCTGTTGTCGCCCATGTAGCCATCCTGCTTGTTGGGTGTGGATATCCACGGCCCCATCCAGTTGCAGAACGAAAGCATGTCGTGCAGTTCCTTGCGCTCGATGGACCACTTGGCGCGGATCATCTTGTACTTGTTGGTGGGCTTGTAGTCGCCGATGGCGTCCACAGCATCGGCAGATCCCCAGAAGTGCTCGGCAAGACGCTTCTGCACATCAATGGGCAGGCCGCTGCGCACAAAATTGCAGTTGGAGTGGCACATGGGGTCGCGGTTGTACTGGGTGTTGATGACGCACCCGGCCTGACCATCGTCCTCGTTGGCGTGATGCTTGGGATGCCCCATCTTCCAGTAGACGGTACGGTGGTCGTCCTTCCATTTTTCTTCGGGGATGCCCATTTTTTCAAGCATGTAGCCGGTGCCCATGCCCAGAAGCTGACCGAATTCGCCCTCTTTGTAGGCAATGCGGTGCACGGCAGTCTTGATGAATTCAGGATTGCAGGCGTCCACCATGTCCCAGGGAATGGATTTGTATTCGTCCGCGCCGAGCTTCTGCTTCCAGATGCCGTCTTCGTACATGTTGCTGAAATCGCGGAACAGCTGACCGTAGTTTTCCCACACGCCCAGATCGTCCATGAGTTCAATGCCCACAAAACCGGCCTGACGCGCCAGATCGCTCTTTTTGCGCGAAAGCTTGGGGAACCACTCGCGCCCGCCAAACATGCCCACGCAAGTATTGAACTGAATGGGGCTGACGCCGAACTTGGCCGCCGTGTCTTCGTCCTTCATCACTGTATAGCAGCGGATGGGGCAGGAGAAACAGCCGTTGTTGCGCACAGTGTACTGCCACACGTTATCGCCCAGAAAATAGGCGGCATTGTTGGTGCGGTACGAAATGCGGTTGAGCGAACGCACATCGTTTGTAAGGGTAACGGGGGCTTCGGATGCGCCCCAGCGTTTGCCCGGCGCGCCCACCCAGCGGGACCCGGCATCCCAGTACTCAAAAAGCGGGCTGGGGAAGTTGGGAACCACATGCTGGTTGTTGGCGCCGATGATGGTGCGGTGGTAGTTGATGAGCTTTTCCCAGTCGGCCTTGTCGCCCGCGATGTGCACTGGCTGGCTGCCCTGAAGGGCAATGGCCTTGAGCATCTTGGAACCCATGACAGCGCCGATGCCGCAACCTGCGGTGTGGGCGCGGCTGTTGACCACCACGGAATACGGAACCAGATTTTCACCGGCAGGCCCGATGGCGGCAACGGTACCGTCTGCCCCCACTTCTTCGCTGATAACGCGGGAGGTGCGGCGGGTGCCCTGGCCCCACACGTGGCTGGCGTCCTTGAGCCACGCCTTGCCGTCGCGCACATGCAACCACACGGGGCGCTCGGCCTTGCCCTCAATAATGAGGAAGTCGTAGCCCGCGTATTTCAGGTGCTCGGCAAAGTTGCCACCCATGTGACCGGAACCGATAAGGTGCTGCGGCCACGAAACAGGCATGATGGTTGTAACCGCCGTGCGTCCGCTGCACAAAGCGCCCGTACCGGCCAGCGGCCCCACGGCAAAAACTATCTTGTTGGCTTCGTCATAAGCCTTGGTCTTGGGTGGGACTTCGTCCCAAAAGACCTTGTAGCCAAGGCCCGTGCCGCCAATAAGGTCAAGATACTGATAGGTGTCTTCAACAGTGATGCGGCCCGTACTCAGATTGACCCGCAGGCCCTTGCCCTGATAACCGCCAAATTTCCTTGCCATAAATTCCTCCGGCTCGCTGATGGAGCGTACTTCCTGTGAATGCCCGCTGCGCCTCGCTCTGCAAGGTGCAAGGGGTGCGCGCTACTGCTCGTATTTGAGGTTACGCGGCCCGCCGGGCGATTCCACATGGCAGGCGTTGCAGGCGGCGCGGCGGTCGTCGGGCACCATAAGCGAGAACGAACCGCGCGTGGTGGCCTCGCGGGTGCGGTCGCTCCACGGCACATAACGCAGGGCGGCTGCCGGGCAGGCATCCACGCACTTGGGCGCGCCATTGCACAAAAAGCACTTGTCGGCCTTGCCCTGCTCTTCATCAAAGGTCATCACGCCCCACGGGCAGGCCTTCTGGCACAGGCGGCAACCCACGCAACGGTCTTTGAGCACCATACGCGTGCCCGTGCCCTTTTGGGCGATGATGGCATTTTGCGGGCAGGCCGTGGCGCAGGGCACCGGGTGCGGGCACTGCTTGCAGGTATCCTGAATCACCAGCGAACCTGAGCCGTAAATGCCCTTGGTGGTGTTTTCCAGCCCGCCCTCCGGCCCAAACATGGCATTGCGGCTTATCTTGATGCGCGCAAGTTTGGGGTCGGCCTTGCCGTCGTTGAATTCCGTGCAGGCAAGCTCGCACCGCTGACAGCACACGCACAAGGTGGGGTCGCCCACGATCATGCCGGCTGCTTTTTCCATAATCACCAGCGGCGAGGCCTTCATGGTGGCCAGAGCCTCGGAAGCTTGCAGCGTGGCCAGCCCAAGGGCCGCGCAGGAAGTTACCTTGATGAATCCGCGGCGCGAAAGGTTTTCGAGCAGCATATCTTCATCGGCACGTTTCAGTTTGTTCAGCATATCAGCCATACAGCGCTCCTTGTCATGATCGACAACGGCATCATGGCAGCACAAGCTGCCCGTTTTCATGATATATGTGCATGCTGCCGGACTTAACATTGCCCAGCAGAGTCAACCCGGTTGCGCGCGCCATATCCACGGCGCGCGACATGGCGCGAGAAAGGGAGGCAAAAACAGGCACGCCGATGCGCACGGCCTTTTGCGCTATTTCAGAGGCAATGCGCCCGCTGCTGATGATCATATGGTCAGCGGGGTCCAGACCTTCCACAAGCATGTAGCCCACAAGAGTATCAATGGCGTTGTGGCGGCCAATATCAAGGCAATAAAAAACCATGCCCTGCCTGTTGAGCAGTGCTGCGTTGTGGCAGCCGCCTGTCTGGTGGAATACTTCGGAGCGTTCTTCCAGCTCCTGCGCGGCCCGCAGAATGACACGCGGGTCCCAGCTGGGAACTTCCGCGCGCGGCATGCGGCGCAACTTTTTGGCAGCCAGGGGGATGTTCCAGCCCATGGCAGAAGTGATGGTGAGCCTGGGGGCGGCCTGCTCCGTAGAACCGGCCGCCTTGCTACAGCAGGCCTCGCGCAGCAGCACGTCCACCCGCACTTCTTCCGCCCCATCGGGAGGCGTTGCCCCGGAGGCGGCGGCAGGCAGGGGCGTTACGTCCACCCCGGCGAGGTCATGCAGGTTTTCAATGAGGCCGCAGGAATAGAGAAATCCCGGCACAAGGTAGCGCAAATGCTGCCCAGAACAGGCCACGCGCACAAAGGGTACGCCGTTGACATGCATGGTCAGCGTCTGCTCCCGGCACGACAAAAATACGGACGGCGAAACCTTGCCGTTGCTGTAGGTCAGGATATCGTAACTGCGCACCGTGGCCGGGGGAGAAGCCAGCGGCAGAACATCACCTGCAATTGTGTTTTTGAGCAAAGCCATAGCACCCCTTCCTTTACTATGCAGAGCCGTCGTCTTTACGGAGGCGGCAATTTCCGGCAATCCACAACTATCTGCCCGTGTGCGCCAGAACTCGTTGGCGGCCTAGGCCAAGCCTGAGCGATATCTGGGCCAAGCAAAGGCCAAATCTGGGCCGAATATGAGCCAAGGCTGGCTCAAAACTTCAGACTGAAAGTTGATACAAATTTGTTCTTTTTTTCACATTATTCCCGCAGTGAACAATGTGCTCTTTTCAATTCTGCCTGATATCTTGTACTCTGAGAACAGGTGAAGAGAATAACCCTGCGCCAGATGTTGCCCGTAAGCGGTGGGGGGGATACCGCATGGAAGACATGTGTATTCGCGCAACCGTCTGGCTATGCGCAACAATTACCTGACAATCTTCATGGTTTTTATTGTTTGCGTGAACAAAGCTTAGGTAAATCGGTTTGTGCAGTCAAGCCTATGTGTTATTTTTCACCACTTTAAATATTTTTCAATATACTAAAATATAACAATATTTACAATTTCATTGTAAATTACTATAGTTACAAAAAAATAAAGAATCCAGCCACCGAAAAGCACCCACAAGGAAGGTCAAGGCGTGTCCCTGTATTTTTGCCTGCGGGAAACTGCGGATATTACCGCCTTTGTTACCGAAGCAAGCCCCTTGCAGGCTGAGCCAGTATCCATAAATGCTGCCCTCGGCAGAGTGCTTGCCGCAGATATGCACGCGCCCGTTCCCTGCCCCTCCACGCGCCGCTCCACACGCGATGGCTATGCGGTGCACGCATCAGACGTTGCCGGGGCAAGCCCCGCAGCCCCGGTATTGCTGCACATGACAGGCGAAAGCCGCATGGGCCGGGCCTGTGCCGGTACGCTGCAAAAAGGCGAGGCATGGCGGGTCTACACGGGCAGTACCTTGCCCGAAGGCGCTGACGCCGTGCTTATGCAGGAATTTGCGACACTGGGGGATCAGCTGGCAGACTCAAGGGATGTTCCGCCAGTGGTGGCAGCTTCCGCCCCGTGCGCAGAGGGAGAAAATATCCTCGCGCCCGGTGCGGACATGCCTCAGGACGCGCTGCTGGCGCAGGCGGGAACGAGGCTTGGTGCGCACCATATGGCCCTGCTGGCGCAGTTTTTCAAAGATGTGCCGTTGCACCGCAAGCCCGTGCTGGGAGTTCTCTCCACTGGTGACGAATTTTGCGGTTCTGCCCCGCAGAGCGGTCTTGCCGCCTGCCAGAGCAATACCAATGCCCTGCTTCTCGAGGGGCTTGCCGCCTCTCTGGGCGCAAACTGCCTGCACCTCGGCACTGCGCCGGACAATGCGCAGGCTCTGGGCCAGCATCTGCGCGCGGCCGTGCCGGGTGGCCCCACGCCCTGCGACGTTATTGTGGTTATTGGCGGTTCTTCCGGAGGCAAACGCGATTTCAGCGCCCAGGCCATAGCAGGCCTGCCAGACTGCGAGATATGCGGGCATGACCAGCGGGTAAGCAGTGGGCGCCCGCTTACCCTTGCGCGCGTGGGACAGACAGCCATATGGGGTTTGCCGGGGCATTCACTCAGCCTTGCGCTGGCAGCGCAGGTTTTTCTGGCGCCGCTGCTGCAAAGGCTCGCCGGGCAGCAGACCTTGCCGCAGCATATGAACCGGCAACCCTCCGTACTGGCGCGTATTGGCCTTGCCCTGCCTGTGGAGGGAAACGCCCCCACCCACTATCCTGTGATGCTGCGGCGTGAGCATGGGCGCGTGACGGCCTGGCCCGTTGCCGCTGGTACTGGCAAAACCGCCGTGCTGCGCGACATGAACGGCTGGATAACCATGCCCGGCAGCGATGATATGTCCAGAGGCGGTTTGCGCCGTGGCGCAGCAGTGCGCGTGCACCTCTTTGCCTGACCCCCTGCCGTCTGCCTGGCGGCACCCGCTTGCCATGCCGTATGGCTGTGGCTACACTTGCAGGCACATCAACTGCAAACGGTGAAAAGCCATGCCCCCCCGCCCTTCAGCCCCACAGCAAACCTTCATTTCTCCGGACAAGTATCCGTATCTTGAGGTGCGCACCACGCTGCAAAGCACCCAGCCCTACGCCGAGCACTTCCATTCAGCTTTTTCTTTCGGCCTTATCCTTGAGGGCGGCACCTGCTTTACACTCATGGGGCAAGCGCATGAGGCGCTCAAGGGCGACATCGCCCTGATTGCCCCCGGCCTGCCGCACAGTTGCAATCCCCTGCATGGCAAGGCACGCAGCTACCTTATGGCCTATTTTGACGCGGCATGGTTTGCGCGTAATATCTGCCGCCCCTTGGGCATTGCCGAAGCGTATGAAATAACAATGCCCGTTGTGCGCGACCCGGCGCTTTTTCAACAGGGGATTGCCGCCATGGAGGCTTTTTGCAACGGTGCTGATGATGCGGAAATGCGCTTTACGGCTCTTTTCAGACAGACTCAACAGGCATACGGCTGCCTCGCCAACAGTGCTGAACATGCTGGCAAAAAGGTGGACTATCCTCTTGCCGTCACAGACTTTTTGCTGACTGCCGACAGCACTCCCATGGCAGATGGAAACGGCCCGCCTGCCACAGACCATGCGCCCGTTACATCTTTGGCTCGCAGGGCGGGCCTGCGGCGTGAGAGCTTTTCGCGCGCATTCCGCCGCACCGCAGGCTTGCCGCCAAAGGCGTGGCTGCACTGCCTGCGGCTGGAAAAGGCCCGCGCCATGCTGCGGCAGGGCAAGAGCATTGCCGATGCGGCCCTTGCGGCTGGCTATGTTGATCAAAGCCACTTTCACCGCATGTTTGTAAAATTTTATTCCGTCACGCCCGGCTGCTATCAGCGGGGGCGGTCACATTCGTACAATACGCGCAAATAAAAAGAGGGTGTGCTGTCCGCAAGGAGACCACCCATGTCTGTTTCCACACTGATTCCCGCTGCTTTTCCTGCGCTGGCTCTGGCGCACTTTTTAGCCCTGCTAAGCCCCGGCCCGGATTTTTTTCTCATTATTGGGCATGCCGTGCGGCATCGGCTGCGCGGCTCGCTGTTTATTTGCCTAGGCATCGCCCTGGGCAATGCCCTGTATATCTGCCTGGCGGTTTCCGGCTGGTCGGTCATGCGGCAAATGCCCGCCCTGTACCGGTTGCTGGAGCTTGCAGGCGCGGCCTATCTGGCATGGCTGGGCTTTTTGCTGCTGCGGGCCAGCCGGAAGGCCGCCAACAGCAAGCCCACACCAGACCAGCATGCGCCAAGCCAACCTTCGCCTAACCAGACAGGCAGCCTCGCCACAGGCCATGCAAGCCCCCTTTCTCCCGGCAGGCAACTGCTCACGGGGCTTGGCTCTGCCCTGCTCAACCCCAAAAACGCCGTTTTTTACCTCACGCTCATGACAGTAATCCTCGGCCCCGCCGCCACCCTGCCGCAGCAGGCCTTTGCCGGACTGTGGATGACCCTGCTGGTCTTTGCCTGGGACGCAGCCCTTGCCGCCGCCATATCCCTGCCCGGCGCGCAGCGAGCGCTGGAAAAGCGCATTCCACTCATTGAAGGGCTGGCAGGGCTGACGCTTGCCAGTATTGCCCTCTGGCTGGCGCTGCAGCCCCTGTTCTACTGAGCATGCCGAAAAAAAAGACAGAAAGCCCGCGTCACTGCAACGCGGGCTTTCTTTGTATCAGGCCGATATATCTCAGGATAATTGTTCAGGGACGCGGGCTTTCGGGGAAGGAATCCGCCCCCGTAACGCATCTTACCGCCTCCGAAAACTAGGGTGCATCGGGATTCAACTCAATCTCCACAGGCGAGGTGATGGTCAACTCATGCTTGACCTCGGCCTTGCCGCCCGCAGGCGCATCCACATTCCAGAACAGCAGATGTTCCTTGGCATCCTGCTGGGCCTGCGGTTTGTCGCGGTAGGTCACGGTAACGCCCTGATCCACCAGCATGGGCATGGGCCGCTCAAGGCGCACGGTCACGGCCCTGTCGCGGGTGTTGCGCACGGTATACGTCCAGCCCCATGTCCAGGTACGGCTCTTGCCGATAAAGCCCTTTTCGCCGCGCTGGCGCAGATCGGCGGCGGCATTGACCTGCACGCGCGGGTCAGCGCCAAAGTAGAGCGTAACCTCGTTGCCCTTGGGGCGGAACTGCCCCATACCCACGCTCTGCCCGTCCACGCTGAACTCCGCCTGGCCGTCAGGCCAGGCCTGTCCCTCGGGCAGGGTATGGCACGCCATGAGCCACACGCGGCTGTCGCCCACGGAGGGACGCGCCAGCCACTGCAAGGGGGCCTTCCATTCATCCGCCAGCACCAGCAGACGCGAACGGCCTTCAGGCAAGCCCTTTTCTCCGGGCGTCCAGGCGGCGTACATACCGCTGGTGTCGGCTTCTACAGGCGCGGCAGGGGCAGGAGCAGCTTCGGACATGGCGGCATCGGCTGTCATCAGCATACGCGGGGCCGCCTTGGCAAGGGGCTGGGCCACGGGCTGAGGTTGCGAGTCAATCACCCAGTGCGGCAAAGGCATGGGTTCACGCGGGCCTTGCCCACGGGAAACAAGCGTCAGGCGCGTGTCTGTCCAGTCCATGCCGGAAAACTGCCACACCTCGGCCATAAAGCGCACGCTCACTGCATCGCCCTTGCCCTTGTCGGGCTGCACGTCAAAAACATAGGCAGGCCGCCAGCCGCAATTGCGCAGCGTATAACTGTAACGTACAGGCAGCGTTGTTGCGGATATCTGCTTTTGCAGGGTGATCAGCACGGTCTGCCCAAGCTCGGGGCTTGGCGGCAACTGCTGCAACTCCTGCTTCAGCAGGGCCAGACGGCGCTCCAGCTCGGCCTTTTCGTAGCTGAGGGCAGGCACTACCTCGGCCACGCGCTTTTCGCGCTGGGTCATATCCTGAAAGCTGCCCTCGACGGGCGCGCCTTCCCACAGGGCCAGCTGGGCCTTTACGGCCTCAAGCTTGCCCGCGAGGGTCATCAGCGCGTGATGGCGCTCTTCGCGCAGTTTGGCAAGATTGCCGCCCTGATCGAGAGTCTGGGGCAAAAACGCCCAGCGCACGATGGTATGGCCCGGTATGGAGACCTGAAAATTCTCGGCCCCGGCGGGCAGCACCACGCGCACCTGACTTGCGCCATCGGTGGAAACCACAGGCGCTGGCTGCTCCACCTCAAGCAACCCGCCGGAAGGCGTGAGGCGCGCGGCCTTCGGCACTGCTGGCGTGTTGGGCAAGGGTGCGGCCAGAGCGCTCAAAGAAAACAATCCGCTCAAAAAGCAGAGGGTAAGGGCAAGCAAGGCAGGCCGCCCACTGGCAGATTTGCGGCAAATGCCAAGACCGGAAAGAAAAAAACGCAGGGGAGAAAGGACGGTGTACGACATTGGCCCTCCGGCGAAAACCGCCGCATACAAAGCCGCCGCGCCGCAAGATGCAGCGCGGCGGCGGGCGGCTAACGCGTCAGTTTGCGGTACTTGATGCGGTGCGGCGTGTCGGCATCTTTGCCGAGCCGCTTTTTACGGTCTTCTTCGTAGTCCGTATAGTTGCCTTCATAAAACACCACGCTGGAATCGCCTTCAAAGGCCATGATGTGCGTGGCCACGCGGTCCAGGAACCAGCGGTCATGGCTGATGACCAGCACGCAACCGGCAAAGTTGTCCAGCGCGTCTTCAAGGGCGCGCATGGTGTTTACGTCAATATCGTTGGTGGGTTCGTCAAGCAGCAGCACGTTTGCGCCAGACTTGAGCATGCAGGCCAGGTGTACACGGTTGCGTTCACCGCCCGAAAGCACGTCCACCTTCTTCTGCTGGTCAGCGCCGTGGAAGTTGAAGCGCGTGCAGTAGGCGCGCGCGTTGACTTCGCGCCCCCCCAGCTTGATGACTTCAGCGCCGTCGCTGATGACCTCATACACGGTCTTGCCGGGCGTGAGGGATTCGCGGCCCTGATCCACATAGGCAAACTGCACGGTTTCGCCCACCTTGAGCGTGCCGGTGTCGGGCTTTTCCTGCCCCACGAGCATCTTGAACAGGGTGGTCTTGCCCGCGCCGTTGGGGCCAATAATGCCCACAATGGCACCGGGGGGGATGATGGCGTTGACGTTTTCCATCAGTTCCCTGTCGCCCATGCCTTTGCTGACGCCCTCAAGCTCAAAAACAACCTTGCCAAGGCGCTGTCCCGGCGGAATGTAGATTTCCAGATCGGGCGCGCGCTTTTCACTTTCGTGGGAAAGCATGGCCTCGTAGGCGTTAAGACGCGCCTTGCCCTTGGCATGACGGCCCTTGGCCGACATGCGCACCCATTCCAGTTCGCGTTGCAGGGTTTTCTGGCGGTCGGCTTCGGTTCTTTCTTCATTGGCAAGGCGCTTCTGCTTCTGCTCCAGCCAGGAAGAATAGTTGCCCTTCCACGGAATGCCCCGGCCGCGATCCAGTTCCAGAATCCAGCCCGCCACGTTGTCGAGGAAGTAGCGGTCATGGGTAACGGCAATGACTGTACCGGGGAAGGTGGAAAGGAAGCGTTCCAGCCAGGCCACTGACTCGGCGTCAAGGTGGTTGGTGGGTTCGTCAAGCAGCAGAATGTCGGGCGATTCCAGCAGCAGACGGCAGAGGGCCACGCGGCGGCGCTCGCCGCCCGAAATCTGGGCAACGGGCATGTCCCCGGGGGGGCAACGCAGGGCGTCCATGGCCATTTCAAGGCGCGAATCCAGATCCCAGACGTTCTTGGCGTCCATGAGTTCCTGCACTTCGGCCTGACGGGCAATGAGGGCGTCCATCTCGTCCGCTTCCATTGGCTCGGCGAACTTGGCGTTGATTTCTTCAAATTCGCGGGCAATGGCGGTGAGGTCACTCACGCCGTCTTCCACAACTTCGCGCACGGTGCGGGTTTCGTCCTTGAGCGGCTCCTGTTCCAGATAGCCGATGGTGTAGCCCGGGGCCAGCACGGTTTTGCCATCAAAGGCCTGATCCACGCCTGCCAGAATGCGCAGCAGGCTGGATTTACCCGCGCCGTTCAGACCAAGTACGCCGATTTTGGCCCCGTAAAAGTACGAAAGAGAAATGTCTTTCAGCACTTCCTTCTGGCCATGACGCTTGGTGACGCGGATCATGGAATAAATAATCTTGTCCGGTTCGTTACTCATGATGCTCCTCAAAATTTGGTGACGCTTCCGGCCCTGCGGCGTTTGAGATAACGCGGGGCGAAGCGCGCGCCAAATGGGCGCGCTGGATTGATGACAAACCCTGCCATGCAGGCCAAGGGTTTGCGCCGCCAAAACGGCAGCTCCGTCAGGCGGATAAAACGATTGCCCTGTGCCGACAGGCCGCAGATTTCTGCGGTTTGCCGCCACAGCGTACAGAGAAAGCCTTTTGGTCAGACAGAGAGGCCCGCAGGCCCGTCAGACTCGTCAATGCACTGGGCGCTCGTGTAATATATGAGCCTATCCGTTAGCGGATTCTTTTTCAAGTGACCTCGCGCTCCAGCAAAGACGCGCCTTGCGCAGAACTGCAAACCAGCCCCCCTGCCACCACATAAGCAAGCGCGCCTGTCAGGCACAAACCCGGCAGGCGCGCAATGGCGCAGGCAAAAGTAGCACGGCGGTATATCTGGCGCAGGGGCAGAACCAGACGCATGAGCAGGCCCAGGCCCGCCGCCTAATCAATCATGATATGCAGCACTTCAATATCCGTTTCGCGCATGCCCTCGCGGGCCAAGCGGGAAACACTGCGGATGGTTTCTTCCACATCGCCTTTCACAATGCCCTCGCCCGCAGGAAAAACCTTGCCCTGCATGGAGAGATCGTGGGCAGTGATGGCGGCATCCACTGCCGATGAAATTTTGGCCGCGCACGAGCTTTTGGCGCCATCGCACACAATGCCCGACACATTGACCAGAGTATTGATAATGGTGTCGGCAATCTGCTGATAGCTGCCGCCGTGCATCCAGGTGATGGCCGCCCCGCTGCCGCAGGCGGCGCTGACAGCCCCGCAATAGGCCGAGAGCCTGCCAATGCCCGACTTGTTGTGTATGGCCACAAGATTGCTGATGAGCAGCGCCCGGTAGAGCTTTTCGTCCGGCAGGCCCAGTTCGCGGGCGTATTCAATGACCGGCAGAGAAACCGTAATGCCCTGATTGCCGCTGCCGGAATTGATGATAACCGGCAGATCGCTGCCGCCCATGCGGGCATCGGAGCCAGCCGCCGCCACCGCCGTGGCGCGGGTGCGCACATCGCTGCCGCGCGAATCAAGCAGTGAGCGGCCAACACCCATGGAATACTGGTGGCTCAGGCCTTCAACGGCAATATTGCTGTTGCACAGAATCTGCTTGTCCAGAATATCGCGCACATCTTCGATATTGCAGCTTTCCGCAAAATCAAGAATCCCGGCGATGCTCATGAAAGCGCGGCTTTCTTCATGGCCCTGCACATCAGGCTTGTATTCCCCGCCCTCAAGAATCTTGCCATTCTTTTCAATGCGCACCACGTTGGTGTGCTCCTCGGCAATCTCCACCACGGCGCTGCTGTCGCCAGCCATCGCCGTTACCTGAATATGCAGGTTAACAATGCTCTTGAGCAGCTCCACCGTGCAGAATCCCGCAGCAGCAAGCTGCCGGGCGCGCTCGGCATCCGCCGGGGTAACCGGGGTGAGCACCTGCAACTGTAAATCAGGGTTCCCCCCCACTGCGCCGAGCGTGGCGGCAACGGCAATGCCCTTCTGCCCGCCGGAATTGGGCACCACAACGCTCTTGGCGTTCTTGATCATGTTCCCGCTGCAAGCCACCGTCAGACGATCGGGAAAGGTTCCAAGAACCTTTGCCGCCAGCGCTCCGGCAAAGGCAATGGCAATGGGTTCGGTGCAGCCCTGGGCCGGGATCAGCTCTTCGCGCAGCACTTCGAGATATTTTGCGTGTGTATCCATAGTATCCATCATGGTCATTTGCGCCAAGCAAGCGAACGCCAATGCCCCATGCCAGTTTGTATTGTCCTTGGTCTGCCTGCGGTCAGGGAGAAAACTCAGCCAGCACCGTTGCGCCGCCCTTTAAGGCTATTTAAGCAGGGATTCCGCCTTGGCCCGGATGTTTTCCACGCTCAGATCCTGATTGGCGATGCGGTCAACCAGCTCTCCATTTTTGTAGAACAGAAACACTGGCACGGTCATGATCTTGAGTTCAATGCAGAGCCTGCGGCTTCCGGCAATGGGTATCTTGCAGAACTTGACCCGGCCTTCAAAACTTTTCGCCAGTTCTTCCACTTCCGGCATCATGGCCACGCAAACGGAGCACTGTTCGCCCCAAAATTCCACAACTACCGGCTCGCTGCTTTGCAGCACGTCCTGTTCAAAACTGTCTCTGTCTATCGCAAGCATGGGAATCTCCTTGCCGAACTGCTGTGCCGCAGACGGCGTTTATTTTTCTGCACAGCCGCAGGCCACACGGGCCGCAAGGGCTGAAAATTCGCTACCGGGATTGCAGCCAATGATAGGCGGAAATGGCAGCCAGCGCACCGTCTGCCGCCGCCGTGACAATCTGGCGCAAAGGTGTGTCGCGCACATCGCCCGCTGCAAAAACGCCCGGAACAGACGTGCGCAGGTGGGCATCCGTAGCCAGCCAGCCTCCATCCGCGCGCAGAAAGCGTTCATCAAGAAATGCCGCATTGGGTTCAATGCCAACGCACACAAACACGCCCGCCACTTCGAGCTCAGAGCTTTCACCGCTGGCAGTATTGCGCAGGGTCATGCCCTCGACCATATCGCTGCCGTTGACGCTCGCCACTGCGCTGTTCCAGACAGGAATAATCCTGTCATTGGCAAGGGCGCGGCCTGTCAGTACGCTGTCCGCCCTGAAGGCATCCCGCCGATGAATAATGTATACCTTGCTGGCAAAGCGGGTCAGATACAGGGCTTCTTCCACCGCTGTATTGCCGCCGCCCACCACGGCCACGGCCTCGCCTTCATAAAAAGGCGCATCGCAAACAGCGCAGTAGCTCACGCCCGCCCCGGTCAGCGTATCTTCACCTGGGCAGCCAAGCCGCCGATGGGTAGCGCCGCTGGCGATGATGACAGCCTGCGCCGCGTAGTCGCCCTTGGTGGTGCGGATAATCTGGCGGTCGCCCTGCCCTTCCAGCCCGAGCACGTCGCCTCTGGCAAAGGCGCAACCCAGATGCCCGGCATGCTCGCGAAAGGATTTGTCCAGTTCCGGCCCGCTCACATTGGGCAGACCAGGCCAGTTTTCCACTTCAAGCGTATTGCATATCTGGCTGCCGCCATTACCACTTTCCAGCAGCAGCACGTTGAGGCCCGCCCTGCGGGCGTAGATGCCTGCGCTGGCTCCGGCAGGTCCAGCACCGATAACGACAAGTTCATGCTCCTGCATGGTGTCCGCCAAATTTTGGTTTTTCGGGGCGCGCTCCCCCTGCCGCTGCGGTTTCCCGCAGCGGGTATCCGGCAAATCCATTGCGCCGGAAGGGGGGCACCCAGATTGAATGAAGAGTGTATGCGCCTACAGTTTGGCGCAAGTTACCTGCTGGCCGCTGGCGGGCGCTGGCGAGCCGGATGCAGACTTGCCGCCCGAAGTGATGGGCTTTTTGCAATGGGGGCAAAGAACCGTGCCGCGCACCTGTGAGGGGCGCAGAAACCGGTGGGATACCTTGTTGCAGTGTTCGCAGGTAAAGGTAAGAAAAGGCATGATCTTTCTCCAGAAATTTATTGTTCCAGCAGTCCCATGACTACCATCTCAACCTGAACCAGCACCTTGGCGCCATCAGCCATGCCGCCCCCAAAAAGCGTTTCGCCCTCGTGGGTTACAGAGCCGTGCAGATGAACGCGCACCTGGTTGTTCTCGCGCCACATTTCGCCCGTGATGCCGTTGACTTCCAAAAACTTTTCAATGGTTTTGGATTTCACCGGCGGCGGCATGGTTGTGCAGGTTACCGGGTAGTTGCAGATAATTTTTTCAAGGGAGCCAATGCTTGAAAGAATAAAGGCCCGTTCAAGCTTCTGTTGCTCAAAAAAATCCCGCAGTCCCTGAAACAGGTCAGAGCCTGGGCCAAGGCGCAATTTGTACCATTTAGGCTGGGTCAGTTCTGTTACTTGCATGAAATCCTCGATGTTTGCCGCGACAGGTATAAACCATAACGACAAGGCATCACTTGAGGTTGTAGATTTTTTTGAGCTCAAATTCTTCAATCAGCCACTTCATGCCTCCCTGAATCTCGGGGCTGACATCGCGCATGGGGCGCTTGCAGTGACCGACAGGAAAGCCAAGCAGGCGCACAAAGGTCTTCACCGCCACAGGGTTGGTGGCAGCGTAGCAGGCCTCCATGATGGGCAGCAGCTCGTTGTAAATCCTGCGGGTACGCTGCACGTCTTCAAAGTTCTTCCAGGGGCGGGACATTTCAGCCATGGCGCGGGGGTGAATATTGCCTGTCACGTTGGCGGTTCCCGCGCCGCCAAAGGCCAGCACGGGCAGGGTCAGGGCGTAGGCGGGCGAATCGCAGCACAGGATGGGCAGCTCTCCGTGAGTGCCTTCCTGAATGGTGGCAATCTGGCCCACGTTGGGCATGGCTTCCTTGTCGGCCACCAGGTTAGGTACGGAATTGAACAGCGTGATGACTGTTTCCGCATTGACGTTGGCCACGACTCTGGCGGGGTTGTTGTACAGGCCCACGCTGATATCAACAGAAAGGCAGACATCAATGAGGTATTCCAGCACGGATGCCTGATCCGGGCACAGATAGGGCGGCACCACAACAACGATGCCGTCCGCGTCCTGCTCCTGCGCGTAGCGCGCAAGATCGATGGTTTTTTCGGTGTCGCCGTGGGTCACGCCAAAAAACGCATGGATCTTGCCCTTGCAGTAGCTGGCCATATCCTTGATGACGGTCTTTTTTTCTTCAATGGTCAGGGTTGTGGGTTCGCCGGTGGAACCCAGCACAAGCAAGGTGCTGGTGCCGTTGGCGGCGTGAAAATCCACAAGATCATGCATTACACCAAGGTCAATGGTGTTATTTTCGGTAAAGGGGGTAACAATCGCTACCCAGGAACCTTCAGGATAAATCAACTTTCCCATCTTCAATCTCCTTTAATGCTCTGCCTCAGGCAACAGCACGGGCCTGCACGGCCTTGCTGCTCATTTTACAATACGCGCCGGTAACAAACACAATGCCAAGGCCAATCATGTCTGTAATGGTGCCGGGGATAATTAGCAGACACGCGCCCACAATCAACAGCAGGGCCACCGGCAACGGTATGGGGCGGAAAAACCAGCGTTCCATGCCGCCAGCCAGGGCAACGGTGCCAATGGTGGCGGTAACAAAAACCTGGAGGATGTTCGGCCACTCGCCCTGCATGAGCAGAGCCGGGTCATACATGAAGAAAAACGGCACGATAAAGGCCACGCTGCACAGGCGCGAGGCGATCAGACCCGTGCGCATCATGGAGGCGCCCGCCACTTCCGCGCCTGCATAAGCGGCAACAGCCACTGGCGGCGTGACCATGGAGATCACCCCGAAATAAAATACGAAGAAATGCGAAGAAAGCACGCTGAAGCCAAGCTCGCGCAAGGCGGGAACCCCCAGGGTTGCCACAAGCACATAGGCCACGGTGGTGGGCGTGCCCATGCCCATGAGGAGCGAGGCAAGCATGATCAGAATCAGCGCGACTATGGTGCTGCCGCCGGATATGGAAATGACCACCGAGGCGAGGTTAAGCCCCACGCCAGTGAGCGACACAACGCCGATAACGATACCCGCGCCAAGGCAGGCAACCGCGATCAGGATCATGCGCCGCCCGGCGGTGGAAAGTATCTCAACAAAGCGTCGCGGACCGATGGCAAACTTTTTATCGCCCCACGAAACCAGCACGGCAGACGCAGCGGCAGCCATCGCCGCCCTGAAGGGCGTGTAGCCGATCATCATGATCACAAGCAGCACCACAATGGGCAGCAGAAGATAGAGTCTTTTGACAACATCCTTCATGCGGGGCAGTTCCTCCTTGGGAACCCCCAAAAGGCCCAGCTTGGCGGCCTCAAAATCCACCATCATGAGGATGGAGAAAAAGTACAGAAAGGCCGGGATCACCGCCGCCTTGCACACCTCAAGGTAGGGTATGCCCAGCGTGTCCGCCATCAGGAATGCGGCTGCGCCCATGACCGGGGGCATGATCTGCCCGCCTGTGGAGGCTGCGGCCTCCACAGCGCCGGCAAACACAGGTTTGTACCCGGCCTTTTTCATCATGGGGATGGTAAACGCGCCCGTTGCGTAAACATTGGCGGCTGCAGAGCCGGAAATGGTGCCGAAAAAGGCGCTGGTAATAACAGCAATTTTTGCAGGACCGCCGCGATAATGGCCTGTCAGCGCGCGGCCAAGATCCATGAGCACGTCGCCCGCGCCGCAGCGCTCAAGAAAGGTGCCAAAAACAATGAAGGCGGCAATATAGGTGGCTGAAACACCGATGGCAGAAGAATACAGGCCCTCAAGCCCGAACCCCAGATAATCCACCACTTCGTTCCACGAAAACCCCTTGTGCGCGAGCATGCCGGGGATATGGTTCCCCCACAACGCATAGGCCAGAAACAACAGGCAGACCACCAGCAACGACATGCCCACAACGCGCTGAATAAGCACCAGAACCAGCACCAGGGCAGTAATGCCGCTGATGGTTTGCCCAAGGGTCAGGTCGTCAACCATGACCAGACGTTCCGCAATCTGGTCAGCCTGAATGGCTGGCAGCGCAAAAGCCGCCAGAGCCACCAGCGCCAGCACAAGATCCAGGGGCGCAGGGCCGCGCTTCTTGCTGGATGGGTACACCAGAAAGGCCAGCGATGCGGCAAACATGACGTGGATGGGCCGATGCACATAGGCCACCGGCATTCCAAAAATGGTGGTGACGCAATGGTAGCCCGCAAACAGCAGGCAGCCAAAGAAGATGAGGTATTGCACAAGCCTGGCAAAACCCTGCTGACCCGCAACTTCGCCAAAGTCATTGCTTGCTTCGCCAGCAAGTTCTTTTTCCACAGCGCTGCGGGCCAGATTGACCTTTGTTGACGCGCCTGTGGCGTCCTTTTGCTCGGAAGAAGCCATTATTTCACCCAGCCCTTTTCCTTGTAATAACGCAGGGCACCGGGGTGAATGTATTGCACGGCAATATGATCAGCGCTTTTGCTGGGGTCAAAGACCGAATAGGTCTGGTGCACATTGCGGATCATCTCGGGCTTTTCACAAAGCACCTTGGTCAGGGCGTACACGGCATCGTCCGGCAGGTTGGCGCCCACGGGCAAAACCACGGTTTCGGCCATGTGCGGCGTATCCTTTGTGATAAAGTAATACTGCCCGGCCTTGATGGTGAAGGTCATGTAGCCATCGCTGCTCAGCTTGTCGAGAACCGCCTGATCAATGGGCAGCATCTTCATTTTGACGGTGGTGATCAGCTCGTTGATGGACGAAACAATGGGGCCCACATAGGCGTCCGCGTGACCGTCCTGAATAAGGGAGGAGGCTTCCGCATAGGAAACGTAACTCACAGAGCCGCCCCATTCCTTGATGTCTTCAAACGAGAAACCGTACTGCTTGAGCATGTTCTCAGAGGCCACAGCGGGCGAAGAGCCTTTTTTGGAGGTCAGCAGACGGATTTTAGGCTTGGTGCGGGCAATATCCGCAATGGAGGTGTAGGGGGAATCCTCACGCACAAGAAAGTAGCTCATGGGCATGGGCGCCACATACATCATGATTTTTACATTCTGCACAGGCTTGCGGCTGGCGAACACGCCTTCGGCCTTGAGGCTTTCTTCGTACAGCTTGATCATGCTTGTACCAAGGTCAGCCTTGCCCGCATCAATCTTCAGCAGGTTTTCCACCGAGCCGCCAGTATTGACGCTCACGGTAGCGCCAGGCATGACCGAACGGGCAGCCTCGCCGATAACGCCGCCAAGGGCGTAAAAATCGCCGCCAAGCGGGCCAGAGGTAATGGTAAACGTTTTCAGCTCCGCCGCCTGGGCCATCTGGGCCAGCCCAGCCGCCAGCATAACCACGGTAACCAACAGCGAAATCAAACCCTTTTTCATAGAACACTCCTGTGTACGGTTTATTCCGGCCTTCAGTAAGGCACGGCAGGTCGCTGGCACTTGGCAATACTCTGGGGGGACCAAAATCGTTAGTACCCTATCAAAATTCATTCCAAAATCATATACCCTTTCCCAGACCTTGCGGCTCTAGCGCTCACGGCTCTCACCCCACATTGGAGTAAAGAGCTACCAGATGCAAAATTGAAAACACCCAGAACAAATATAGTTAAAATAGTTAACATTTCAATATGTTATTTTCATTCTCAAATATGAGAACATATTTCTCAAATATGAGAAAAGTAATCCATTGCTGTTTGCAACTGTCTTGAAAAGACAAGGCAGGCTGTTGTGCTATTTCAGAGGGCTAATGCAGCAGATTATATTCTTGTAGCTTACGGTACAATGTGGCGCTGCTGATGCCCAGACGCTGCGCCAGAAGTTTTTTCTGCTCCGTGCTGGCAGCTACGGCGATCAGGCGCTCCAAAAGCTGTTTTTCGTGCACCGCGAGCATTTCCTTGAGCGTTGTTGTAGACAATGCTCCTGACCGCCTGGCAAAAAAATGCTGCGGCAAATCATTGCCCCGTATCAGCGGGCCTTCAACCACGTTAACAAGATATTCAATGATATTGCGCAATTCACGTACATTTCCCGGCCAATCATGGCCCATGAACGCGTCATAAGCCACAGGGTCAAGCCCGCGTACGTCGCGGCGCAGTTCACGCCGGTAGCGGGCAAGAAAGCTCTCGATAAAAACAGGGATATCCTCACGCCGCAGACGCAAGGGCGGTATGTGGATGGGGATGACATTCAGGCGGTAATACAGATCGTTGCGAAAGGTTCCCTGGGCGACCATTTCCTGCAAATTACGGTTGCTGGCGCAGACAATGCGCACGTTCACCGGGATTGACGCAGAACCGCCCACCCGCTGCACGCATTTGTCCTGAAGCACGCGCAGCAGTTTGGCCTGCACGGGCAGAGGCATCTCGCCCACTTCGTCCAGAAACAGCGTACTTGCATGGGCCAGTTCAAACTTGCCCATGCTTCCGCCCTTTCTGGCGCCAGTAAACGCGCCTTCTTCATAACCAAACAGCTCGCTCTCCACCAGATTTTCAGGAATGGCCCCGCAGTTCACAACCGTCATCAGCCGCTTGCCGCGCCCGCTCATACTGTGGATGGTGCGGGCCAGCACCTCCTTGCCGGTGCCGCTTTCGCCGCTGATCAGCACGGTGGAATCTGATGCGGCGATCTTCCGCACCATGGCCAGGATATCGCGTATGGCAGCACTGTTGCCAAGCAGGGGGGTTTCTTCCAGTTGTTTGCGTTCACCGCTCACGACTGCATCAAGCTGGTGCTCAAGAATGCGCGAATGCTGCTGCGTGACAAGCTTGCTTTCAATCAGCATGCTCATATATTTGAGAAATTCCTGAAGTTTTTTTTGATTCCCCAGCAGCCGCCCACGTTCGTCCTCGTTAAATGCAACAATACCAATAATGCCAGCCACCTTGTTGTTTAAAAAGATGGGGTAGGCCATGTCGGCGAGTTCATTGCAGTTCTCGCGGTTGGCGCACACGCTGCAAGCTTGATCGTTCTGCACGTTTTTGACAAAGGCTGGCTTGCCGGTCTTGAATACTTTGTCAAAAAAAGCACTGTGCGCGATCTTCTGGCTGATGAGCGATTCATATTCCGCAGTGCCACCCACACGCACTAGATTGCAGTCAACCACGGTAACGGGCGCATCCAGAATGGAAGCAACCGCAAGCACATAGGCCTGCACAAAAGGCTGAATTTGCATAAGGCTGGAAAGTTCTGCCATTCCTGTTGCTCTTGGGTAAAAAACTATCGGGGGGATGCAGAACGCATGGCACGCCACGGCGAAGCAGCACCTGAAAGTACCTGAGCGATACCTTTTGCCCAAGCCAAGCACAAGTTTTGCCGGCTTGCAACCGGGTACGCTCTCTGCCAGTATGCGCCTCACACCATCGCGGCAGAAAACCGCGCAACAGGAGACAAAGGTTGAGCATCTTACAGCGCGCTGGCAACGCACTTACCCGTTACATGGGAGCGCTTATTCTGGCATGCTCGGCTTTGGCCTTATGGAAGCCGGAGCTGTTCCGCTGGGTGGCCCCGCATGTTACGCCGCTCCTGGGCTGTATCATGTTTGGCATGGGCATGACCCTGCGGCTCAAGGATTTCAGCCTGGTATTTTCCCAGCCGCGCGCCCTGCTGCTGGGTTTGCTGGCCCAGTTCGGCTGTATGCCGCTGCTGGCCTTTGCGTTGTGCCATCTGTTCGCCCTGCCGCCCGATCTGGCAATGGGCGTCATCCTTGTGGGCACGGCCCCCGGCGGCACCGCCTCCAATGTGCTGACCTTTATTGCCAGAGGGGATGTGCCGTATTCCGTAGCGCTTACTTCACTGACCACGGTTGTTGCGCTGGCGCTCATGCCGGTGCTCACATGGTTGCTGGGCGGCGTGTGGGTTCCTGTAGACATGGGGGCCCTGTTCGTCTCCATTCTCAAAATCGTGGTGATCCCGGTTATTCTGGGCATTGCGGCGCACCGATACTGCGGCAGGCTTACAGAACGGGCCATCCCCTTTTTGCCCCCGGCCTCGGCGCTGACCATCACCATTGTGGTGGCTGGCATCATGGCCATCAATGCCCAGAGCATCCTTCGAGCCAGCGTCAATATCTTTCTGGTGGTCGTGTGCCACAACCTGCTGGGCCTGGCCTTTGGCTATGTGGTGGGCCGCATCTGGAAATTTGACGAACCCCGCTGCCGCGCCCTCTGCTTTGAGGTCGGCACACAGAACTCCGGTCTGGCTACGGCCCTCGCGCTGGCGCATTTTTCCCCGGTTTCAGCTATTGCTGGCGCGTTGTTCAGCGTATGGCAGAATATTTCTGGTGCGCTGGTTTCAAACTACTTTCACGGTAAAAAACTGAAACCGAACCCGTAACAGAAGCCCGGAGCAGAACCGCCTCACCAAACCAGAACGCCCCCACGAGCTGCCGGGCTTTGACTCTGGCGCGGTGCTGTGCCAAGTTGTCCGCAGCCGTCCGCCGCTGGCAGGTTATGCCATTGATTATACCATGCAGCAGGCCGACAGCAGATCGGCGGCCCAGTACCTTGAACCATTACCAGCAATCTGAAGAAGGAAGCGCCATGAGCAAGGAAGTCATCAGCACGAGCAAGGCCCCCGGGGCGGTAGGCCCTTACAGTCAGGGCATCAAGACCGGTAACATGTTCTTCTTTTCTGGCCAGATTCCCATTGATCCCGCCATCGGCAAGCTGGTGGAAGGCGATGTGAGCGCTCAGGCGGAACAGGCCTGCAAGAACGTTATGGCATTGCTGGAATCACAGGGCCTGACCGCCGCAAATGTGGTTAAAACCACCGTGTTCATCACCGACATGGGCAACTTTGCGGCTGTTAACGAAGTATACAAAAAGTATTTCACGGCCCCCTGCCCCGCGCGTTCCTGCGTTGAGGTCAGCAAGCTGCCGCTTGGCGCGCAGGTTGAAATTGAGGCCATTGCCGCGCTGTAATTTTTAGCGCCAATACGGGCGACACGGCTCGGTCTTCAACCGCAACGCGGCTCTTGTTTGCAAGCAGCCGCGTTGCGGTTTGTTTGTGCCCTGACGCCACGGCAACACCACCGCATCAGGGCGCTTTGCCGATTTACAGATGCTGTAAAATAGTGGAATATGCAGAAGATTAACGGCAAATGCGAGGCGCGGTATGGACGACCGACAGTCGGATATCACAGGGCAGTATGCCCTGCATATGCAGAAGCAGCTTGTGCAGCACTGCCTTGCCCCCTGGCCTCGCCGTGGCCGCACCCTGCTTGAGGTGAACTGCGGGCGCGGCGAGCTGTTGCCCCTGCTGTGGGAATACGGTTTTGACATGACCGCCACTGAGCACGATCCAGAGTTGCGTGCCGAGGCAAGCCGTATGGCTGACCGCGCCGAAGTGCTGGCCGCCGCTGATGATCACCTGCCCTTTGATGATGACGAATTTGACTGGGTTGTGCTGCACCTTGCCTCGCCCAAAGCCGACAGCACACGCAAGGCCATAACCGAATCGCTTCGAGTGGCCTCCGCAGGCCTTGCCCTCACATTCTGGAACTCGGCTTCGCTTCCATTTATGCTCCACCTGCTTGGCGGCCGCAAAACCGCATGGCCGGGCCCGACCTTCTGCTGGTGGCAGATATGGCGGGCGCTCAGGAGCCTTTCGGCTGGCCGCATAAGCGGGGCAAGCGTTCTTGCCGGACCGCAGGGCACATGGAATGCATCGTGCGCCCTTTCCGGCTGCAACAGGGTTTTGCCATGGCTGCCCATGGGAGCCTGGGGCATTATCCGTATCGACATGGCAAAATCCCGCCCGGTCACGCCGCTGCCCTTGCGGCTCGGGCGCAGACGCATGCGCCGCGCGGAGCCTGTTCTGGAATGCGGCCACAAATCTCAGGCCAAGGCTGCCGACACAGAGAGGAAAGCGCCATGAACCTGCCCTTTATTGCCCCCCTTGTGGCATTCATACGCCAGCACTTGCTGGCGCTGGCCGCAGTGCTGCTTGTTATTCTTGCAGCGGTGGGCGGGTACAGCGGCTGGCGGTACTACCAGTACAGACAGACTGCCGAATTTGCCTTTGCGCAGATAAAGGACGCCCTGCACCCGGCCAAACCCACAGAACTGGCACAGAGGATCAACTTTGACGCCATTTCGCAGCCCCTGGCCAAGGCTGTTGCAGAGCATTACCCCTTTTTAAAAAAGGGGCCAAACCAGTTGCGTGATCTGAGCGACATGGTTCAGGTTGGTCTGCTCAAGCAGGCGCGCGTCAAGGAAGAACCCGTCAAGGAAGAAACTGACGAACTGGTGCGCCTCAGAACCCCGATGTATGTTCTGCCGCCAAACTTTTTTACCCAGTTTTATACAACCATGACCTTGCAGAACCCCACGGAGAACACCGCGCTGATAGCCGCGCAGATTCACCACCCCGTGCTGAACAAACAGTTTTCACTGCTGCTGCGCATGGACAAGACCCCAGAGGGATGGAAGCTGGACGACATCGTCAATGCCGCGGAGCTGGTTCGCCAGTTCCGGGAATTCCAGATGGAGCGCATGGTCGCGCAACGGCAACTGCTTCTTGACAAAAATGCCAAGATAAAAAAACGCATGGAAGATACACTTCCTCTCAAAACCTGCACAGCCAGCGCCGGTTTGATTTCAGACGGAAAGACGCTTCTTGTTGTGGTGGACGTGCAAAGCAAGAACATCAGCACTACCCCAGTCAACAACGTGGATCTTTCGGTCAAAATTTTTGCGCCGGACGGCACAGAGCTGATGCAGCGTTTTCTTAATGCCGTGCAGCCCACATTTCCGGGCGATACGTTTGAACGCAGATGGACTATTGAAGTTGACGGCACAAGCCCGCTTGGCAAATCCATTGTGGCGGCGCGCAAACTTACCTGCGAAGCTTCGTGGAAAACCCTGGGCCTCTCCAATGGAGAGATGCTGCATTTTGCCATAGCGCCTGATCTGCTGGAAGAATTTCAGTAGTTTTCACAGTCACCTGTCCACTATGCCCTTTTCTCGCGCAGGCGAATGTGTCATAGTGATGAGGTTGGCGGGCCGCACACCGCCCGTGCCAGCCTACATAAACTCAAGGAGCCGCAAAATGTCGGGCCTCAGCCGTTCCATACACCTTACGGTGCATATCCATAAAGATCCTGCCGCCATGGCCGAACGTGCCGCCCACATTCTGGCGGCAGCATGCGAAGAAGCCATCGCCGACAGGGGTGTTTTCAGAATCGCGCTCTCCGGCGGGCAGACCCCCACGCCGCTTTTCCGCCTGCTGGCGGGCAAAGACTGGGCCGACCGTCTTCCCTGGGACAAGATGACTTTTTACTGGGTGGATGAACGTTGCGTTGGCCCCGACCATCCAGACAGCAACTACGGGCTTGCGCGCCGCGAACTGCTGAGCATGGTTCCCGCCACGCACTTTTTCCGCATGCGCGGCGAGGAAGACCCGGTTGAAGCCGCCGTCAAATACGAGCAGCAGATCCGCGCCGAATTCAATCTTGGCCCGCAGGAACTGCCCCGCTTTGACTTTATGCTGCTGGGCATGGGCGAAGACGGTCACACTGGCTCCATTTTTCCCAATTCGCCCGCCCTTGCCGAACGCAAGCGCCTTGTCATTGACCAGTACGTGCCCGAACGCAAGGCCGACCGCCTCACGCTCACCCTGCCTGTCATCAACAACGCCCGCTGCTGCATGTTTCTCGTTACCGGCAAGGAAAAGCACGATGTGCTTTCACGCGCGCTCAACCTGCTGGCCGAACCCACCCTGCCCGCACAAAAGGTACGCCCCGGATTTGGCGAACTGATCTGGGTTGTGGACGAGGCCGCCGCCAGAGGCGAGTAAGCCGCCCCATTCACGGATATCTCAATCAAAGCCACCCGCCATCGGGTGGCTTTGATTTGATCCCTGCCAAGCAGATGCAGGCTCCTGCGCATTCCATCAAATATGGCAAAGCTGAAAATGCAAAAAAGCTCCTTTTTCAAGGAGCTTTTTATTATCAGCCTGCGAGCCGTATGAGCGGGAAATGTTCTTTTTTGGCTGCGTTACGGAGCGATGGCAGCATCGTCGCCAGCAGGCTTTGCCTCTACAGCGGGGCTGGCGGACGGCTGCTCTGAAGGCGGATTTTCGGTCTTTTCCGGCTTCTGCACGGGCTTCCGTACTGTCTTGTGCGCGGGCTTCTGCGGAATATCCGGGGCTGCCTCCTGTACGGATTCCTGTGAAGGTTCCTGCATGGGCAAGGGTTCCAGCCCCTGCCACACGCGGGCCTTGCAGATGATTTCCGGCCTGTATTCAAAGTGCATCAGATCATATTCATGCCACTTACCGCCCCAGATAAAGCCCTCGTTTTCAAAGGCTTCCACAATGACGGAGGGATAGCTTTGCTGCATGGGGTGCGGGCGCAGTTTGCTCCAGCGCCAGTAGGTGGCAATGCCGGGGCTGATGTCAAAGGCAATGCCGAAGGCGTGGGGACTCAAGCGGTTCTCACCCGCAATACGCCGCCAGGCGAACCCGCCGTCCATTTTCAGCAGGGGTTTCAGGCGAGGCTCCTGAGCGGCCTGAGGGGCGAGATGAACGTTTGCCCTGTTCATGGCTTGCGCCGCAGCGGGCGAAAGATGCAGGTGCTGACCCAGCAGGCGGGCCTGAACCAGATGCCCCCCGACAGTCTTGGGCGTGGTTCCGTAAAGGGCTTGCAGCAGATCGTAGGAGCGCCGCCGCCCCGGCGAAACACCCAGAGGAGTATCAGGCCGCCGCGGCTCCAGAGGATACGGCTCGGCCATGCTCGCCCGCACGCTCACCACCCACTCTGATTCCTGCGAGCCAGCCAAGGGGGCCGCGCCCGGCGCAGCGTCATACAGCACGCGACGGCCATCGTTAAACACCAGCCACTGGCCCTGCGCGTCCGTCGTCATGGTTGCGATCTGCGGATAGGCCCGCCGCAGGCAATAAAAATCCACTCGCGCGGCATCATCAAGCCCGGCGGGCAGATCAGCGGCGTCAATGAGGCCATTGGCAGCTGCCGCCCCAGTGGTACCGCTTGTGGGCGCGGCATTGGCAGACGCTGTTGCGGGCGCACTGGGGGGCGCACTGGATGACGCAGCCGTCTCGGCCTGCGCGACATGGGCACAGCACAAAAAAATAAAAAGCAGCAATATTGGCATGAAGGCACCCTAGCCGCCCCCGGCTTGTCAAGGCAAGCGCTTTTGCGTACATCTGCGCCATGTCTGCCTGGAAATTTTATCTGGTCACGTTTGGCTGCAAGGTCAATCAGTACGAAACCCAATCACTTCGCGAAGCCTGGCTTGCCCAGGGCGGCGTGGAATGCAGCGCCCCTGCCGAGGCGGATGTGGTGTGCGTCAACAGTTGCGCCATCACCTCCAAGGGCGAGAGGGACGCACGCAATGCCGTGTTCCGCCTGCGCAGGGAGGCTCCCTCCTCGCGCCTGATTCTCACCGGTTGCGCGGCGCGGCTCTTTGCCGATTACAAACCACGCCCCGGCGCCATTTGGGCCGCCCCGGACCTGCTGGTGCCGCAGGAAGAAAAAAGCCGCCTGCTGCATGGCCCATGGGCCGACCTTGACGGCGAGGGCATCACCCCACCCGCCGGGGAGCTGGAGGCTACCCCGCCTGCGGCCACAGTTGCCGCAGCAAACCCTGCGCAGACCGAGGCGCAGGCAAGCCAGCAGGCCTTTCCGCCATTTCAAATTTCCGCCTTCAAGCGCGCCCGCCCGGTGCTGAAAGTACAGGATGGCTGCGCCCACCGCTGCACCTACTGCATTGTTCCCTCTACGCGGGGCAAACCGCGTAGCCGCCCGGTGGACGAAATCGTTTCCGAGGCGCGCCGTCTGTTGCAGGCAGGCCATGCGGAAATCATGGTTTCCGGCATCAATCTGGGCCAGTACGGACGCGGCACGGATACGGGCGACTTCTGGAACCTGCTGCGCACGCTTGACGCGGCTCTTGCGCCGGAATTTGCCGGGCAGGCCCGCCTGCGCATCAGTTCGCTGGAACCCGGCCAGCTCGATCAGCAAGGGCTGGACGCCCTGCTTGCCTGCCGCATGCTCTGCCCACACCTGCATATTTCTTTGCAGCACGGCAGTCAGGCGGTGCTTAAACGCATGGGGCGCGGCCACTACACCCCCACCATGCTGGAGCATGCCGTGAGCGCGCTGGCCTCGCACTGGCCCATCATGGGCCTGGGCGCGGATATCATCGCGGGCTTTCCTGGCGAAACGGAAGACGACATGCGCCAGTTGCTGGAGCTGATCGACCGCCTGCCCATGAGCTACGCCCACGTGTTCCCCTATTCGCGACGGCCCGGCACGGCGGCAGACCGCTTTGACGGGCAGATTCCCCACAGCCTCAAGCTTGAGCGCGCGGCCCGCCTGCGCGAAGCCGTGGGCTGCAAACAGCAGGCATTTCTGGCAGAGCAGCTCAAACTGCCCCGCATGCTGGTGGCGGCTGACAATCCGCAGGCATTTGCGGACTCCACAGGCGTACCCGCAAATGTATCCGCTGACGCACCAGCGGCGCCCACGCCGGAATCTGCGGGCAAGAACAAGAAAAACTCAGTGAAAGGCGTGAACGAATATTATGCCGCCTGCTCCATCCGCTTGCCAACGCAGGGCAAACGCCCCGTCGCGGATGCCGGGCTGTTGCCCGCGCGGCCCGTGGCTGTCACTGAAAAAGGCCTGGTGGTGGAGCTGATAGAGCAAAAATAAATGCAGTGTCGCTGTACACTTCATAAAAGAAAAGGAGAGCCATGCTCTCCTTTTCTTTTATCTGTACAAACCCGTGCTGCTCTTTCGGAGACCCCTTACAGGCCTCCTGCAAACAGGCTAGATGCTGATCTTCGCGCCCAGCAGCTTAACAAACTCGGCGATCAGGGCGGGATGGGCAGGCCACGCGGGGGCAGAAACAAGGTTGCCGTCCACAGTGGCGCTGGTGAGTGTTTCGTTAAAGTCGCACCAGGTGGCCCCGGCGTCCACCACATCGGGTTTGACCGCAGGGTAGGCGGTGCAACTACGGTTTTTCAGCACACCAGCCGTCACAAGGATCTGCGGGCCGTGGCACACGGCGGCAATGGGCTTTTTGGCGTCGTTGAATTCGCGCACGATTTCCAGAACGCGGGGGTTCAGGCGCAGATATTCCGGGGCGCGGCCACCGGGAATAACAAGGCCTGCGTAGTCAGCGGTGTTCACCTTGTCGAAATCGTAGTTGATGCCGAAGTTGTGTCCGCGTTTTTCAGAATAGGTCTGGTCGCCCTCAAAGTCATGGATGGCCGTGCGCACGCTTTCTCCGGCCTTTTTCCCGGGGCAGACGGCATGCACTTCATAGCCCAGCATCTGCAACATCTGGAAAGGCACCATGATTTCATAATCCTCAACATAGTCGCCAGCCAGCACCAGAATTTTTTTCATATTTTCCTCCAAACGGGGAGCGGCCCGTTAACGCGGTCGCCAAGACCGGTTGTTGCGCGGCGGCCGGGCGGCAAAACACCGCCCTTGCCTTGACCGTATATATACTTATATATGCACACAAAGCATGTGGGCAAGCCCCTGACTCCCCCTGGCCCGCACAATTGCGCGCCTGGGAGGCTGGTCGCTTTCTGACCGCAGCGGCCTGCGCAAGCTTCAGAACATTTTCAACAGTAATTATTCTGGCGCCCCCATGTTGCGGTATGCCGCCGCAAGGGTTTCATTCCGGCAACGAATCAGGAGAATAATCATGCCCATGTACGATTTTGTCTGCACGGCCTGCGGCAATAAATTTGAAGATCTTGTTTTTGGCGATGAAGTTCCTGCCTGCCCCAAGTGCAATTCCCCCGCCACAGAAAAGCAGATGTGCGTCCCCAGCCCGCTGAAAACCGGGGCTTTCCCCTACAAGCCCGGCCCGGTGCGCCCCATGGGCAAAGGCATGCCCCCCTCCTGCGCGGCTGGCGGCGGCTGCGGCGGCTGTAGCGGAAATTCCGGTGGATCGCAGGCATAATACACTGATTTTAAAAATAAAAAATGCATACCCACAGCGCCGGGCCAAGGGCATTTGTTGCATTCGCAAGCCCCTTGCTCTACACTGACGCATATCTTTAGCAGGAAGGAAGCTATGCTCCGCAGCATGACCGGCTTTGGCCGCTGCCTGGTGGAAAACGACTACACCACCCAGCAGTGGGAGGTTAAAAGCGTCAACAGTCGCCATCTTGACCTCAAGTGGCGTTTGCCTCTCTCTATACGCAGCCTTGAACCGCGCCTTGAAAAAGTGGTGCGGCGCTATGCCTCGCGCGGGCGCGTGGATGTGAGCCTGGTCTTGCAGTACGCGCCGGGCAACACCCCAGCCATGCGTTTTGACATGGTGCAGGCCGCTGCCATGCTTGATAATTTGCAGGCGCTGGCAGACGCACGCGGCGAGGCTTATGTTCCAGACTTCAACGCGCTGTTGCAGATCCCTTCTCTTTGGGGCGACAGCGGCGAGGAGCTGGACGAAGACACCGCCCGCTGCCTTGAAGAAGGCCTGGCCCTTGCGCTGGAAGACTGGAACGAGGCCCGCTCCGCCGAAGGCCGCTCCCTTGCCACCGACATGCACTCCCGCATTCTGCGCATGGAAGAATGGACAGGCCTTATTGCCGACCGCGCGCCCAATATCAAGGAAGAACGCGCCAATGCCCTGCGCGAACGCCTGAGCGAGGCCCTGTCCCAGAACGGGCAGGAGCTGGAAGAAGGACGCTTTTTGCAGGAAGCCGTCATTCTGGCTGACCGCCTGGATGTGAGCGAAGAGCTCACGCGGCTCAACACGCATCTGGCGCGGCTGCACGACCTGCTGCAAACCGGCGGCGATGCCGGGCGGCGGCTCGATTTTACCTTGCAGGAGTGCTTCCGCGAGATCAACACCTGCGGCAACAAGCTGCCTGACGTACAGCTTTCGCGCATGGTGGTTGATTTTAAAAACGAACTGGAAAAATGCCGCGAGCAGGTTCAGAATCTGGAATAAGCATGCCTCGCGAACGTCTTATCAATATTGGTTTTGGCAACTATGTGCTGGCGGGCCGGGTTGTGGGCATTGTCAGCCCTGCATCCTCGCCCATGAAACGCCTTCGCGAAGACGCGCGGGCTGAGGGAAGGCTCATTGACGCCACCCAGGGGCGCAAAACGCGCTCCATTCTGGTGACGGATTCAAACCACGTCATACTTTCCTCCATCCAGCCGGAAACAATCAGTCAGCGCTTTGCGCAAGAGGAAGGGGACTGATGCCCCGCGAAGGCATAGCACTGGTGCTGAGCGCACCGTCTGGCGCAGGCAAGACCACACTAGTCAAACGCCTGCTGGCGGAATTTCCGCATATTGGCTACTCGGTTTCGTGCACGACGCGGCAACCGCGTCAGGGCGAAGTGGACGGCAAGGATTACATTTTTCTGAGCCACGAAGAATTCGAGCAACGGCGCGTCCAGGGCTATTTTGCAGAATGGGCCGAGGTTCACGGCAATTTTTACGGTACGCCGCTTGCCCCGGTGAAGAAAAAACTGCATCAGGGCCAGGACGTGCTTTTTGACATTGACGTGCAGGGCGCGGCGCAACTCAAGCTTTCCCTTTCGGAAGCCACGTTTGCCTTTATCCTGCCCCCCAGCCTGCACGAACTTGAAAACCGTTTGCGCGGGCGCGGGCTGGATGACGAGCCAACCATTGCACGCCGCCTTGTCAACGCGAGGTCAGAGATTCTTCAGGCCCGTTGGTATGATTCAGTCATTGTGAACGACAATCTGGATCAGGCCTACGATACCCTGCGGGCGGTGTATGTGGCGGCGGGGCTTGCACCTGCGCGCAATCCGCACCTGCTGGATGAGATTCTCAACCGCTGATGCGCTCTGGCTGATGCGCTCTGATCGGCACTGAAAAATTCTGCTATGGGCTGCTCCGCAGACCGCCAGCAAGAATGATCCGCCCCCTCCGCAGCACGGCATGCGCGTTGGGGCAAAAGACCTGAAACCGCATATTTTGTTCGTACAGCCGGATTTCTGGCCGCGAGCAGCAGCACAGGAAGCAACATGCCCACGCAGCAGCACAGGCCGCAACTGGCGGTCGCTCTGGATTTGCCCGAAAAACAGCTTGCACTTGCACTGGCGCGCCAACTGCGCGGCACGGTTCCCTGGTGCAAGGTGGGCATGGAGTTGTTTACCCACGCAGGCCCAGGCCTGCTGGAAGAACTGTCCGCAATGGGCTTCAGTGTTTTTCTTGACCTGAAGTTCTACGACATTCCCAACACCGTGGCGCAGGCTGTCAAAGCTGCGGCTGCGGCAGGGGTGAACATGCTGACCCTGCACTGTCAGGGCGGCGAGCGCATGTGCCGCGCTGCGGCAGAGGCGGCAGCCGGAGTTTCCGGGCAGCGCCCCCTGCTCTTTGGCGTGACCGTGCTTACAAGTTTTGCACCCGGCGAAATGCCCGGCATAGAGGCCTCACCGGCTGATTTTGCTCTGGCTCTGGCCCGTCAGGCCGGGCCGTGGGGCCTTGACGGCGTGGTCTGCTCCGGGCATGAAGCTACAGCCATCAAGGCCAGTTGCCCTGGCCTGCGCTGCCTTTGCCCAGGGATCCGCCCTGCGGGTTCCGCCGCTGGCGACCAGCGCCGCGTTATGACGCCCGCTCTGGCCATTGCGGCAGGAGCTGACTATCTGGTTGTGGGCAGGCCCATCACGGCTGCGCCGGACCCGCTGGCAATGGCCCGGCAGATTACGGAGGAAATGGCCTCCGCGCACACATAAAGAAGTATTGAGGATGAGCATGGCCGGTCAAACGCCCAAAAGCGCGCAAGGCGATTCCCACAACAACGGCAAAACCGATGTTCGCGGGGTCTTCTCCACTCAGGAAGTCCGCAGGGTGGGTACTGGCACGACCACGCGCAAGACCGTGCAAAAAACCTTCTGGTTTATTGAGCAGCACGGCAAGGAAATTGATTGCCAGCCGCTCAATACCAACTATGTGCCCAGCGGCCCCAAGCGCAAAATCACCCTGGACGAGCTTATTGCCAAATTCTCGCCCGAGCCGGAATTTTACCTCAATTCCGTTTTCCCCAAAATGCAGGAGATGCAGCGCAGTATTGATAACGGCGACGAACATCGCGAAAATGGCGAGAACTTTGCCGCCGAATTTGAATACACGCGCGCCCTCAAGGTGGATGAAGAAAACGTGCGGGCCAACTTTGGCATTGGGCTGACCTATCTTGAGCGGGGCGACAACGCCAAGGCGCAGGACATTTTTCAGCGTCTGGTAAAACTCGAAGCCGCGTTTGAGCCAGAGCACAAGCACCTTTTCAATGAATTTGGCATCAATCTTCGCAAAAGCAAGATGTTGCAGGAATCGTTTGAATACTATCAGCGCGCCCTTGAGCTTTCGCCCACGGACGAAAACCTGTACATGAACATGGCGCGCGTGCTGCTTGAACTCAAGGACATCAGCCAGTGCGTTGATTACCTGCTGAAAGCGCTTGAGCTTGCACCACGGCACGAAACCTCGCTCAAATTCCTGGCATGGCTTATTCAGAAACAGCTCGTACCCGCCGACCGCATAGAAGGTGTACGCGCCGCACTTCAGGCCGCACAAAACGGGGCCGCGCAGAAACCCAAAACGGCGGGCTAACGCTTTGAAAAACTGGCTGATCCGCGAGCCTGTGCAAAACATCTGCCCCACGCCGCCCCGGCAATGGGCAGATGCTCTCTCCATCTCGCCCCTTCTTCTTGAGATTCTCTGGCGGCGTGGCCTTTCCGAAAGGGATGCCATGGACGCCTTTTTGTCCGCCCGGCTTGATTCACTCACGCCCCCTGACCGCTGGCCCCAATTACCCGAGGCATCCAGCCTGCTGGCTTCAGAACTGCTGGCCGGAAAAAAGCTGGCAGTCTGGGGCGATTATGACGTGGACGGAGTGACAGCCGCCACTCTGGTGCTGGACGTGCTTGAAAGCCACGGCATCCACGCGGACTGGCATATCCCTGACAGGCGCAGCGAAGGCTACGGCCTCAACGTGCCGCATATCGAGGCTCTGGCCGCCCAGGGCTGCGGCGTGCTGCTCACGGTGGATTGCGGCATTTCAGATGTGCAGGCAGTGCAGCGCGCCCGGGAGCTTGGCATGACAGTGGTTGTTTCCGACCACCACCTGCCGCCCGAAGAGCTGCCCCCTGCCCACGCCATCTGCAACCCCCGCATCTGCACCGCAGAAGACCTGCCCTACCCGCACCTTGCAGGCGTGGGCGTGGCCTTTTACCTTATGGGGGGCGTCAACGCCGCCTTGGCCCCACATACGGGCAAAAAGCACAACATGGGCGATTGCCTTGATCTGGTGGCGCTGGGCACCCTTGCCGATGTCATGCCCCTCACCGGAGAAAACCGCGTGCTCGTGCGCGGCGGGCTTACCCGCATTGCGCGGGCGGAGCGGCCCGGCATGGCTGCCTTGAAAGTTGCCAGCGGCATGAACGCCGCTGCGGCACTGAGCGCCGGGCAGGCGGTTTTTCGCCTTGCGCCGCGCATCAACGCCGCTGGGCGCATGGGCAAGGGCGAGCTGGCCCTACGCCTGCTGCGCGAAAAAGATCACGTTGCCGCCGCGGGCATGGCGCAGGAACTGGACGAACTCAATCTGGCCCGCCGTCAGGAAGAAGAACGCATCTACGCAGAAGCCAAGGCGCAGGCATCAGACATACTTTCGCGCGGGCCGCGCGCAGCTCTTGTGCTCTACGGCAAGGACTGGCACCCCGGTATCGTGGGCATTGTGGCCTCGCGCATTGTGGAAGATTACTACCGCCCCACCATCATTGTGTGCGACGATCAGGGCAGCCTCAAAGGCTCGGGCCGTTCCGTGCGCGAGTTTGATCTGCACGGAGGCCTGACCCGCACGGCAGACTGCCTGCTGAACTTTGGCGGGCACCGTCAGGCGGCGGGCGTGCGCCTTGCGCCGGAAAGGCTGGAAGAATTTCGCGCCCGGTTTGACGCTGTGGCGGAAGAAGTGCTTGGCCCCAACCCGTTGCTTCCCAGCATCACGCTGGAATGCGAACTGAGCTTCAAGCTGGCGGGCGATCACAACTTTCTCAAGGAACTTGAGCTGTTGCAACCCTTTGGACCCGGAAATCCCGAGCCGGTATTCCAGTCGCCCCCGCTGCTGGTCAAAGAACGTTCTTTTCTTGGGCGCAGCAGGGAACATGTGCTTTTGCGTCTGACGGACAGCGCCAGCGGCATTACCCTTTCTGCAAAGGCCTGGCGCATGGCTGACGAACTGCCCGCGTCGCTCATCAACAAACACATTCTTGTGGCCTACACCCCCCGCATCGACACCTACAACGGCATCGCCTCGGTGGATATTGCCATCAAGGACTGGCGGCCAGCCTGACCGCCCAGTCTTGTAATAAACGCATAAAGGGGCAGCCCGGCACCAATCAGCCGGGCTGCCCCTTTCAATATGCAAGATGCGCTATCCCCGCTTCATTTCTGCAATCAGGTCGCTCAGGGCCTTGGCCTGACGCGTAAGATCCGTCACGGCCTGAGCCGCTTCGTCCATGGCTCTGGCGGTCTGCATAGAGATATCATTGATCTTCACAATGGTCTGGTTGATTTCATCGCTGGTAGCAGACTGCTGCTCGCTGGCGGTGGCAATGGCGCGCACCTGATCCGCCGCAAGCTCCACACTGTTGACAATGTGGGTGAGCGCTTCGCCAGACTGCCCCGCAAAATCAGAGGCAACCTCCACCTGCCGCAAGGCAACTTCCATAACATCCACGCTCTTGGCCGTGCTGGTCTGGATGGCCTTGATGGCATTGCCCACATCATGGGTTGAGGCCATGGTTTTTTCTGCCAGTTTGCGCACTTCGTCCGCCACCACGGCAAAACCGCGCCCGGCATCGCCCGCACGTGCGGCCTCGATGGCGGCATTGAGGGCAAGGAGGTTTGTCTGGTCAGCAATATCAGAAATCACGTTCATAATGCGGTTAATGGCCTGAGCGTGGTCGTTCAGTTCCGCCATGTCGCTCTTGAGCCCGTGCGAAATCTCGCGCACCTGACCAATGCTTTGCAGGGACTGCTGCACAATTGTTGAACCGTTTTCGGCGCTGCTGCGCGTCTCCTCGGAGGTGGACGAAGCAGCCGAAGCGTTGCGGGCCACTTCCTGCACAGTGGCGTTCATCTGGTTCATGGCTGTGGCCGCTTCAGCAAGGCGTTGTGCGGATTCGGAGGCAGCCTTCTCTGACTGCCCTATCTGCTCTGAAAGCCGCGCCGAAGCCGAAGCAAGAATATCCGCCACGCCTTCGAGCTGCCCCGCAGCAGCGAGCATGCCCTCCTTGCGCGCGTTTTCCGCCTGTATGGCGGCCTGCTCTGCGCGCTCCGTTGCCTGGCGGGCCTGTTCTGTGGCCTTGTGCGCCGCAGCGGTTTTTTCCTCGCTTTCGCCCAGCAGACGTTTGATGTTGCCCATCATGCGTTCCATGCCAAATGAAAGTACGCTGAACTCGTCGCCTCTTTTTTCAGAAGTTCGCAGCAGGCGCTCCTCCGTCGCGGAACATTCGAGCCTGCCGCCAGCAATGGCCTCGGCAATGCCGGAGAGCCCACCCAGCAGGTGCACGATACTGCGCACACTCAAAAAGATGACGATGCCTACCACAAGGGCGCAAGCCACTGCCGTCAGCACGTTATTGACCAGCATGTCGCTGATGGGTTCGTAAAGGAGGGTTTTGTCCAGCTCCAGGCACAATATCCAGCCTTCATCGGGCATATCTGTATAATACAGAATTTTTTCAAGCCCTTCGGCATTCACAAATTCAAGACGGCCTTTTTTGTTTTTGAGAACTTCCGCCACCCAGGCCGAGCCTGTTTCTTTCTGCCCGATACGCTTCAGGTCGGGGTGCTGTACAATCACGCCTTCCGTATTGATAACAAATGCCAGGCCCACATCACCAAGATCAACCATGTTTGTGGTGGCGTTGGCCAGCTTGTCGTTGTCTGTGCCCCCGTAAATAACGCCTACGATTTTGCCTTTGTCCTTAACGGGCATGCCTATGATGGTGGTCATTTTTTTGGTGGCCACACTGACCAGCCCGATAGAACTGATCTGTCCCTTCATGCCGTTGATAAAGTAGACACGCTTTGAAAAATCCTCGCCAATGGTGTTGCTGAATTTCTGCGTGTCGCCCTTCTTGCTGTGCACAATAACCTTGCCGTCTGGCGCAATGAGGCCGCACGTGGCGATGTTGCTGTTGACAGCGGTAAAGTTTTTGAGGGCTTCAAGGGCGCTGAGGAAAAGCTCGTTGTTGTGGTCAATGGGAGCGCCATTGGCATAAGCTTCAAGAAAGAGGCGAAGGCGGCGATTTTCGGCAATCTGGGCAAGGGCTTCCTTCATGGATACAAAGACCGCGTTCAGGCCCACTTCCTGCCCTTTCAGAATGGCCGCAATATCCTGCCGGGTCTGCTTTCGCAACGCATCTTCAGACATGCGATGACTTATGCCAGCCACAAGGGCCAGGCCAAGCATGGATGGAATAAGGATGTACAGCGACATCTTCGTCAAAAGACCCAGCTTCATAGTGCCTCCCGGTACCTGACGCCCGTTCTGAAAAAGGAGCAGTTTTCAGTTTTATCGTCATGTTTCGGATATGCAATAGGGTAAAACGCACTCATGCCTGCACAAGCCAAGACTAACGGATACCTCAACATGAACGATTCTGACCTTTATGGCAATGGGCAGAGTCTATGCAGTGATTTCTTTCAAAAAAACAAGATGCCCCCGGTCAGGATAACTCGGGGGCATCGTCTTGCAATAAAGAAGTGTTATCGTTTACGGCATGGTGTACACGCGTTCGGTGTTAAAGATATTGCCTTCCTTTTCAAGCCCCTGAGCTGCGGCCTTGCTGTACCACGCAGCGGCTTCTGACGGATTTACAGGCACACCTACGCCAAATTCATAGCATGCGCCCACGTAACGCTGCGCCTGCGCAAAGCCTTGGTCGGCAGAACGCTTGGCCCAGGCAAAGGACTGATCCGGATCCTTGGCAAACCCATACCGTCCCTGGCTGTAATAAAGCGCAAGGTTGAACTGGGCTTCCGCATTGCCAGCAGTGGCGGCGCGGCTCATAAGATCGGCCACGGCGGTATCGTTTTTGGGAACCCCGGCGCCCAGTTCATACAGATAGCCCAACTGCACCTGCGCCTCGGCGTAATTCTGCTCCGCAGCTATGCGGAACCACTTGGCAGCGGTTTCCATATCCTGCGTCACGCCAAGGCCGTTTTCGTAGCAGCGGCCCAGCAGCACCTGGGCGCGGGGATTGCCATCGCTGGCCAGAGGCTGCACCATCTGCACAACCTTGTTGTATTGACCGATATTATACGCAGTCCACGCTTCATCCAGCGTTTGCTCGGCGCTTTTGGCGGGAGCCGCCTGAACTGTAGCACCCATTCCTGAACCCAGGGCCAGCGCTGCGGCCAAAAGGATTGCAGAACCTATTTTTTTCATAAACGTCTCCTTTGATTCCGGCTCAGCCGCCGGAGTTGCACGGCCAGACAGTAGTACCAGCGCGGGCTGTTGGCAAGCCGCCCCTTGACGCCATAGCTGGCAGAAGGCACAAACACAGCAGGCGCAGGGCTTGCCCAACCTTTTTTTGCGCCCTGAGGAGATTTTGCATGACTGTTCCCCCAAACGGCCCGCGGCATGACCAACCCGACACTTCTGAACAGGCTGCGCTGCCCGAGGGTGATGCGGGCAAAACGGGCGCGCCGCGCGTGGTTGATGTGGAAATTCTGCACGACCATGAAGACCCGCGCAATGCCGGCCAGCACACAACAGGGCAAGGCAATGCCAGGGCGCAGAGCAATGGGTGGGATAGTGCCCCCGGCTTCGGCCCCTATGGGGATGGAGCGGGCACAGGTTCAGGCCAGGCGGAGTCGGGGCGTCAGGAGTACCGCAGCAGGTTTTTCTACCGTGGAACCTTCGGCCAGGCCGGGGGCCTCGGCGGTATGAACCTTGGCCGCGTGTGGATGGGTGGCAATGACCAGACAGGCTGCCTTGCCGCCAGCGTGACCTTTGCCCTCTTTATGGTCTGCCTTGCCCAGTTTGGTTTTCTTGCGGGCATCGGCTTTGTCTTCTTCCATATAATAGGCACGCTCATGGGCGTTATGCGCGATCTGCGGCAATTCAGCACGGGCCGCCTGCCCAATCCGTGGACATGGCGCATCGGCAACTGGGCTGTTTCCTTTCTGCTGACGGCATGGTTTGCCGGAGCCTTTGACTGAGCCGCGCTGCGGTTAAGGCCATGAACGATAGCCCGTGGCTCGTCTACCTGCTGGAGTGCGCTGACGGCACACTGTATTGCGGCATCACCACAAACATGGAGCGCCGACTGGGACAGCACAATGGGCAGGTTCCCGGCGGGGCGCGCTACACGCGGGGACGGCGACCTGTCCGGCTGCTTGCCAGCCGGGCCTGCGGCTGCAAAGGCGACGCGTTACGGCTTGAACTGGCCGTCAAATCACGCCCGCGCCCCCAAAAAATACAATTTCTGCTTGATGGAGAGCGTGCTTCATGCTGACACCTGATGCAATGATGGCCTTTTTTGCCGCCGCCCTGCTGCTTAGCATTGCGCCCGGTCCGGACAATATCTTTGTGCTCACCCAATCTGCTCTTTTTGGCGTTGGCGCTGGCATAATCACCACATTGGGGCTTGTTACAGGCCTGTGCGTGCACACCACGGCAGTTGCGCTGGGTGTTGCCGCCATTTTTCAGACCTCGGCCCTGGCCTTTACCCTGCTCAAAGTCGCGGGCGCGGGCTATCTGCTGTGGCTTGCCTGGCTCTCGTTCCGCGCCGGGGCATCCACAACCGATGTGGCTGAAGGGGCCGCCAGCAGCACTGGCAGCAACTTCCCCGGCTACATGACGCTCTACCGCCGGGGGATAGTGATGAACGTCACCAACCCCAAGGTTTCACTCTTTTTTCTGGCTTTTCTGCCGCAATTCTGCGACCCCGCTCGGGGCAGCGTGGCCTTGCAGGTATTGAGCCTCGGCGGCATCTTCATGCTGGCTACCATCGCGGTTTTCTGGACTGTGGCCGCCCTTGGGGGCCGTCTGGCCGTATGGTTCAACCGTTCAAAGCGCGGGCAGATCATGATGCAGCGCGTGGCGGGTTGCGTGTTTGTGGGGCTGGCTTCCGCCCTGCTGCTCAGCGGGCGCTGATGCGCAACGTTGGCCGCTCACTTGAGAATCTACAGGTACGCTGATGTATTCACGCTCCCGCTACTCCCGCCGCTCTGTTCTGGCTGGCCTTTGCGCCCTGCCCGTTGTCATGTTTGGGGCCGCGATGGGCGTGCCTGTCATCAGTAGCGCACTGGCCGCTGCCAGCCCCGACATCAGCGCAAAAGGCCTGCAAGAAATGCTGGCCGAACTTGAGGCGTCAAGCGGCGGCAGGCTTGGCGTGGCAGCCAGTGTCAGCAATGGCGACGAAATTTTATCATACCGGGGAAATGAACGCTTCCCCATGTGCAGCACCTTTAAAGTGCTGGCGGCGTCAGCTATTCTGCGGGACAAACCGGGCATTCTTGAACAGAGAATCCATTTTGCCAAAAGCGATATCCAGCCCTGGTCGCCCGTTACAGAAAAGCATTTGGAAGACGGCATGACAGTGGCAGAACTGTGCGCGGCCATGCTCCAGCACAGCGACAATACCGCTGCCAACCTTGTACTTGCCCAGTTGGGCGGCCCTGAGGGCTTGACCTCTATTGCCCGCAGCTTTGGCGACACCACGTTTCGCCTTGACCGCTGGGAAGTGGAGCTGAACACGGCCATTCCCGGCGATGCACGCGATACCACAACGCCCCTTGCCATGTGCAGTACCCTGAACGGTCTGCTTTGCGGCAACCTGCTGAAAGCGCCAGCCAGAAAACAGCTGACAGACTGGATGCTGGGCTGCGCTACCGGGGCGGGACGCACGCCCGCCGGTGCGCCGGAGGGCTGGCGCTCTGCGCACAAAAGCGGCAGCGGAGAAAACGGTACCGTCAACGATGTGGGCGTACTGTTGCCACCGAACAATCCCGAGCAGGCCACGACCCACAAAGGCAAAAACAAACCGCTGGTTGTGGCCCTCTACCTCACGGGATCAAAACTGACCGGGCCGGAAAACGACAAAATTCTTGCCCAGGCAACTCGCCTGGTCTGCGCCGCAGAAGGGCTTGCGACGCCGCTTGACAATATGTATTGACATGATTGACGAGCAAAGGTATGAAGTCCGACTTTCGAGGTATCACATGCAGAACTATCGCATTTCTCTCAATGACCTTTCCCCCGAGGGCAAGGAATTTACTCTGGACGACCCCGCCATCTGGCAGGAACCCATGGAGGAATTCCACCTTGACTGCCGCGTGAGCAAACCGCTGTGCGCGCGCATTCTGGTTTTGCCCACGGACGGCGGCTGGCTTTTGCGCGGCACGCTTGAGGGAGAAGTTGTTCTGCCTTGCAGCCGTTGCGCGGAAGATTCCATCGTGACCATTGCCGCGCGCTTTGAAGATTTTGAGAGTCTTCCCGGCGGCAGCGATGATGAAGACGAAGAAGAAAATTACGCCCCCCTGCCCGATATGGATGGCGTGACCGAAGGCCGCATCGTGTTTGAACGCAACGCCCCCATGTTGGATCTTGCCGCCATCTGCTGGGAAGAATTCATGCTGGCATTGCCCTCGACACCCCTTTGCCGCAATAACTGCAAAGGCCTGTGCGCCGGATGCGGGGTTAATCTTAATGAAGGCATGTGCGCCTGCACGGAAGAAGAAGGCGACCCCCGCATGGCGGCATTGCGCGGCCTCACTCTGCACAAAAACTAGACAATCACAATTTTTTTTACTAATCTGCTGTGTCTTGCGGGCGGGCATGTGCGCCAAGCCGCCCAAACCCGCACAAACATTCCGCAAGACAGGAAAAGGAGACTACCATGGCCGTTCAGCAAAACAAGAAATCCCGTTCCCGCAAGGGCATGCGCCGCTCCCATGATCGTGTGGCCGTGCCTGCCGTTATCTACTGCTCCTGCGGCGAACCCACCGTTCCGCACAGCGTGTGCCCCAACTGCGGTACCTACAAAGGCCGCCAGGTGATCGCCAAAAGCGAAAACGAATAATGAACGAGCGCCCCATCATTGCCGTGGACGCCATGGGCGGGGACTTTGGCCCCTCTGTGGTTGTGCCGGGAGCTATAGAAGCTGCGAGGCTTTATGATCTGCATGTCCAGCTTGTGGGCGACACCCCCAAGCTGGAGGCCGAGCTCGAAAAGCTCGATCTTGCCAACGTGCATTTCGACATAGTTCAGGCCGATGATGTGGTGCATATGAACGAAAAGCCTTCGGACATTCTGCGCCGCAAGAAAAACGCGTCCATCCAGGTGGCCTGCCGTCAGGTCAAGGATGGCGCGGCGGATGCTGTTGTCAGCGCCGGGCATTCCGGCGCTACGGTGGCTTGCGGCATGTTCATCATGGGGCGTTTGCCCGGGGTGGAGCGTCCTGCTCTTGCCACCTTGCTGCCCACGGAAAAAAATCCCGTGGTCGTGCTGGATGTGGGAGCAAATGTGGATTGCCGCCCCTACCATCTGTTCCAGTTTGGCCTCATGGGCGACGCGTTTGCCCGTGACCTGCTGGGCTATGCCTCCCCGCGTGTGAGCATTCTCAGCATTGGCGAAGAAGAGGGTAAGGGCAACAGTCAGGTCAAGGAAGCCTACGACCTGCTTAAAATGGCCCAGAACCTCAACTTTGCGGGCAATGCCGAAGGGCGCGACATTTTTATTGGCAATATCGACGTGGTTGTCTGCGATGGTTTTGTCGGTAACGTTGTCGTTAAAATGAGCGAAGGGCTGGCTACCTCTCTGGTGCGTATGCTCAAGAAGGTGTTTACGTCCGGCGTTTTGCCCGCCATTGGCGGCATGCTGGCCAAGGGTGCTTTCAAGCGCTTTGCCCGCACCATTGACTATGCAGAATACGGCGGCGCCCCCTTGCTGGGTCTTCAGGGCCTGGCCATTGTCTGCCACGGGCGTTCCAGCGCCAAGGCCATGACAAACGCCATCAAAATGAGCGGAACCTTTGTGCGCAAGGGAACCAACAGTCGCCTCGGTGAAACCATTCTTGCCAACGAGGAACTCACACGTTTCTCCCGCGCTATATAACCATACGGTATTTCTATGAATCCACTTTGTCATCTGCTCGCCTTGAGCGCCTATGTGCCGGATACGGTGCTGACCAATAGCGATCTCGCCAAGGTGGTGGACACCAATGACGAATGGATTATTTCCCGCACCGGCATCAAACAGCGCCACAGGCTGGACGATGCGGAAAACGCCTCGGATCTCGGCCTCAAGGCCGCCCGCAAGGCCCTTGCCGAAGCCGGAATGGACGCAGGAGAGCTCACCCACATCGTTGGCGCAACCTGCACCCCTGACGTGCTCTCGCCCTCTGTGGCCTGCATCATTGCCGGGCAGCTCGGCGCGGGCAAGGTCATGGCTTTTGATATCAGCGCGGCCTGCTCGGGCTTTCTCTACGGCCTTTCCATCTGCCGTGCCCTGCTGGCGCAGGATCCTGACGCCAAAATTCTTTTTGTCTGCACAGAGGCGCTTACCCGCCGAGTAAACTGGGCAGACCGTTCCACATGCGTGCTCTTTGGCGATGCGGCCACGGCTTGCATTGTAAGCAGCGCTTCCAACAACGCCATGTCTTGCGTTGAAGACGTGGTTTGCCACAGCGATGGCGTGCAGCGCGACCTTATTGTGGTCGGCGGTGGCACCCGTTGCCAGTACGGCCTTGGCGAACCTGTTGGTGAAGACTTTTTCATCACCATGCAGGGCCGCGAAACATACAAGCATGCCGTGCGCAACATGGTGCACGTGTGCGAGGAAGTGCTCGCGCGCAACGGCCTTTCAGGCGCAGATGTGGACCTGCTGGTGCCGCATCAGGCAAACATGCGCATCATTGAAGCTGTGGGCAGCCGCCTTGAATTGACGGGCGATCGCGTGTTCACCAATGTGGAAAAATACGGCAACACATCTTCTGCCTCCATTCCCCTGGCACTGAGCGAAGCTCGTGCCCAAGGCCGCATCCGCCCTGGCAGCCGCGTTCTTATGACGGCTTTTGGCGCTGGCCTTACCTGGGGCGCCGCATTGTTACGCTTTTAAGGCAATGCGTCTGCGGGATTGCCCCGCAGCACAGCGCCATGTATACTGAATTTCAGTCAGGCCAGGCCGTAAGCCGGGCAGCGCCGCTGCCAAAATAACGCAAAAAGGCGATCCCCGGAATACGGTCTCCTTTTTTTACAGGACTCAGACAAAGGCGATATAAGCATGAGCACAGCGCAATCCTCCCCTGCAGCCGGACTGCCGACAGCCCTGGTTACCGGCGGTTCGCGCGGCATTGGTCGGGCCATTGCCCAAACCCTTGCCCGTGACGGCTTTCAGGTATTTCTCACCTACGTCAGCAAACCCGAAGAAGCGGAAAAAGTCGCAGCCGACATCTGCGCAGCTGGCGGCAAGGCCAAGGCCTTTGCCCTTGATGTCAGCAACAGCGAATCCGTGGCCGACTTTTTCGCTACCCAGATCAAAGACAAGGTTGATCTTGCGGTGCTGGTCAATAATGCCGGCATCACCAAGGACTGCGTGCTTATACGCATGAAGGACGAAGACTTCGACCGAGTTATCGCCGTCAACCTTCGCGGCGCGTTCGTCTGCACGCGCGAAGCCGCAAAAATCATGAGCAAGTCCCGCAAGGGGCGTATCGTTAATATTTCTTCCGTGGTGGGGCAGATGGGCAACGCTGGGCAGGCCAACTACGCTTCGGCCAAAGCCGCCCTGCTGGGGCTTACCAAGTCCTGCGCCAAAGAACTGGCCGCCCGCCAGATTACGGTCAACGCCGTAACGCCGGGCTTTATCGAAACGGACATGACCGCGACACTCAACGCCGACGTGCGGGCGAGCTACACAGACAGCATCCCGCTCAGACGCATGGGCAGCGCCGAGGATGTGGCAGAGGCCGTGGCTTTTCTTGCTTCGGACAAAGCGGCCTACATCACCGGGCAGGTGCTGGGAGTGAACGGTGGCATGTACTGCTAGGCATTTACTACGGAAGACTCCCGGCCAGGGCCGGGGTTAAGCAGACCACTAATTTATCTGGAGGATACCATGTCTGACGTTACTGAAAAAGTTACAAAAATCATCATTGACCAGCTCGGCGTGACCGCTGAAGAAGTGAAGCCCGCTGCTTCCTTTGTGGAAGACCTCGGTGCCGACTCCCTTGACCTGACCGAACTGATCATGGCCATGGAAGAAGAATTCGACATCGAAATCGCCGACGACGACGCCCAGAAGATCCTGAAAGTTCAGGATGCCATCAGCTACATCGAAAACAAGCAGTAACAGCGCTTGTTATAGTATATGCAGCGCGGGGGGGTCTGCCCCCCGCCTCAAAGGAGCATGCATGACCCGTCCCCGCGTAGTAATCACCGGCATAGGCGGCGTTACGCCCCTCGCCAATGATATTGAGAGCACCTGGAAAAAACTGCTCGCAGGCGAGTCGGGCATCGCGCCCATCACGCTTTTTGACGCCTCCGCCTACGATTCCCGCATTGCCGGTGAAGTAAAAAACTTTGTCGCCGAAGACTATATGCCCATGAAGCAGGCTCGGCGCATGGATCGCTTCACCCAGTTTGCAGTGGCCTCTGCCAAGATGCTGCTTGAAGACTCCAAGTACGAAATCACCGATGCCAACGCCTACGATACGGGCGTGATCCTCGGTATCGGCCTGGGCGGTCTGCACACCATCGAAACATACCACGCCAAGCTGCTGGAATCCGGCCCCCACAAAATTTCGCCCTTCATGATCCCCATGCTGATTTCCAACATGGGGCCGGGACAGATTTCCATCTTCACCGGCGCCAAGGGCTCGAACATCGTCACCACCACGGCCTGCGCCTCTGCCATTCACGCTCTTGGCACCGCCTACAGCGAAATGGTTCTGGGCCGCGCGACCGCAGTTATCTCTGGCGGTGTTGAAGCTACGGTTACGCCTCTTGGCGTGGCCGGGTTTACGGCTCTCAAGGCCCTTTCCACGCAGTTCAACGATGAGCCTTCCCGCGCATCCCGCCCCTTTGACGCCAATCGCGATGGTTTTGTCATCGGCGAAGGCGCAGGACTGCTGCTGCTGGAAACGCTGGAATCAGCGCAGGCGCGCGGCGCCAAAATTTATGCGGAAATGGTGGGCTACGGCGCGTCTGGCGATGCCTACCACATGACCGCCCCCCGCGACGACGGCGAAGGCATGGCCCGCGCCATGCAAAATGCCCTGCGCGAAGCTGGCATTGACGCTTCGGCCATTGGTCACATCAATGCCCACGCCACGTCCACCATGCTGAACGACAGCACGGAAACCAAGGCCATCAAGACCGTTTTTGGCGCGCATGCCAAGAAGGTCAAGATTTCGGCCACCAAATCCATGACCGGGCACCTGCTCGGCGCGGCTGGCGGCATTGAATCCGTCTTCACGGCCCTCGCCCTGCATGACGAAATGCTGCCCGGCACCATTAACCTTGATAACCCCGATCCCGCATGTGATCTCGATTACATGGCCGACGGCTCCAAGCACATCGCCTGCGAATACGCCATGTGCAACTCCTTCGGCTTTGGCGGCACCAACGCCAGCGTGATCTTCAAGAAGTGGCAACAGTAGCCGACAGTTTTTACTCGGCCTCTGCCCTCCCCGTTTGATAATCATCTGCCCGCCGTTGTGGCGGGCAGAACATTTCAAAAGGATGCGACGTCATGGACGAAATCCTGCTGCAAGACCCGGAACTGGCGCGAGCCATCACGCTTGAATCCGACCGTCAGATGAGCAAACTTGAGCTCATCGCTTCTGAAAACTTTGTTTCCCGCGCCGTGCGCGAAGCGCAAGGCAGCGTACTTACCCACAAGTACGCCGAAGGCTATCCCGGCAAGCGCTACTACGGCGGCTGCGAATATGTGGATATAGCCGAAACCCTGGCTCAGGACCGCGCCAAGCAACTTTTCAACTGCGAATACGTGAACGTGCAGCCGCACTCCGGTTCGCAGGCCAACATGGCCGCTTACCTCGCCTTTCTGAAGCCTGGCGATACCATTCTGGGCATGAATCTTTCGCACGGCGGCCATCTTACCCATGGCAGCCCGGTGAACTTTTCTGGCCGCCTGTTCAACATTGTTTCTTACGGCGTGCAACGCGAGACGGGCCGCATAGACTATGATGAAGTCGCCGCCTTGGCCCGCGAGCACAAGCCCAACGCCATTGTTGCCGGCGCAAGCGCCTACCCCCGCGCCATCGACTTTGCCCGCTTCCGCGAAATCGCTGACGAAGTCGGCGCCAAGCTGGTGGTGGATATGGCGCATATTGCTGGCCTTGTGGCCGCCGGTCTGCACCAGAGCCCGCTTTCGTACGCCCACATCACTACCACGACCACGCACAAAACCCTGCGCGGCCCCCGCGGCGGCATGATTCTTTCTACCGAAGACATGGGAAAAACCCTGAACAGCCAGATTTTCCCCGGCATTCAGGGCGGCCCTCTCATGCACGTCATTGCGGCCAAGGCCGTGGCCTTTGGCGAAGCCCTGCGCCCCGCCTTCAAAACGTACCAGCAACGCGTAGTGACCAATGCCGCCGTGCTTGCCAAGTTTCTTATGGACGCCGGGTACGACCTTGTCTCCGGCGGTACGGACAACCACCTGATGCTGGTTGACCTGACCAACAAGGATGTCACGGGCAAGGATGCGGAACACGCTCTTGATCAGGCGGGCATCACCGTCAACAAGAACACCGTGCCCTTTGAAACCCGTTCGCCCTTTGTGACCTCGGGCGTGCGCCTTGGCACTGCTGCCCTGACCACGCGCGGCATGAAGGAAGACGACATGCGCACCGTGGGCGCGTTCATCGTAGAGGCTATTGAAAAACGCGAGGACGCCGCCGCTCTTGAAAAGATCAGCAAGAACGTTGAAGAATTTGCGCGACAGTTCCCGCTATTCGCCTGGTAACGGGCTGATTTTCGGACGGTTTTTCTGACGCCTCGGCCCCGCAGGCAACATCGGGGGCTGGTGCCGGAAAAACCGCCAGATAGAATCATAGAGGGGCTGCGCCCCCTTTGACAAAGCCCCGGTTTTGAGAAAAACAGGGGCTTTGCCTTGCGCAGACATGCAGATAACATTGCTGTTTCACAGCAAGACTGCACCGCCGATGCAGCGGGGCGACCGGAACTGCAAGCGCTGCCTGACGCAGCATCACGGCAAAATAGCCCGACAGGCAACTTGGCATTTTCACCAGCCGCCTGTACACTACCACCAATCAACATACGGGTGTGTTATGCAGCGAATGCCGTGGCCGGAATATTTTATGAACATCACGTACCTGGTGAGCGGGCGTTCTACGTGTACGCGGCGCAAGGTGGGTGCTGTGGCGGTTAAGGACAAGCGCATTTTAGCCACGGGGTACAACGGGGCCCCGGCGGGGGTTCCGCACTGTCTTGAGGTGGGGTGTCTGCGCACGCAACTGGGCATTCCTTCGGGGCAGAGGCACGAGATATGCCGGGGGCTGCATGCGGAGCAGAATGTCATTATTCAGGCTGCTGTGCATGGCATCAATATCAGTGGCGCAGAGATTTATTGCACGACGCACCCTTGCGTGCTGTGCAGCAAGATGTTGATAAATTGCGGCATACGTCACATTTATTATGCGGAATATTACCCTGACGAGCTTGCGGAGCAGATGCTCAAGGAAGCCGGGGTCATTATGGAAAAGCTGGATTTTGCACCGCCTGTAATCAGCGCCCAAGCCGGAGTAGACTACCATGTCTGAACTGGATTTTGTTCCCTTTATGCGTGAAGCCATTGACCTTGCAGAAAAAGGTCGGTGGCATGCCTGCCCCAACCCTACGGTGGGGGCTGTGCTGGTGCGCGATGGGCAGATTGTGGCTCGGGGCTGGCACCACGCAGCCGGAGAGGATCATGCAGAAGTGGACTGCATCAAGGATGCTGCCTCGCGCGGCATAAATCCAGCGGAGTGCACCCTGGTTGTCACGCTTGAACCGTGCTGCCATCAGGGCAAAACGCCACCCTGCACCGAAGCCATCAAGGCTGCGGGCATCAAAAAGGTGGTCGTGGGTCTTGCGGACATCAATCCAGTTGCCTGCGGCGGTGCCTGCCAACTGCGCGAAAGCGGCGTTGAAGTTATTGAAGGCGTCTGCGAGCAGGAATGCCGCGACCTTGTGGCCGATTTTCTGATCTGGCAGCAGCACAAGCGCCCCTACGTCATGCTGAAAATGGCCGCTACCCTTGACGGCCGCATCGCCACCCGCAAGGGCCAGTCCAAATGGATAAGCTGCGATAAATCCAGAGAAGAAGTGCAGGAACTGCGCGCGGGCATCGGCCTGTGCGGCGGCGCTATTCTCGTGGGCGGCGGCACCTTTCGCACCGACAACCCCCAGCTTACAGTGCGGGGAGAAAATGCCGGGCCGCAGCCTCTGGCCTGTGTGCTTACCTCACGCCTGCCCCAGCCCGATGCAGATTTTCACCTGCTGAAAGACCGCCCGGAACAGACAGTTTTTATGGTTTCGCCCGCAGCGGCGGCCTCCACCACGGCCAAGGCCCTGCGCGACATCGGCGTGCGGGTTCTGGCGCTTGGCCCAGGCATGCACGGCGGGCCGGACTTTCCCAATCTGCTGCGCGCAGTGTGGGAAGAACTGCACTGCCCCTACATGCTTTGCGAAGGCGGCGGGCATCTAGCCCTGAGCCTGCTGGAAGCGGGCCTTGTGGACGACTTCCGCCTGCACCTCGCGCCCATGATTTTGGGTGACGAAGACGCCCTGCCGCTCTTTTCCGGCCGCGCGCCCCTGAGCCTGGAAGACGCCCTGCGCATGCGCGTGAGCAATACGCACCTGTGCGGCGAAGACATACACATTCATCTGCGGCCTCTTGATGCCGCCAAGGCGTAGGCGGGCGGCATGTTCACCGGCATTATCCAGGGTCAGGGCGAGGTTCTCGCCCTGCGCGACTCCGGCACGGAACGCAGGTTCACCCTGCGCCCCCTGTTCAGTCTGCCCTCCATAGTCGATGGCGAATCCATTGCCGTCAACGGCGCATGCCTTTCGGTGGAAACCCACGGCGAAGGCGTGTTCACAGCCTACGCCTCCACAGAGACCCTCTCTCGTACCACGCTGGGCAGACTCAAGACCGGCGACAGCGTGAACATGGAGCGGGCGCTGGCCCTGGGCGACCGGCTTGGCGGGCACCTGGTGAGCGGGCATGTGGACTGCCTTGCCACGGTGCGCAGCGTAACGGGCGCGGGCCAGTCCCTGTGCTGTCGGCTTGCCTTTCCCAAGGAATATGGGGTGGAGGTCATTGCCAAGGGTTCCGTGGCCCTTGACGGCATCAGTCTTACCATCAATGATTGCGGGCCTGATTTTCTTGAGGTCAACATCATTCCTGATACGCAAAAGCGCACCACCATGCGCAACTGGCGGCCGGGAACGCTGGTGAATATGGAAACCGACCTCATCGGCAAATATGTGCGCAGCCTTTTGGGGGCCTGGGCTCCCGGCGGCAAGAGCGCGGTAGAGCAAACTGCCGCCGCGCAGACCAGCGGGTTGAGCCGCGAGATGCTCTTGCGCAACGGCTTTATCTGAACATTTCGCTTACAGAAATATTACAAAAAACGCGTTAGCGCGCGGGCCTTGCGCCAACGCGCCAAGGAGTTGCCATGAGCACTGTTACCACCATCGCCGGACAGTTGGACGCCAAGGGCCTCAAGATCGCCATTGTGGCCACCCGTTTCAACGATTTTATCGTAGACCGCCTTGTGGGCGGCGCGCAGGATTATCTGGAACGTCACGGCCTTGATACCGCCAACATCACCATCGTGCGCATTCCCGGCGCATTTGAAATGCCGCTGGTCTGCCAGAAACTGGTCAATTCCGGCAAGTATGACGGCGTGTTGGCGCTTGGCGCGGTTATTCGCGGCGGCACCCCCCACTTTGACTACGTGTGCGCCGAGGCCAGCAAGGGCATTGCCCAGGCCATGATGCACTCCGGCGTCCCCATCGGCTTTGGCCTGCTGACCTGCGACACCATTGAACAGGCCATCGAACGAGCCGGTTCCAAGGGCGGCAACAAGGGCGTGGAAGCAGCGGCAGCCATGCTGGAAACCATCCGCGTTATGGAGCAGTTGTAACCCATGGCAAAAGCCAAATCAGCCACACGCCGCGGCGAACGCGAACTGGCCTTTCAGGTTCTGTACGGCCTTTCCTTCACCCCGGCCCGTGATATTGACGATCTGCGGCGCATCTTTCGCATTTCTCCCGACTACATTGCCCGCTGGGAAGGTCAGGATCCGCCCAGCCATCCCTCTGGCTTTGCCTGGGAACTGGTGGCAGGCGTGTGGAGCAAGAGCGACGAGCTGGACGCAGCCATCACCAATTTTTCCCGCAACTGGCGCGTTGACCGCATGGGTCGTGTGGAATTGACCCTGCTGCGCCTTGCCGTTTTTGAAATCATGTACCGCAGTGATGTGCCGCCCAAGGTTGCCATCAACGAGGCGCTGGAACTCAGCCGCCAGTTTGGCGAAGGCAACGCCAAGAGCTTTATCAACGGCATTCTTGATGCCGTGGCAAAGGCTCTGGAAACCGGCGGAATCTCCCGGCCCGCTGCCGATCCTTCAACCATATCCGAGTAATCCGGTAAAGCCCCATGACGCACGAACGCTATAATCCGCAAGCTATCGAAGAAAAGTGGCAGTCTCGCTGGCAGGACGAAAACGCTTTTGCCTGCACCCACCAGAGCAACAAGCCCAAGTATTATGTGCTTGAAATGTTCCCCTATCCTTCGGGCAATATCCACATGGGGCACGTGCGCAACTACGCCATTGGCGATGTGGTGGCGCGCAGCAAGCGCATGCTGGGCTTCAACGTATTGCACCCCATGGGCTGGGACGCCTTTGGTCTGCCTGCGGAAAACGCGGCCATCAAAAACAATACCCACCCCGCCAAGTGGACCTACGCCAACATCGACAACATGCGCGCCCAGCTGAAGCGCCTTGGCTATTCCTATGACTGGGATCGCGAAATCGCCACCTGCCGCCCCGAGTACTACCGCTGGGAGCAGATGTTTTTTTTACGCCTGCTGGAAAAAGGCCTCGTGTACCGCAAAAAGGCAGCGCAGAACTGGTGCCCCTCGTGCCACACGGTTCTCGCCAACGAGCAGGTTGTCGATGGCCTTTGCTGGCGCTGCGACAGCCGCGTGGAGCAAAAGGATCTGACGCAGTGGTTCCTCAAGATCACGGCCTACGGCGATGAACTGCTGCAAGACCTGCAAAGCCTTGAAGGCGACTGGCCCGACCGCGTTATCGCCATGCAGCGCAACTGGATTGGCAAATCCACAGGCGCGGCCATCACTTTTGGTCTGGAAAACGCGGGCCTCAAGGCAGAAGGCGTCACGGGCATAGACGTGTTCACCACGCGGCCCGACACGCTCTTTGGCGTGACCTTCATGACGCTGGCCCCCGAGCATCCGCTGGTGGAAAAGCTCATTGAAGGCTACGAAAAAGCCGATGAAGTGCGCGCCTTTGTGGATCGCATCCGCAATATGGACCGCATCGACCGCCAGTCCGATTCGCTGGAAAAAGAAGGCATCTTCACCGGTGCCTACGCCGTGCATCCCTTTACCGGGCAGCGCGTGCCGCTGTGGCTGGGCAACTTTGTTCTGGCTGATTACGGCACCGGCGCGGTTATGGGCGTTCCCGCACACGACCAGCGCGATTTTGAATTTGCCCGCAAATACGGCCTGCCCCTGCGCGTGGTCATCAGCCCCAAGGATGAGAAGATTGATCCTGAAACCTTGACCGAAGCTTATACAGCTGAAGGTTTCATGGTTAATTCCGGCCCCTTTGACGGCACCGCCAACGAAGACGGCAAAAAGGCCGTGGCTCAGGCGCTGGAAAAGGACGGCAAGGGCAAGGCCACCACGCAGTTCCGCCTGCGCGACTGGAACATTTCGCGCCAGCGCTACTGGGGTGCGCCCATCCCCGTTATTTACTGCGACAAATGCGGTGTGGTGCCTGAAAAGGAAGAAAACCTGCCCGTGCTGCTGCCCATGGACGTGAAAATCCGTGAAGACGGGCGCTCTCCCCTGCCGGAAACGCCGGAATTCGCCTCGTGCACCTGCCCCAAGTGCGGCGGAACCGCCCGGCGCGAGACCGATACCATGGATACCTTTGTGGAATCCTCGTGGTATTTCGCGCGCTATACCAGCGCCCGCAAGGAAGATGGCCCCTTTGATGCGGAAGCCCTCAAGTACTGGCTGCCCGTTGACCAGTACATCGGCGGCGTGGAACACGCCATCCTGCATCTGCTCTACTCGCGCTTTTTCACCAAGGTGTTGCGCGATCTGGGCTTTTTCCCTGCCGAACTCAACGAGCCTTTCGCCAACCTGCTCACTCAGGGCATGGTGCTGAAAGACGGCAGCAAGATGTCCAAATCCAAGGGCAACGTGGTTGCGCCTTCCGACATGATCGCCAAATACGGCGCGGATACGGTGCGCTTGTTCTGCCTCTTTGCCGCGCCCGCCGAGCGCGACTTTGACTGGTCGGATTCTGGCATCGAAGGCGCGTCGCGCTTTATTGGCCGCGTGTGGCGTCTTTTTGATGAAGAAAAAGACCGCCTGCTGCCCCTCAAAGCCTGCCAGTCCACGGCTGAGGACGCTCAGAGCGAGGAAGCCCGCGACCTGCGTCGCCGCGAGCACCTTACGGTCAAGAAATGCAGCGAAGACATGGGCGACCGCTTCCAGTTCAACACGGCCATTGCCGCCGTTATGGAGCTGGTCAACGCCATGTACCTTTCGCGCGAAAAGCTCGGCGCCACGGAAGGCGACCGCCGCGTATTCTCTTCGGCCATGGCTTCCGTGCTTACGTTGCTTTCGCCCATCACGCCCCATGTTTGCGAAGAACTGTGGCAGCACCTGGGGCACGGCACCCAGCTTGCCAGCGAGCTTCTGCCCAAGTGGGACGATGCGGCTACCGTGCAGGACATGCTCACCGTGGCCCTTCAGGTCAACGGCAAGCTGCGCGGCACGGTGCAGATCCCCGCAGCGGCGGACAAAGCCGCCATGGAACAGGCCGCACTGGCTGATTCCTCCGTGCAGCGCCACATTGACGGCCTGACCGTGCGCAAGGTGGTGGTGGTTCCCGGCAAACTGGTCAACATCGTTGCCAACTAACTGATTATCATGGTGGAAGGGGCTGTTTTTCGCAGATGAAAAACGCCCCTTCCGCCTGTATACCCCTTCCCCGTTCCCTCTTTTGTACCTATACTGACTGTGTTGGCAGTTCTACCAGACGATAAACCTGGATTTACGGAGTTTATTCCAAGGCGGGATTTATTCCGGGCGGGTTTTATTCCGAGGCTGCTACGGCAGTCTTTTTTTTATCAATTTTCAGAACCATGGAACATCATGAGCGCGGCACATCCCGGATTCAGTTTTCTTGTATGCCCTGACGGGCAGTTGCTGCGCGCGCGCATGGAGCAGCTGCTTTCTTCCTTTCCGCCCGCCAGCGGGCAGTGGGAACGGCACGTCTACTGGGGCGACGAGGAACCCTCGCCGCGCTTCTGGGAGCAGCTTACGCTGCAAGGCCTGTTCGGCGCACCGCGTGTGCTCGTGGTGCGACAGGCCAACCTGTGGCCCGCAGCGGTATGGAAAAAGGTTTCGCATGCGCTGGCCCGGCCATCGGAACAATGCTGGCCCTTTTTTTGTATGGAAGTGGCCTGGGACAAAGGCCAGCCCAAAATCCCCGCGCACATTGCTAAGCTGCGCTGCATGGCCTTTGCCGATCAGCAGGGCTGGATATGGCGGCAGGACGGCCTGAACGAACGGGCGGTTAAAAAGCACGTGCTGCAACGCTCGCACGAGATGGGGCTGCGCTTTGAGCAGGACGCCCTGGAGCAGTTCTGCGCCTCTGTGCCTCCCGATGCCCTGGCCATTGAAAATGAACTGATCAAGCTGCAACTGCTGCGCAATACCGCGCAGGATACTGCCCGGGAAAAATCACAGGCAGAGTCTCACGGGGCGGATCAGGTTCCCGACCAGGGCACCATTACTCTTGCCATGACCGCCACGGCTTCGTGGAATCCAGAGTGCAACGTCTTTGACTGTATCCGACACATGGAGGCGGGCAACCTCACCGCCGTGTGGAAAGAACTTTCGCGCAGTCAGGACGTCGACAGCCTGCTGTTTTCTTTGCTGGCCCTGCTGGCGCGCGAGTTGCGCCTGCTCTGGCAACTGTGGGCAGGGGAAAAGGTGCGCGTTCATCCCAACGAGGCCGCCTTCAAAAAACAGCTGGCAACCCGGCTCGGCCCCTCGGTGCTTGCGGAGTGCATGTCCACTGTTATGGATGCGGAGTTGCAGGTAAAGAGCGGACGCAGATCGCCAAGCCAGAGCCTGGACTATCTCGCGGCCCGCATGACAGACCTGTTTGCCGCAGGCCGTACCCGCGCCTGACGCAAACCGCCGGGCAGAACATCGCCGCGCCAGCCTTGCGCGGTGCAAATGCGGTTATTGCGACCCAGATTCCGCTGCGATCCGCATTTATCATTTTCGCTCACGTAAAAAACGGCAAAGGATTTGCGGGATGCATGCGCCTTTATCCGCCCGCCCCCTTGCGCAACCTCCAAGACTGCTTATTTTATGACAGCAAAGCCAACATCCACCCCGCCCACAAGCCTCGGGCATCGTGAGCGGCTGCGGCAAAGACTGGAACTGGAACCCACAGCAGTGGCGGATTATGAAGTGCTGGAGCTGCTGCTAGGCTACGGGTTGACCCGCAAGGACACAAAGCCCCTCGCCAAGGAACTGATACAGAAGTTTGGCAGCATTCGCGGGGCGCTGGACGCAAGGCCAGAAGAACTCTTGCAGGTGCCCGGTTTTGGGCCGGGATTGCTGGCCTTATGGCGGGTTTTGGGCGAAACGCGGGCGCGCTACGCAGCGGCAGAGCTGCGGCAAAAAGAAGTTCTGGCAACACCCGAGGCCGTAGCCCGCATGGCGCAGGCCCGGCTTGGCACAAGCCCCCACGAAGAATGCTGGCTGGCGCTGGTAGACAGGCGCAACCGTCTCATGGCCTGGGAGCGCCTGCGCAGGGGCGGCATTGCAGAAATTTCAATCTACCCAAGGGACGTTCTTGAAGCGGCCCTGCTTCGCAAGGCAAGCGGCATAATCTTGGTGCACAACCACCCCGGCGGCAATCCGGGGCCTTCGCAGGAAGACCGCCTGCTGACAGAAGAACTGCAAAGACTTGCGCCCCGCATGGGGCTGCGCTTTCTGGATCACGTCATCGTTACTGATGGAGACTGCTACAGCATAACGCAATCACAACGCATTTGAATCGAAAGCAGTCGGGGAGAATATATATGGCTGACATCAATGAAAAAGACATTTTGCTGAATCAGGAAGAACCCATTGAGGCAGAACCTGCCATCGACAGCGAAACGGACAAGGCGGAAATGAACGCGCCCGAGACGCTGGATCACGAGGGCAGTCTCAATACGGCGGCGCAGAGCATTCCCGACACGCTGCCCGTGTTGCCGGTCAGAGACGTGGTTATCTTCAACTATATGATCCTGCCGCTCTTTATCGGGCGCGACAAATCAGTGCAGGCCGTGGACGCAGCCCTGAAGAACGGACGGCACCTGCTTGTGTGCGCGCAAAAAGAAGAAACCACCGAAGACCCCAAGCCGGAAGACCTCTACGAGGTCGGCACGGTGGTGCAGGTCATGCGCATGCTCAAGATGCCCGATTCGCGGGTGAAAATCCTTGTACAGGGCGTGAGCCGCGCACGGGTTACGGGCTACCGTCAGGTGGAACCCTTCCTTGAAGCGCGCATTGAAACCCTGCCCGAGCAGATCCCTGTGGTGGACGCCACGGTGGAGGCCCTGTTGCGCTCCGTGCGCGAGCAGAGCGAAAAGGTGCTGACCCTGCGCGGTCTTTCCTCGCCAGATGTGCTTGCAGTCTTGCAGGGCGTGGACGATCCGGGCCGCCTGGCCGACCTCATCGCCGCCAACATGCGCATGAAAACCGCCGATGCACAGCGCATTCTCGAGGCGGAGAATCCCATTGACCGCCTCATGCTGGTCAACACCCAGTTGCAGCGCGAGGTTGAAGTCGCCACCGTGCAGGCGCGCATCCAGAGCTCGGCCCGCGAGGGCATGGACAAGGCGCAGAAGGATTACTTTCTGCGGGAGCAGCTCAAGGCTATCCGCACCGAACTTGGCGACAAGGACGAAGACGGCGAGGAAGACCTTGAAAACCTCAAGCAGGCCCTTGAAAAAGCAGGCCTGCCCAAGGACGTGCGCAAGGAAGCCGACAAGCAGTTGCGCCGCCTTTCGGGCATGCACGCCGATTCTTCCGAGGCCAACGTGGTGCGCACCTACCTTGACTGGCTGGTGGAACTGCCGTGGAAAAAGCTTTCGCGCGACAGGCTGGATATTGTCCATGCCAAAGAAATTCTTGATGAAGATCACTGCGGCCTCGACAAAATCAAGGACCGCATCCTTGAATTCCTGAGCGTGCGCAAGCTCAATCCGCAGTCCAAGGGGCCGATCCTCTGCTTCGCGGGCCCTCCCGGCGTGGGCAAAACCTCGCTCGGGCGCTCCATTGCACGGGCGCTGGGCCGCAAATTCCAGCGGCTTTCGCTGGGCGGCATGCACGATGAGGCGGAAATCCGCGGGCATCGGCGCACCTACATCGGCGCCATGCCGGGGCGCATCATTCAGGCCCTCAAGCAGGCCGGAACGCGCAACCCCGTTATTGTGCTGGACGAAGTGGACAAGCTTGGCGCGGATTTCAGGGGCGATCCTTCGTCCGCCCTGCTGGAAGTGCTTGATCCGGAACAGAACTACACCTTCAGCGACCACTATCTGAACGTGCCCTTTGATCTTTCAAAGGTTATGTTCCTCTGCACGGCCAACCATCTGGAAACCATCCCGGCTGCCCTGCGGGACCGTATGGAAGTCATTTCTCTGCCCGGTTACACCTTGCAGGAAAAAGCCCAGATCGCCCGCAAGCATCTGCTGCCCAAGAAGGTGGAAGACAACGGCCTTGCCCCCAAGGACGTGGAACTGACGGAAGAAGCCCTGGAAAAGATCATCCGCGAATACACACGCGAGGCCGGGCTGCGCAACCTTGAACGCGAGCTTTCCTCCATTTGCCGCAAACTGGCCCGCCGTAAGGCCGAGGGCAAAAAACCGCCCTTTATGGTCGACGTGGCCGATGTGGAAAAGCTGCTGGGCGCGCCCCGCTTTATTGAAGACGAAAAGGAAAAGAAGCTCATGCCCGGCATGGCTCTGGGCCTGGCCTGGACGCCCGCTGGCGGCGAAGTGCTGACTGTTGAAGCCACCGTCATGAAGGGCAAGGGCGGCCTCACCCTCACCGGACAGCTTGGCGATGTGATGAAGGAAAGCGCCCAGGCGGCCTTGAGCTACATCCGCAGCCGTGCGGAAGAGCTTGGCGTTGACCCCGGTTTTGTGTCGCAATACGACCTGCACGTGCACGTGCCTGCGGGCGCAACGCCCAAGGATGGCCCCTCGGCAGGCGTTACGCTGACCACGGCCCTCATCTCCGCCCTGAGCGGACGGCGTGTGCGTGCAGACCTTTGCATGACCGGCGAGATCACCCTGCAAGGCCGGGTGCTGCCTGTGGGCGGCATCAAGGAGAAAATCCTGGCGGGCGTGACGCGCGGCCTCAAACATGTGGTCATCCCGCACCAGAACGTCAAAGACCTCGAGGATGTGCCCAAGGAGCTGCTCAAGCGCATCATCGTGCACCCTGTGCACCATTATGACGAACTGCTGCCCATCGTGTTTGAAACCAAGGGCGGACGCGGCAGCTCCACAACGGGCAAGGGCGGCAAAAGCAAGATGGAAGAATCCACGGGCGTTGCTGCCAAAGGCACGAAAGCAGGTAAAACCGCTGGAGCCAGAAAGCCCAAGCGCCCCGCAGAAGCCGGAGCCTGACATTCGTGCGCCTCAAGCAATATATAGATGAAGCGACAGAACAATTGACAAAGGCGGGGGTGGACAGCCCCCGCCTTTGTGCAGAAGTGCTGGCGCGCGAAACGCTCAAGGGAGATCCATCCGGCTCGGCCCGCCTGTTTTGCATTCTGGAGGCAGGGCGGGAGCTGACGGCCAGAGAAGAGAATGATTTTCTAGCGCTGGTCGCCCGCCGTGCCACAGGGCAACCTCTGGCCCAGATCATCGGGCGCAAGGAATTTTATGGCCGCGACTTTGCGGTTACGCAGCACACCCTCATTCCCAGACCAGAAACGGAACTCATAGTGGATAATGCTCTGGAGCTGCTGCCGGAAGAGCGCCTCAGCTTTGCAGATCTGGGCACCGGCACAGGCTGCATCGGCATCACCCTGGCGGCGGAGCGCCCTGGCTGGAAGGGTATTCTGCTGGATATCTGCCCCAATGCCATTGCCGTTGCCGCGCAAAATGCGGAGCGGCATGGTGTGGGCAACAGGATTACGGCGCTGCGGGCTGACATGTGCACCCCGCCGCTCAAGCCGGAATCCTTGCGCCTGCTTGTGGGCAACCCTCCATATATAGCTGAGGCCGAGCGGCACATGGTTATGGATGAAGTGCTGGGCAACGAGCCGCACAGCGCCCTGTTCTCTGAAAACAACGGCCTGCTCCACCTTAAAGCTGCTGTGGATGCCGCCTCGCTTGCACTGCAAAATGGCGGTTGGGTTTTGCTGGAACACGGCGCAAACCAGGCGGATGCCGTGCACGAAATGCTGGCTGCCACGGGAATTTTCAAAAAAATTGAAAATAAACGGGATATTGCCCAATTAAACCGTTGCACATTGGCGAGGAAAGGGCTATAAGGCCAAATCGTTTCCGCGCAAAGGCGCGAAAAACGATAAAAAGCAGCACGGCTCACTATGATTTGAAAAAATTTGAGCCAAAGCGAAAATTTTGCTTGCAAAGCAATTTGAAAATCGCTAATAAGCTGTGTTGCCGCTGGCGTAGCTCAACTGGCAGAGCAGCTGATTTGTAATCAGCAGGTTGCGGGTTCGAGTCCCATCACCAGCTCCAGCAAAAGCCGTAAGGCTTCCGGTTCGCCGGTTGGAGCACAAGCGGAAGCGATTCCGCGCGCATCGACAAAAACAGATTGCAATGGCCCTGTTTTTGTCTTCCTAAAGTGGAGGGGTTCCCGAGTGGCCAAAGGGAACAGACTGTAAATCTGTCGTCGTGAGACTTCGGAGGTTCAAATCCTCCCCCCTCCACCAGATGAAAAAAGCTGACACGGCTGTAGGAGACAGGTAAAAACTGTCAGGGGACTACGGCATACAGGCGGGAATAGCTCAATGGCTAGAGCATCAGCCTTCCAAGCTGAGGGTTGCGAGTTCGAGTCTCGTTTCCCGCTCCACACCTGCCTCTTCCTCACCTCCCCCATTTCGCCGTGCCTAACGTATCGGGATGCCAGAGCGCTGCCAGATTGATGGCTAGTGATGGATGGTCTTGTGACGCCACAGGCTCTGTCCCATAAAAATCCGTTATCTTCTGCAACCAAGAAGGGAGACCGTCATGGGTAAGGAAAAATTTACGCGTACCAAGCCTCATATGAACATTGGTACTGTCGGTCACATCGACCACGGCAAGACCACTCTGACTGCCGCCATCACCAAAGTCGCTGCTATGAAGCAGGGCGGTAAGTTCATCGCGTACGACGAAATCGACAAGGCTCCGGAAGAAAAGGAACGTGGTATCACCATTTCCACCGCCCACGTCGAATACGAAACCGACAACCGTCACTACGCTCACGTGGACTGCCCCGGCCACGCCGACTACATCAAGAACATGATCACCGGTGCCGCTCAGATGGACGGCGCGATCATCGTGGTTGCCGCCACCGACGGTCCCATGCCCCAGACCCGTGAGCACATCCTGCTCGCCCGTCAGGTCGGCGTGCCTCACCTCGTCGTGTTCATGAACAAGTGCGACCTCGTCGACGACCCCGAACTGCTCGAACTCGTCGAAATGGAAGTCCGCGAACTGCTGAGCTCCTACGGCTACCCCGGCGATGAAATCCCGGTTGTCCGCGGTTCCGCTCTGAAGGCTCTGGAATCCGATAGCGCTGATTCCCCTGACGCCCAGTGCGTGCTCGAACTGCTCGCCGCTTGCGACAGCTACTTCCCGGATCCGGTCCGCGAAACCGACAAGCCCTTCCTGATGCCCATCGAAGACGTGTTCTCCATCTCCGGCCGCGGTACCGTGGTCACCGGTCGTGTGGAACGTGGCATCATCAAGGTCGGCGAAGAAGTCGAAATCGTGGGTATCCGTCCCACCGTGAAGACGACCTGCACCGGCGTCGAAATGTTCCGCAAGCTGCTCGATCAGGGCCAGGCGGGCGACAACATCGGCGCTCTGCTCCGCGGCACGAAGCGTGACGAAGTGGAACGCGGCCAGGTTCTCGCCGCTCCCAAGAGCATCACGCCCCACAAGAAGTTCAAGGCTGAAGTGTACGTTCTCTCCAAGGAAGAAGGCGGCCGTCATACCCCGTTCTTCTCTGGCTACCGTCCTCAGTTCTACTTCCGTACCACTGACATCACCGGCATCATCAACCTGCCCGAAGGCGTGGAAATGGTTATGCCTGGCGATAACTCCCAGTTCATCGTTGAACTCATCGCCCCCATCGCCATGGAAGCTGGCCTGCGTTTCGCCATTCGCGAAGGTGGCCGCACCGTTGGTTCCGGTGTGGTGACAGAAATCATCGAGTAGCATATGCGAGTTAATATCATACTGGCCTGCACTGAGTGCAAGCGCCGCAACTACAGCACCCGGAAGAACAAGAAAAATACTACCGGTCGGCTGGAAATGAAAAAGTATTGTCCCTGGGATAAGAAGCACACTGTGCATCGCGAAACCAGGTAAAATAAACTTCCGCCGGGGGGCGATAAGCCCCCCGGACGGTGTGCAGGGCAGTAGCTCTAACGGCTAGAGCGGCGGTCTCCAAAACCGCATGTTGGGGGTTCGAATCCCTCCTGCCCTGCCATTTTTTATCTCCGGATTACACCATGGCAAAAAAACAAGCTCAAGCTGCCGACCTTAAGGCGGACAAAGGCCCGAACCCTGTCGTACGGTTTACTCGCTACGTTGAGGACGCCAAGGCCGAATTGCGCAAGGTCACCTGGCCTACGTTGCAGGAAACGCGCAAAGCCACCTTGGCCGTTTTGGGCTTTGTAGCCGTGATGGCTGTCATCCTGGGGCTGGTGGACTTTGGTCTGTCTTCCCTGATCAAGACCCTATTGTCCTGAAGGCCGATATGAAAGACCCTGTTATCGACGAAACTTCCGAGCTCTGCAAAAAGGCTCGCTGGTACATCGTGCACACCTACTCGGGTTTCGAGCAGCGTGTGCAGAAGACCATTAACGAGTTGCGCCGCACCGGGCAGGATGAAGGGCTTATTGAGGAAGTTGTTGTTCCCACTGAAAAGGTTATTGAACCTACCAAGGGTGGACAGCAGCGCACCTCTACGCGCAAGTTCTATCCCGGGTATGTCATGGTGCGTATGACCATGACGGATCTTTCCTGGCATCTGGTACAGTCCATCCCCAAGGTCACCGGCTTTGTGGGCGGCAAAAACCGTCCTACCCCAATGCGTGAGAGTGAAGCACAGCGCATTCTCTCCCTGATGGAGTCTCGCCAGGAAACGCCACGGCCCAAGTTCAACTTTGACCGCGGCGACGAAGTACGCGTTATTGAAGGGCCGTTTGGCGGCTTCAATGGCGTTGTGGAAGACGTCAACTACGACAAGGGGAAACTGCGCGTTTCCGTTTCCATTTTTGGTCGTCAGACCCCTGTGGAACTGGATTTCGTGCAGGTATCCAAAGGTTAATGACTTGCCCCCGCGCGACAGGGCTTTGCCTTGAACTGCGCGAGCAGCGATGAAGGATAACTCAAATGGCCAAGAAAGAAGTTGCCAAAATCAAACTGCAGATCCCCGCTGGCGCGGCTAACCCCTCGCCGCCGGTTGGTCCTGCCCTCGGTCAGCACGGCCTGAACATCATGGGTTTCTGCAAGGAATTCAATGCCCGCACCATGGAACAGAAGGGCACGATCATTCCTGTGGTCATCACCGTGTACGCCGACCGCTCTTTCACCTTCATCACCAAGACCCCTCCGGCCTCGGTGCTGATCATGAAAGCCGCCAAGATCGAAAAGGGTTCCGGCGAACCCAACCGTAACAAGGTTGGTAGCCTGAGCATGGCGCAGATTGAAGAAATCGCCAAGCTGAAGCTGCCCGATCTGAATGCTGCAAGCATTGAGTCTGCGGTGAAGTCCATTGCTGGTACCGCTCGCAGCATGGGCATTGACGTTAAGTAAGGCCCATTTAAAGCCGTGAGCGCCCTTGGGCGCTCGTTGCATATACGGCACACTGGTCTTACGGCTGCAACAGCTTTTAAACGCTTGGCAGCCATCGTTGAAATCAATTGTACTGCCGCCTTTGCGCAAGACAAAGTTCGGCAGGAGATGCAAAACGAAAGGATTATCTCATGCCCAGACATGGCAAGAATTTCCGCAAGGCGCTTGAAGGTAGCAACCTTCAGGAACGCTTCAGCATTGAAGACGCCGTCAGCAAATCACTTGGCGCTTCCTTTGCCAAATTTGACGAAACAGTTGACGTGGCCGTGCGCCTCGGCGTTGACCCCAAATATTCTGACCAGATGGTTCGCGGCGCTGTGACCCTGCCCCACGGGCTTGGCAAGACCGTTCGCGTGGCCGTGTTCTGTAAGGGCGAAAAGCAGGCGGAAGCCCGCGAAGCCGGTGCAGATGTTGTGGGTGCCGAAGACCTGGTCGCCAAGGTTAAAGAAGGCTGCCTCGATTTTGACGCCGCCGTGGCTACCCCCGACGTTATGGCTCTTGTGGGTCAGATCGGTCGCGTGCTTGGCCCCCGTGGCCTTATGCCCAACGCCAAGACCGGCTCCGTCACTTTTGATGTGACCAAGGCCGTTACCGAACTTAAGGCCGGTCGCGTGGACTTCAAGGTTGACAAGGCTGGCGTGCTGCACGCTCCCCTTGGCAAGGTCTCCTTTGGCCCCGAAAAGATTCTGGGCAACCTCAAGGCCCTGCTTGACGCCGTGAACCGCCTGAAGCCTTCCGCCGCCAAGGGCAGTTACATGCTCTCCATGGCTGTGTCCACCACCATGGGTCCCGGCTTCAAGGTCGACATGGCTCAGGTTAAAAAATTTCTTGAGGGCTAAGCTCTCAAGGCTGTGGGCGCGCTGTATGTCAGTGCGCCCACAATCTGTCTAAGGATACGGAATTCGAGTCGAAGACGACAGGTGGGCGCAAGCTCTTAATACCCTGTCCAGACACTTCTTCTTTGGCTCGGCATTCCACCTGGCAACCCCGAACGTGAGAGGTATCACGTGAACAGGTCTGGAAAAGCCGTAATTATTGAAGCCGTCAAGGCCCGCGCCGAAAAGGCTTCTTTTGCGGTTATCACGGACTTCAAGGGCATGACGGTGGAAGAGCTGACGAACCTGCGCGTTTCCCTGCGTAATGCAGGCGGCGAATATCTCGTCGTTAAAAACACGCTTGCCCGTATTGCTCTGACCGACGGTACGCACAACGCTATCAAGGATAATTTCCATGATAACTGCGGCGTAGCCTTTGGGTTCGATGACCCCGTGGCGGTGGCCAAGGCGCTCAGCGATTTTGCCAAGCAAAGCAAGCTCTTTGAGCTTCGCTGCGCCAGCCTGGACGGCAAGGCTATGACCGCCGCCCAGATTGACGCACTGGCCAAGCTGCCCGGAAGGGAACAGCTCCTCGGTCAGTTGCTCGGCACCATGAACGCCGTGCCCACCAACTTTGTTTCGCTGTTCGCCAACGTGGTGCGTGGTCTGCTTTATGCCCTCAAGGGCATCGAAGATCAGAAATCCAACGCCGCATAGCAAGCAACCATCGAATTATTTGCACTAAAGCCAAAGATCAGGAGACTTATCATGGCCGTTACCAAAGAAGAAGTTGTTGAATTTATCTCCAATATGACCGTTCTCGAACTTTCTGAGTTCATCAAGGAACTCGAAGAAAAGTTCGGCGTTTCCGCCGCTGCGCCTGCCGCCGCCATGATGATGGCTGCCCCCGCTGCCGCTGCTGAAGCCGCTGAAGAAAAGACCGAGTTCGACGTTATCCTGAAGGAAGCTGGCGCCAACAAGATCGGCGTCATCAAGGTTGTGCGCGCTCTGACCAGCCTGGGCCTCAAGGAAGCCAAGGAAAAGGTTGACGGCGCCCCCGCTACCCTGAAGGAAGGCGTGTCCAAGGAAGAAGCTGAAGAAGCCAAGAAGCAGCTGACCGAAGCCGGCGCCACCGTCGAAGTGAAGTAAGTTCGGTTTATACCGTGCTTTTGAGGCGGAACCTTAGGGTTCCGCCTTTTTTATTGCTTTCTACAGGGCGCTGAAGCTATTTCACAGAGGGTCTACTATCTGCCAAGCTCTGTCACTTTCAGCCCCACCTCCCAAACATCTTGCCTCGGTCTGCATGACCATCCACAGCAAGTCAGGCTCAGCACCAAAGCCAAATGCACCCCTGCGAAGCCAATTTCCCTCACGCTTTCTGAATAGTTCTCTCGCATTTTCCCCAGACGAAAGCCCAATCCAATCTCACCTGCAGAATACCTGTCGATAGCATAAAGGGCGTCGCAGACATTTTGCCATTCCGCCGCTGCGCGAACGCCGCGAAGACATCCCCCTGCTGGCAAAGCATTTTACGCAGCAGATGGCGCGACAGATGAAGAAAAACATCACTAATATTCCTTCCGCCGCCCTGTGCTGCTCTGCGACCAGCTCTGGCCCGGCAACGTGCGCGAGCTTGCCAACGTTATCGAGCGCGCGGTCATTCTTTCCAGCGGCCCCAGCCTGAACATCTGCCCACTGGAGGTTCCCGCCCCGGTTGCGGCCATTTCTCAGCGCAAGCAGGAGGCCAGCGCGCCGCCCGCGCCCGCGCAGCCCAACCGGCCCGTGTATACGGATGCCCACCATCAACCCGGTGAAACCCTCAGCGAGCGCGACCGCATCGTGGCCGCCATTCTGGCCTGTAACGGAGTTATGGCGGGTTCGCGCGGGGTGGCCGCCATGCTGGGCCTCAAGCGCACAACCCTGCTCTCGCGCATTCAGCGCATGGGCATAGACATCAAGGATGTGCTGGAAACGCGCGGTCAATCCCTGCCAGCCTAGACTCTGCCAGCATCCCCCTTCCGGGTTGCTCCACCAGCCGGCCACCCCCTCCTCCAATCCGCCGCCCCCCGCCAACTTGGCCCCTGATTTCAGACGGATATGAAAAAAACGCTTGTCCCGCCTTGTTGACATAGCGGGAAGTTCTGTTACCCATTACAATATATCTTGAAAATTCGCGGCCTCAGCCTGTGGCCAGTCTGTCCTGTTTTTGGCTTCAAGCTGGCCTGTTTCTCACGGTCACCGCTGGAGCAGATCAACATTGAACATGTTTATCTGTTCTGCATGGATTTTTGCAAAAGTCCGCGCTGCGAGGTGCCTGCATGACGAAGACAATCTATCGTCACACAAGCATTTCAACGCAAAAATGCTCTAACCGGAGCCGCCATGAACAACCGCACTCTGCTTTACGCCCTGACGCTCACCTGTATTCTGCTGATCTTCGGCGCGTGGACGCTGGCCTTTTTCCATTACGGGGCAGCCGTGCGGCAAACCCCGGCACCGCAGGCGCTGGCAACCTTGCAGGCAGGCCCGGCAGCAGAACCGCAGTTCAATCCGCCCAAACCGCAGGACGCACCGGAAAATATCCGCGAAGCCGTCATGCTCGGCTACAATATTATCAACGATACGGCACAGTACGCCCCCGAGCATGTAGGCAACGAACTCGCCTGCGCCACCTGTCATCTCGAAGGCGGCACCAGCAAGGCGAGCATCACCCTTGTGGGCGTTGCGGCAACCTATCCGCGTTTTCTGGCCAGCCACGGCTACAGCGCAGATCTTGCCCAGAAAGTGCAGGATTGCTTTGCGCGCAACCTCAATGCTGCGCCCCCGGCCCTCGACAGCCGCACCATGCAGGCTGTGCTTGCCTATCTGCACTGGATTTCAAAAGATATCCCCGTCTATGCCAAGCTGCCGTGGGCCATGCCCGCAAAGCTCGACAGCAACCACAAGCCCGATGCCGCCAGCGGGGCCAGCGTATATGCAGACAACTGCGCCTCCTGTCACGGCGACGCGGGCGACGGTTCCCCTCCGCTCTGGGGCAATGGCGCGTACACTGACGGCTCCACCATGCACGACATAAACACCTTTGCCGTGTTTACCCATCGCTTCATGCCGCCGGAGGCAGCCAACCTCACGCCAGAGCAGGCCCTTGACGTGGCGGCCTATGTGGACGGCCAGCCCCGCCCCCATTACGCGCCCGCAAAGCCCGCAACGACAACGGACGCACCCAAAGCGCCGCAGGGGAAGTAGGCCATGAACTTTCCCATCCTGCATATTCCTGTGGTGGGCGACGGCATGACCATTGCCCTCAATGCGGTGCTGCACGTTTATATCAGCCACGGTCTGGCCATCGGCCTCATGACCATGCTGGTGATCTTTCAAACCCTCGCATGGAAGGGCAAGGGCGCATTCTGGGCCGATATTGCCCGCCGGTTGCTGGGGCCTCTGGTGGTTGTTACCACTTCTGTGGGGGCGGTCACGGGCGTGGGCATATGGATTCTGACCGGGAGCCTCGCGCCGGAAGGCATCGGCGCGCTCATCCACCTGTTTTTCTGGCCATGGTTTATTGAATGGTTCGCCTTCACCGCCGAAGTGATTCTGCTGCTCTGCTACTACTACTTGTGGGATCGGCTGATAACGCACAAACCCGGCACACTGGCCGCCATTGGCTGGGGCTATGTGTGTGCGTCCTTTATTTCTGCGGTTCTTATCACAGGCATTCTGGGCTTCATGCTCACCCCGCAGGGCTGGCCGTGGGCCAGAAGCTTTGCCGAGGCCTATTTTAACCCCACCTTTGTGCCACAGTGCTTTTTGCGTGTCGGCGGCGGCCTTGGCCTAGGCATACTGCTGCTCATGGCCTGGATCGCCTGGCACTTCAAGGGCACGGCAGAAGAACGCGGCAGGGCCTTGCGCCTCTGCGGCACGGCGTTGCTGCTCTCTCTGGCTGTGACGGCAGCGGCCACCTATGTGTATTTTTCGCGGGTGCCGCAAACCTACCTCACGCACTGGAAGTTCTCGGTCGCCACATCCTACCTCTCGCAAATGCCGGACTTCCTGCCTGCGGCCAACGCGGTTGCCGCGCTTGTACTCCTGCTGACGGCACTGGCGGCGCTTGGGCGCTCACGGCTGGCATGCCGCTTGCTGTGCATTCCGGCCCTGATCATGAGCCTGTGTTTTGTCATGGAATTTGAGCGGGTGCGCGAATTTATTCGTGGCCCGTACCTGATGCCGGGCTATATGCACGCCAGCCAGATAACCCTTGTGGAAAGCGAGGCGCTGGCAGCCCAGAACGCCCCCCTGTTGCCCCGGCTCCGCTGGGTCAACACCAGCAGCAATCTGCCCCCGGCTACCCAGGCCGCCAGAACGCTGTTTGCGGCCAATTGCGGCGTTTGCCATGCGGAAAGCGGCATCAACGGCATTGATCAGCGCCTTGCGGGGCGCTCGGCAGACGGCATCAACGCCATGCTGGGCATTACGCAGAGGCTGGCCCCCTACATGACGCCCTTTGTGGGTTCGGAGCAGGAACGCGCCATGCTCACGGAGTATCTGTTCCAGCTTTCCTCCAACTATTCCCGCCGCGCCCAACAAGCCGCCAGGGAGAAGTAGCCATGCAGCAATGGACAGACCTGTTTCTCAACAAACCCTTGCCCGAAGGCTGGATGCAGGGGCTGCTCTTCATAACTTTCGGCCTGCATCTGCTCTTTGTGCTGCTCATGCTTGGCACGGCCATACTGAGCCTACTGTTCTTTCTGCGTGACCTGCTGCGGCAGCCTACGCCCGATCAACACTGGAACGAACACGTGGCCCATTCGCACATGGGCCTCAAAAGTCTGGCCGTAGTGTTGGGCGTTGGCCCGCTGCTGCTCATGCAGATAAGCCATCCACACGCCTTTTTTACGGTTACGGGGCTTTTTTCATATGTGTGGCTGGCGATTATTCCGCTGCTGATCGCGGCCTTTCTGCTGTTTGACGGTTTTGCGCACAAGCTTGCCACCAGCGCGTGGCTGGCCCTCATCTGCGGACTGGTGGGCGTTGCGGCCCTCATGACTGTGCCCGCCATCTTTACCGGGGCGCTGACCCTCATGGAACGCCCTGCGGAGTGGGCCGACTTTGCCGCCCACGGCTTCCGCTTTGGCGCGCAGTGGATGCCCCACTGGGTGCTGCGCTACCTGCATGTGCTGGGCGCGGCAGTGGCCTTTGGCGCGGCTTTTCACCTATTTTTCTCTGCCAGAAATGAAAAGCAGAAGGCCCCGCTGCTGCGCAAGTGGCTGCTTGGCGCTCTGGCAGCTCAGGCGGTCATCGGGCTGGCCCTGCTGGCAACCATACTACCGCAACTGTCCGTCCCGGTGCTGTCGCTCATAAGCCTTGGAGCACTGGCCCTTGGCGCGGCGGTCTGGATTCTGAGACCGGAATCGTCAACTTCCGACTATCGTTTGCTGGCCCTGCTGCCCCTTATCTTCGTCTCCATGCTGCTGGCCCGCCAGCTCATGCAGAACGAGGCGCTGGCCCCGGGGCAGGCAGAAGCAACGGCCCTGCGCGAACAGCGCGTTCAGGAACTGGCTCCCTTCAGCCAGAAGGCTCTGGAGGCCTTTGCCGTCAAGCTGCGCACCGTGTACGACAATGGCGACACCATTTATGACGGCGCATGCGAGCCGTGCCACGGCCTCACCGGGCACGGTGACGGGGCGGAAGCCTCACGCCTGCGCATCCCCGCCACAGACCTGACCACCATGCGCACTGACCGGGATTATGTGTATGAAATGGTGCGCGACGGCATCCCCGGCACAGGCATGCCCTATTTTCGCATGTTCGACCGAGAAAAGCTGGAGAACCTGCTGGACGTCATAGGCAAGCGCTTTGGCATGTATGCAGCCACGCCGCCGCCCCCACGCGATATCAGCCCTCTTTCGCTTGAAGTATGGATAGGCACCTGCGCCAAATGCCACGCGGCCAACGGCAGCGTCAGCCCCTCGGGACGCGCCATGCAGCCCCCGCCGCCCGATTTTACGCGCAGCAGCCTGACCCACGGGCAGGCCCTGAAAATCATTACCGAGGGCTATCCCGGCACAGGCATGCCCGGCTACCGGAACCAGCCCCAGACCGTGCGCGAAGACCTCGCCATTATCTGCAACAGCTTCCGCGCCGCGCATACCAAGAACGGGAAATAGCCGTGCGCGGGCTGGCCCCCCGGCCTCGGTGCCGTCACAACGGATTTTCCGATCAATTTCTGAGAATCCCATAACAAAGCCCCCGTTCCATGATGGAGCGGGGGCTTTGATTTCATTCAGTTACTTGCACTGTTTACGGGCGGCTTTTCTGGCCTTGTTGCGCAAACGCCGTTCTTCGTCATCAAGCAGGGCACGCTGCTTGTCAAAGGGTATTCAACCGCAGTTCAGGCGGTCTGTGGGCAGCCAGCCTTTTTTGAGGGCAAGCAGGTATATGGCGGCAATACCGCCAAACACCAGCAGGAGAATCAAAGTATCCATAAAACCTCCGCCGCTTTATCTGGTCCAGGGATAGAGCGCCGATGATCCATCGGCGGCGGCCCTGGCGGCAGTGGCGCGGCTTGCATACAGGTTAGTGATGCGCAGCCATGATTCCATGATCCGCTGGCGCGAAATGCGCCCGCTTTCCACTAGCCCGCGCAAGGTCTCAAAAGCCTTGCTGGGCAGGGTTTCGTCCCAATACAAGTTATTGCCGAACAGCAGAATGTCCACCCCGGCGTTGACGGCCAGCAGCATTGCCTGTTCCATGCCGTAATGGTCGGTGATGGCCTTCATCTGCATGTCGTCGCTGATGATCACGCCCTGCCAGCCCATGCGCCCGCGCAACAAATCGGCAACAACCGCGCGGGAAAGCGTGGCAGGATATTGCGGGTCAAGCCCCTTGTGGTACAGGTGCCCAAGCATCACCATGCCGGGCCAGCCCTGGGCAAAGGCCTGCGCGTAGGGCGCAAGGTCGGCCTTGGCATTCCAGCTGCGGGTGATGTCCGTCAGGCCCAGATGCGAATCCTTTTGCGCGCCGCCCTGACCGGGGAAATGCTTGAGCGCGGGGATGATGCCGCTCTGCGCCAGCCCCTGCCCAAAAGCCAGAGCGTGCGCGGCCACAAGCGCCGGATTGGGGCTGAAGCTGCGCTCCAACGCGCCAATGGCCGGATTGGCGGGGTTGCTGTTCACATCCGCCACAGGGGCCAGATCAACAGAAATTCCCAGCGAGGCCAGTTCCACGCCCAGTTGCCGGGCGATGGCCCGGGTTTTCTCCGGGCTGGCCGTGCCCATGCTCTGGGCAGAAGGCAGATCGGCAAAGCCACGTTGCGGCTTGAGCCGCCGCACCCGTCCGCCCTCCTGGTCAACAGCTATGAGCATGGGGCAGGGGGACGCCGCCCGCAGCGTGGCTGTGAGCCGCCGCACCTGCTGGGGCGAAATGATATTGCGTTCGCCGCCTGTGGTAACATCCCGGTCAAACAGGATAATATGTCCAACATGCCCAGCGCGCACCTGTGCAAGAAAGGCATCGCCCTGGGGCAAATCCGCCCCGCGAAAGCCAAGCATGAGCATGGAGCCGATCATGACGTCCAGCGATGGCGCGGCACTGCCCGCGCCTGTTTTAGCAGGCATGGCAGGCGCAGCCGGGGCCACGGCGCTCAGCAGGGGCGAAAAACAGAGGACCAGCGTAAACGCAAGCCGACAAAGTGCAGCCCCGCCCTTGCACGCGGCAGCAAAAAAAATCTGCATGGCGGAACAGCGCCACACATCGGGGGATTTGCCCCTGTTTACAGCATCAGACACGACTTTTTGCCTCAATTTTCAGGGTCAAGCGTTGTGTAAGGGGCCTGCCCTTGGCAGCCAAGGCACTGCGGGCCATGATCCAGAGGATAGGCCTCGCCGCAGCGGGGGCAAATGCCGATGGTGCCCATGTGGCCATGTCCCAGAAAAACCTTGTCCACCTGCACGCGCTGCACCTTGCAGATGCTGTACCCGGCTTCTTCAATTTGCCGTTCAAGCTCCACAATATCCTGAGCATGCTTGGGCTTTTCTTTCATGAACCAGCTACGGATTTCCGGATAGGCGAATAGTTTTGCCGGGTCTATGCTCACGCGCACGCCTACGCCTGTTTTCTTGTCGTACAGCGAAACTGCGTAAAGCCCCAGATCGCGCACATGCAAACGCTTGTTGCCCGTGCTGCACAGGCTGAGCAGCTGCACCGCGTCCGGCAGGCATTTGCTGGTTTCCGCCACTGCTTCAAAAAGGGTTCCTTCGGGCAGCATACCCTTGGCAAGCTCGACCATATAGCCGCCGATAAGCAGGCCTGGAGCCGCGCAGCCGTGAAATTCCTCTGCAATCCCGTGGAATTGCGAAAACGTATACGCGCCGATATTCATGGGTATTCCGTCGTGCTGCCCGCCGTGTGCGGAAGATAAGGTGGGGTGCGCAGGCAGGATGGCTGCACCGAGAGGCAAAATGCCTTCTGTCACTTGGCATCATTTGCCAGCCAGCGTCAAGTACGCGCGGCAGCAGTGCTTGACCCGGCAGAGCGCGGACTGCTATCGGTTGCACACGGTCAGATTCATGCACCAGCATTCCGCGCTAACCTTTCGGGCGGCATATCCGCATGAGGCACCTCACATGCAGGCTCTTATAATCATAGATATTCAGAACGATTACTTCCCCGGCGGCAAGATGGAGCTTTGCGGCAGCGAGGCCGCAGCCGGCAATGTCGCCCTGCTGCTCAAGGCCTTTCGCAAGGCTGGAAAACCCGTTTTTCATGTACAGCATATTTCTCTTGCGCCCACGGCCACGTTTTTTCTGCCTGGCACAACAGGGGCGCTCATTCATGGCAGCGTTACGCCGCTGGCGGGCGAAACTGTGGTGGAAAAGCACTTTCCCAATTCCTTCCGTGACACTACCCTGCTCGGCCTGCTCCAGGCGCAGAACATCACGAACATCGCCATAGCGGGCATGATGACCCACATGTGCGTGGACACCACCACCCGCGCCGCCTTTGACCTAGGCTTCACCTGCCATCTTGCCCACGACGCCTGCGCCACCCGCGACCTTGCGCACGACGGCAAAACCGTAAGTGCCGCCCAGGTGCAGACCGCCTACATGGCTGCCCTTGGGCAGGTGTTTGCTCAGGTGCGCTGCACACAGGAATTGTGCGCGGCCATCTGCCAGAGCAGTTAACTCATTTCATTCGCAAGCGGCTCTAAACCCCGCAGCACCACCTTTGCACGACAAATCAACGCCTTTGCGCGCTGCACACTCCATCAGGGGGCAATATCATGGCGGCATTCCTGTTGCGATTCCGTTTTTCCGCACTGGCTCTGTTTTTGTGGGCCAGCCTGCTCACGGGCTTTTCGCTGGTTTCCCTGCCCTGCCATGCGCAGGAAAAGGCGGGCCTCGAGCTGCTCCTGCTGCACACCAACGACTTGCACTCCTATCTTGCAGGCAGGGATGCCCACGGCAACGCCTGCCTGAAATCCGAGGGCTGCACGGGCGGTTTTGCCCGCCTTGCCACGGCCATGAAACGCGCCCGGGCGGAGCACGACAACGTGCTGGCCGTGGACGCGGGCGACCAGTTTCAGGGTACCCTGTTTTTTACCGCCAACAAGTGGCCCATGCTGGCCGACATCAACAGCCTGATGCCCTATGACGCCATGACGCTGGGCAATCACGAATTTGACGATGGCTGCGAGGCCACAGCCGGATTTGTGCGGGCGCAGCCCTACCCGGTGCTGGCCGCCAATCTGGATGCCCGCCCCGGCTGCCCCCTGCGCGGAACGCCCTTCCGCCCATGGATCATCAAGGAGGTGCGCGGGGTCAAGGTGGGCATTGTGGGGCTTGCCAATCCCAGCGTGCGCACGCTTTCTGCGGCCTGCCCCGAAACGTGGTTCTACAAGAGCGAAACCACGCTGAAAAAGGCCGTGGCGGAGCTGGAAAAGCAGGGAGTGCGGCACATCATAGCCGTGACACATCTTGGCCTGCCAAAGGATCTGGAACTGGCCCGCAAGGTGGACGGCGTGGACATCATTGTGGGCGGGCACACCCACGACTACCTTGGCCCCAAATCGTCCAAGGGGCCGTACCCCATTGTGGAGCATTCCCCCTCGGGCAAGCCTGTTCTGGTGGTCACTGCCGGAGCGCTTGCCAAGTATCTGGGCCAGCTCGACGTAACCTTTGACGCGCAGGGCGTCCCGGTGCGCTGGCAGGGCGAGGCCCTGCCGCTGGATGCCTCCATTCCGCCCGACCCTGCCGTGGAAGCCAAGATCGCCCAGTATGCCCAAAAACTGGAAGCCTTCACCTCCGTTACCGTGGGGCAGAACAACCTGACTGCGCCTGACGGCCTGCACCAGTGCCGCATAGGTGAATGCCTTTCCGGCCTCATCGCCACCGATTCCATGCTGGATTATGGCCGCGCCTATGGAGCGCAGGTCGCCATTATCAACGGCGGGGGGCTGCGCGCACCCCTGCGCCAGGGTGCGCTGAACCTTGGCGACATGCTGGCCGTGCTGCCCTTTGGCAACAAGGTCATCATCCGCGACTTCACAGGTGAGCAACTGCTGGCGGCGCTGGAACACGGCGTGGCCGACTACAAGGGCGTTGGCTCTCCCGTGTTGCATACGGCGGGCCTTCGCTACGTGTATAATCCCGCCCTGCCCTCCGGCAAACGCATTGTGCGCGCAGAGCTGCTGGACGCGGACGGAACCACGCGCCCCCTTGATTCTGCCGCCCGCTACCGGGTGGTTCTTGTGGATTACCTCGAACGCCGGGGCGATGGCTACGCCATGCTTGCCAAGGGATCGCCCGTGGAAGCCCCTGACCCGGTTGATGTGGACGTGCTGGCGGCGTACATTAAAAAATTCAGCCCGCTGACGACCTTGCCGCCTGACCGGCTGATCCGCCAGACAAACTGATTGCAGCATGGGCGCTGGCTGCCCCCGCGCGGGCCATGCCTGAGAGAGTCTGAACATGCCGTAACATGCCCGCCCTTGGGACTTGCCAAGGGCGGGCATGTTGGGCAGTGTGGCGAAAAAGTTGAGGCCTTATGAATTCCCGCGACCTTATCATGGTCCTTTCTTCGCTGCTTTCCATGGCGGCGGGCGTTTTTCTGCCCCAGGCGGCAGAACCGCTTGCCGCAATGCCGCGCCTTATTCTCATTTTCATGCTTTATATGAGTTTTCTGGCTGTGGGCATGGAAGCCCTGATGCGCGAAATACGCCACATGAAGGGCACACTCTGTTTTCTGGTAGCCTTGCGGCTTGCGGTGCTGCCGCTGTTGTGTCTTGCGGTCTTCCGCCTGCTCATGCCCCAGTTTGCGCTGGGGGCCTTTCTGCTTGGCGCAGCGCCCGTGGGGGTCATGGCCGCTGTTTTTTCGCTCATGGTGGGGGCCAATACGGCGCTTATTCTTGTGGCCAACATCGCCACGTCCCTGCTGCTGCCCGCAAGCCTGCCCGCCGTGCTTTCCGCTACCGATGCCGCGCTACGCCTGCTGGGCCTTGAGCCGCTCAACATGCCTGCGCACCTGGAACTGGGGCACATGAGCCTGTCGCTCTGCGTGACCATTCTTGTGCCCTTTGCCGCCGCGCATATTACGCGCATTCACCTTGACGGGCTCCGCAACCTGCTTTTACGCTGGCAGTTCCCGCTCATAACCGTGTCCATCGTGATTTCCAACATTGCCATTTTCAGCCACTACGGCGATCTGCTGCGGCAATCGCCCGACCTGCTGCTCAAATCGCTGGGCGCAGCCTCCCTGCTCTGCCTCATCATGACGCTTGCCGCCATCCCCCTGGCCCGCCGCATGAGCAGGCAGGTGGGCATGGCCTTTCAGATTTCGTTCGGCGTTATCAACAATGTGCTGGTGATGATTGTCTGCATGGAATTTTTCAGCGCCACAGAGGCGATCATGGCCGCCGCCTATCTGGCCCCCCTGTACGTGCTGCTGTTTTATTACCGCCTGTGCAGCCGGGATAAAAAGCAGGGCTGACATGGCAGGGAATGCTCTACTCCGGCGGCAAAAACGGGTTTACTTGCGGCCCCGGCAGATGTAGAAATTACCCAGGGGATGGAGTTCCCCTTGAACCGCATTTGCTGATAACTCCTACCAGGGCCAGGGCGTTGGTAGACTATTTTGCGACCGCGCCCAAGCGCGGTTGCTTTTTTTATTCAACGCCGGGGCACTACCGCTGCCATCGGCAAGCATGAAAACGCGGGCAGCATGGGCCGGTAACAGCCATACCTGCACCGCATAACGGATTGACGCATGGTCAAAAACGTTCTTGTCATCACATTGGGGGCCGGGGCTGGGGCCTGCCTTCGCTGGGTGCTTTCAATGCTGCTCAATTCCATCTTTCCGGCTATTCCGCTTGGCACGGTGGCGGCAAATTTCCTCGGCGGGTTCGGCATCGGGCTTTCGCTGGGCGTGTTCAACTCGCTGCCCGGTCTGGCCCCCGAATGGCGGCTGCTTATCATCACCGGTTTTCTTGGCGGTCTCACCACCTTTTCCACCTTCACGGCAGAGATTGGCACCCTGCTGCAGGAACAACGCATAGGCATGGCCGCCGGGGCCATAACCCTGCACGTCTGCGGCTCGCTGGTCTGTTTTTTCATGGGCCTTGGCGCAGTTTCGCTTCTCAAATCCCTCTTTCGTTAGGAGCAGGCCATGAACGGCTACAAACTGACATTTTATACGCAGCAGGGGCGCTCGCACGGGCACATGAGCATTGCGGAATGGCTGCTCAAGGAAGCAAAGGCCATTGGCGTTGAGGGCGCAACCTTTGCCGCGGCGCAAGGCGGTTACGGGCGCGACGGCAAATACCACAGCGCACGCTTTTTTGATGTGGGCGAGCAGCCCATGGAAGTAACCATGGCCGTGAGCCCGGAACACAGCGAGCAGCTTTTTGCCCGCATTGAGCAGGAAAATCTGCAAATCTTCTACATGAAAATCCCTGTGGAATTTGGCATCACCTGCTCGGGAAAAAATCAGCCCGCCTGACCGCAGGCGGAACCGCCCCTCCCAATAAAGAACCCCCGGCGGAAACGGCCTCTCAGACCACATCCGCCGGGGGGTCACAGCATCGACAGACAAAAAACTAGGCCTGATCCAGACTCCACTGATCTTCAACTGGCAGATCGGCAAGACGGCGGCGCAGCATGTCCAGCGCATGGCTTGAGGCAAGGCGGCGCGTCCAGTCGCGGCCCAGATAACGCCCTTGCGGGCGCATGACGCGCAGCCAGACATGCTCCGCATCGCTCAGGGCAATATACACAAGCCCCACAGGCTTTTGCGGCGTGCCGCCGCCGGGGCCGGCCACGCCCGTGATGCCAATGCCGTAATCAGCGCCGCTGCACTCGCGCACGCCCTGGGCCATGGCCCGCGCCACCTCCGGGCTGACAGCCCCGTGCGCGCACAGCATATCGTGCGGTACGCCGAGCAGCCGCTCCTTGGCTTCGTTGGCGTAGGTTACCATGCCGTAACCAAAAACATCCGATGCGCCGGGCTGGTCAGTGATGCGCTTGGCAAGCAGACCGCCGGTGCAGGATTCCGCAGTGGCAAGGGTTTTGCCCTGACGCGCCAGCTCCTGCACCACCACAGTCTCCAGCCCCGCAACATTCACGCCGTACACAAAGTGCCCCAGCAGTTCGCGCACCTCCGCAACCATGGGGGCAGCCAGAGCCTCGGCAGCGGTGGCATCCTGCGCCTTGGCCGTTACCCGCACAAACATTTCCGCATCGCCCGCATAGGTTGCCGCCGTGGGATTGGCCCCGCCAGTCAGCCCCGCAATGCGCAAGGCCGCCACGCCCTCGCCTATGCCAAAGGTCTTTACCATAAACGACGAAATGACCGACCCGCTCATGCTCCGCAAAAAGGGCACGGCGCTGTCGTGCAGCATGGGCAGCAGTTCGGAAGGAGGCCCAGGCAGCATGAGCACCCAGCGCCCCTCGCCCGCAGGCGTGGCGCAGCCGGGGGCGGTACCCGCCAGATTGGGGAAAGCCACGGATCCGCGCGGCAACATGGCCTGTTTGGCCTGATTGGCCGACATGGGGCGCGTGCCGAAATACTCCCGCAACCGCGCCATGCTGTCCGCATGTTCCTCAAGCGGCGCTTCGGCCACCAGGGCTACTGTTTCCTTGGTCAGATCGTCTTCCGTAGGGCCAAGGCCGCCGGTGGTGATAACCACTTCCGCGCGTTGCAGAGCCTCGCGCAGGGCTTTCTCCAGCCGTTGTGGGTTGTCGCCCACGGTGTTCACCTGTAAAAGATCCATCCCCAGGGCAGAAAGCTCCCGCGCCACATGGGTTGCATCCGTATTGACCGTATGCCCCAGCAGGAGTTCTGTGCCGACCGATATTATTTCCGCCTTCATGCGGCCTCCATTTTGCTTGATGCGCGCCCGCCCGCAAAGGCGTGGAACGTGCCGTTGAGCATCCTAGTCTCCCAGACTGCACGGCGCAAGACTGACGCGGTGCGCACGCGAGATTTTCCGCCAGGGCTTGCTTGACAAGCCAGAATATCTGGGCCAATCATTTCTTACCAATTTACTAAGAAATTATTTGTCGACTAGGATCATACAAACTGCAAAAGAAACAGGGGACAGAAATGAGCGAAAAAAAGAAACCACGTTTTGAAACCCTGCAAGTTCATGCAGGACAGGAACAGCCGGATCCGGCGACCGGGGCGCGCGCAGTACCGATCTATCAGACAACATCCTTTGTTTTTGACGACTGTGCGCACGCTGAGGCCCGCTTTAACCTCAGCAATGCCGGCAACATATACAGCCGCCTGACCAATCCCACGCAGGACGCCTTTGAACAGCGAGTGGCAGCCCTTGAGGGCGGAGTTGCGGCCCTGGCCACGGCCAGCGGCGCGGCAGCGGTCACCTATGCCCTGCAAAATCTGGCCGAAGCGGGCGACCACATTGTGGCCGAAAAAACCCTCTACGGCGGCACCTACAACCTGCTGGCGCACACGCTCAAGGCCTGGGGCATAGACACCACCTTTGTGGACCCTGATAAACCCGGCGCTTTTGAGCGCGCCATCACACCCCGCACCAAGGCCATTTTTATTGAAACCCTGGGCAACCCACACAGCAATATTGTGGATATTGAAGCGCTGGCGGATCTGGCCCACAAAAACGGCATCCCCCTGGTGGTGGACAATACCTTTGCCACCCCCTGGCTGCTGCGCCCCATCGAGCACGGGGCAGACGTTGTTGTGCATTCGGCAACCAAGTTTATTGGCGGCCATGGCACAACCCTTGGCGGCGTGATTGTGGACGGCGGCAAGTTTGACTGGGAGGCCTCGGGCAAGTTTCCCCGGCTGTGCGAGCCGGAACCGAGCTACCACGGCCTGAGCTTTACCAAGGCAGTGGGCGCGGCTGCTTATGCTGTACGGGCGCGGGCCATCCTGCTGCGCGATCTTGGCGCAACGCTTTCGCCCTTCAACGCATTTATTCTGCTGCAGGGGCTGGAAACCCTTTCGCTACGGGTGGAGCGCCACGTCAGCAATGCGCTGGCAGTGGTGGAGTATCTGGCAAAACATCCCAAGGTTGAGCGGGTCAACCACCCGTGCCTCGCCAGCAGCCCCAGCCATGCCTTGTATCAGCGCTATTTTCCCAAGGGGGGCGGCTCCATCTTTACCTTTGAGGTCAAGGGCGGTGCGGCCGAAGCCAGGGCATTCATTGACAGGCTGCAGGTCTTTTCCCTGCTGGCCAATGTGGCGGATGCAAAATCGCTGGTCATCCACCCCGCATCCACAACGCATTCGCAGCTCACTGCCACAGAGCTTGCCGAAACGGGCATCCGGCCAAATACGGTCAGGCTTTCCATCGGCATTGAGCATGTGGACGACATTATTGAAGACATTGCACAGGCTCTGGGCTAACCCCGCCCGCGGCACGGCGCACACAGCGCACCCGGAACCGCAGCACTGTTTCAAAGGCCCTACCGCTACACGCGGCGGGGCCTTTTTAACTTGCTGCCTCAAGTAAAAGGCATTGTCTTTTCAGGGGCCATTGCATACAACTGGCTGATCCATTGTAATGCTCTGCAAACGGGACAGCCTGCCCCCTCTGGGCGAGCCGCCCGATGTTAACTGTGCGCTCTCAAGCAGGAGAATTTTCATGTTCAGAAAATTTGCGGTTCTTCTTTTTGTCATGCTCCTGGCCACGCCCGTGCTGGCAGATGAGGTGAGTACAAAGTATATTTCCGTCGACCTTCCTGACAACTGGAAGGCCGTTATGGCTCCCACAGAAAATCAGGGAACCACCACCGTTATCTTTTCAAATGCTTCGGGCAATTCCACGGTGGGTTTTGTGACCGGGCCCAATGGCGGCGCGGACACCAAAACTGTTGCCGAAATGTTCGCCAACCAGTTCAAGGCGCTCAAGCCCCCGGTGGAAAAAAACGGACAATACACCTTTGCCTTCACCCAGCAGCAGACCCCTTGCCAGTCCTGGGTGGCGTCGTCTGGCGATATTTTTATGGTCACGACAATCACCGGCGACCGCAAACTTGGCCTGGCTTTTATCAAAAAGTATGTAAAAAGTGCGGAATACGCCAGTTTGCTGCCTAAATAGGCAAATTCTCCCGGTCAATTTTAAACGTTGATATAACATCAGGGGCTGTCTGCATTGCTGACAGCCCCTGATGTTATTTACTGACGCCACAACGTACATTCACAAGGGGGTGCATTCCTGCCCGCAGCCTTCCCAGATTCTTTTAAGACGATTCACCACGGCATCTGAATACATGTCGTTATTGCGGCCTGCCGCAACCAGATTGTCCAGCAGATTCTTGCTGCGGCTCAGGGCCTGCTGGATGAGCGCATAGGCGGGATCTTCCTCAAGCACCACATTGTAGCCATCCATATCCCTGATGCGGTAACGCAGCGGCACCTTCCAGTTGCGGACACACATGTTGTACAGAAAGTAATTCAATACAAACAATCCAATACCGCCGGACTCATCCTTGAAAAGCCGGGCATGTTCCTTGCCCTTATTCAAATCTGTATCTTCGTATTCCGAATTGTCGTACTTGCCACCGTTTACAAAAAAATCGTTGGCGTCATAGTAATATTGCGGCAATCCGGCACAGTTCATGCGGGCGCCATAATCCCCATCATCTGCGCCGTACAGGCCGTAATCCTCACTCCAGTAGCCCAGTATGTCCGAAACACTTTTGGGGATGACAATGGCGCTCCCCATTAAATTGGAAGTGCAAATGCCAAGTATGCCGTCCTCACTGGTGATCGTGCCTGGATTTTTCACCATGTCTTGTGCTGTGAACGTTGGCCCCAGAGTAGAAACAGGGGCGCCGTGCGCCCACAGTCTGAAAAGATTTTCCAGCCAGTGGGGCGTTATGACCGCCATATCGTTGTCGAGCTTCATGTAATAGGGGGCGTCCACTGCGCGCCAGCCGATGTTGCAGGCGCAGGATATGCCCATATTACGCGGCAGCAGAAAGAGATTGTCGATGATCCCGTCTTTGTGCAGCTCCACCAGCCGGTCGCGCAGGGATTGCTCGCTGCCGTTATCCACCACCGTAACGGCATATGCGATGCATGGTGCGGTTTTGCGCAGAGCCAGCAGCGTCTTCTGCGTAAGATGGTACCTGTTAAAAACAGGTATGGTGATGTTTACAATAGGATTGGCCATCTGAGCGCTCCTGTACCGACCAGTGATTCAGATGATGTGCGGACTTACTCTAGCGAACCTCTTCCATTAGCCAGCGGCGCATGAAGGCCTGCCCTGCGCCCCGCGCTTGGGCGCCGAGCCTCTGGGCGTCATCGCGTATGGCGCGGGGGTCAAAACCGTTAACGCCAAGTTCGCTGCAATGGCCCACAAGCCATGTTTCCATCAAGGCCGCGTCCATTTCCGCATGGAACTGCAAACCGAGCTGCCCCGGCCCGGGCCGGAAGGCCTGATGCGGCGTGATGGCCGTTGAGGCAAGCAGGTCACTGCCCCGGGGCAGATCAAACGTGTCGCCATGCCAGTGCAGCACGGGCGCGCCCACAAGCTCCGCCAGAGGGCCGCTCAAGCCCGCCGGGGTGAGTTCAACCTGGCCCCAGCCAATCTCCTTGGCGGTTCCGGGGTACACGTCGGCATCAAGGGCGCTGGCCATAAGCTGCGCGCCAAGGCAGACGCCTAGCAGCGGACGGCCCGAAGCAAGACGGCTCGCCACCAGCGCCTTTTCATCCGTGAGAAAGGGATACAGGTCTTCCTGATACACCCCAATGGGGCCGCCCAGCACCACGGCAAGGTCGGCATCCTTCCACAGCTCCGGCTCCAGGGGCACAACCCCGGCCTGCACATAGCTGATCGCAAACCCCGCTTCTTCAAGCGGCTGCACAAACACACCCAAATTTTCAAAAGCCACATGCTGAATAGCAACGCAACGCTTCATGCTTTCTCCCGATGCTGAAATGCCTTTTACACTGAATGCCATATGGACAAATACGGCACGCAGCGCTTGCGCCCGCCACTCTGCGGGCATTCTGAACGCCATGGGGGGAAGTTGTACGCGCCCAGGAAACCAAATTCGAGCAATGCAGCTGAACATGCACAGGCTCAACATTCTGCACAGCAGACCCAGGGCGCACACGCAAGCATACTGAGCCTGCGCTTTTTTGCTGCGTCTACCCGCACAATCTTCAGGGCAATTGCCCAAAAAACCTGCCCTGAATAAACCAGGCCAACAGTCTGCACCAGCAGTTTTCCATCTCGTATAGTACGCAGCTTGCGAATGAAGCGCAAGAATGCCGCTGCCTGTCCGGCAAAAACATCTTGCTACAAATTTATTTTTTTTGTTACTAAACATTCAGCCACGTCATGACACAGCGGCAACCCCCTCCACCTCAACCAACAGGAACTTTCTATGTGGAAAATTTGCTGCGCCAGCCTTGCTCTGCTGCTCATGTGGGGAACCCAGGCCCAGGCCCATTTTGGCATGGTCATTCCCTCCACCCCCACGGTTGCCGACAAGAAGGACGCCAACGTGCAGTTGGAAATCTCCTTTGTGCACCCCATGGAAATGCAGGGCATGGATATGGCCGCGCCTGCAGCGGCTACCGTCACCCATGACGGAAAAACAGAAGATATCAAGGCAACCCTCAAGCCCGCCACAGTGCTGGGCCACAAGGCATGGCAAACCACCTATGGCATCAAAAAGCCCGGCGTGTACCAGTTTGCCATTGAGCCCGCCCCCTATTTTGAACCTGCGGAAGACAAGTTCATCATCCATTACACCAAGACCGTGGTGGCCGCCTTTGGCGAAGAGGAAGGCTGGGATGCCCCCCTTGGCCTGAAAACGGAAATCGTGCCCCTTACCCGCCCCTTTGCCAACTACACAGGCAATGTATTCCGTGGCCGCGTTCTGCTTGACGGCAAACCTGTTGCCGGAGCGGACGTGGAAGTGGAATGCTACAACAAGGGCAAGGCCCACACCGCCCCCAACGATTTTTATGTCACCCAGGTCGTAAAGACCGATGAAAACGGCGTCTTCACCTATGGCATTCCCTGGGCAGGCTGGTGGGGCTTTGCGGCCCTGAACACCTCCGCCGAAAAAATGGAATACAAGGGGGAAGCCAAGGAAGTGGAACTGGGCGCTGTGATGTGGGTGAATTTTGCCGCACCCAAGACCAAGTAATACTGCGCTAAGTATGGCTGCGGCAGGCCGGGCCGGAAATTGCCCCTTCCGGTTCGGCCTCTGCGCCAGCGGCTTCGCAAGGTGAAGCCAGGCAAAGGCCAAGCAAAGGCCCATCAAAGGATTGATCATGCATATTGCCGAAGGCGTTCTTTCCCCTGCCGTGCTTGCCACGGGTTACGCCCTGACCGCCGCCGGAACGGCCCTGGGCCTGAAAAAACTCGATTATGACAGGCTCATGACCGTGGCCATCCTTGCCGCGACTTTTTTTGTGGGCTCGCTCATCCATGTGCCCATCGGCATTACCAGCGCGCACCTTATTCTCAATGGCCTTCTGGGCGTGATACTCGGGTGGGCGGCCTTTCCGGCCATTCTGGCGGCTCTGGCACTGCAGGCGCTACTGTTCCAGTTTGGCGGCCTTGTGGTGTTGGGGGTCAACACCTTCACCATGGGATTTTCAGCCGTTGTGGCGGGCTACGTGTTTCGCGGCCTGTGCCGTGCGTGGCCCTCACCAACAGGGCAAAAAATTGCCGCTTTCTGCGGCGGCGCGCTGGGCGTCATGGGCGCGGGCCTGCTGACGGCGGTGGCTCTCGCCTCCAGCGATGAAGGCTTTGCCACAGCCGCGCGGCTGCTGTTTTTGGCGCATCTGCCCATCATGCTGGCCGAAGGGCTTATTACCATGCTGACCGTGGGCTTTATCGCCAGGGTGCGCCCTGAAATGCTGCGCCTGAGCGCGGCCTGAGGCCATAAGGAGTCTCCATGCATTCCATTTGCTCGCGCAAGGCATTCTCACCCATATTGCCCGCACTGTTGTCCACGCTGTTTTTGCTCTTCACGCTGGCATTGCCCCATGCGGCTCAGGCCCACCGGGTCAATATTTTTGCATGGACAGAAGGGGATCAGGTTGTTGCGGAATGCGGCTTTAACGGCGGCAACAAGGTCAAGCAGGGACAGGTGGTGGTGTACGATGCTGCCACTGGCGCAAAACTGCAGGAAGGCCGCACAGATGACCAGGGCGTGTACCGTTTTCCTGTTCCCGCTGAGGGTAAGGCCCACGGCCTGCGCATTGTCGTCAAGGCGGGCGAAGGACATCAGAATGAATGGATGATGGACGCCGCCGAACTGGCAGCGGTTCAGACGCCAGCCATTCCCGCCAGCGCCTCCGAAGCAAAGGACGCGGCGGCCTCTGCTGCCGAAAAAACATCTCCGGTTACACACGCAGTATCCACGGCAACCCCCGGAGCAAAAGGCGCGGCTGCACCCATCCCAAGCGCTGCCGGCGTCAGCTCCGGGGAGCTGCAAACCATTGTCAACACGGCGCTGGATGTGAAACTTGGCCCCATCCGCCGGGAACTTGCGGAAATGCGCGTGTCGCGCCCCGGATTTTCTGAAATCTTCGGCGGCATCGGCTGGCTGGTAGGTCTGGCGGGCATTGCCCTTTACTTCAAGGGGCGTCGGGGGTAATGGCTGGGAGTGTTTGACCAGCCCTTTGTTCGCCCATCGCTCATACAGCGTATTGACCCCCGCGTTCGCATGGCCTTCGCGGGGGGGCTTGCGGTATGCATATCGCTGCTGCACAGCCTGACCGCCTGCGGCATGGCCCTTGCTCTGGGTCTGGCGCTGCTGGCGGCGGCCAATCCGCCAGCCCGCGCGCTGCTGCAACGCCTCGGCGCCATCAATATCTTCATTGTTTTTCTGTGGTGCGTAACACCCCTGACCACGCCGGGAACCCCACTGGCGCATTGGGGAATACTCACAGTCAGCGCCGAAGGCGTGCGCCTTGCGCTGCTGGTGAGCATCAAGTCCAATGCCATTGCCTGCGTTTTTCTGGCGCTTGTCGCCACCATGGACGCCCCAACCGCCGGCCATGCGCTGGAGCGGCTGCACTGTCCGCCCAAGCTCGTTTTCCTCTTTCTTTTCACAGCCAGATACGTTCACGTCATCGCCCAGGAATGGCACACCCTGCTGGTGGCGGCACGGTTGCGCGGTTTTCGCCCGCGCACCAGCATGCATACCTACCGCACCATGGCATCCCTGCTGGGCCTGTTGCTGGTGCGCAGTTACGAGCGCTCGCTGCGGGTGCGCGAGGCTATGGTATTGCGGGGGTTTTCCGGCCATTTCAGATCGGTGACGGTATTCCACGCTCAGAAGGGCGACTGTATTTTCGCACTGGGCCTGCTGTTGTGCATGGCGGGGATAATCGCGGTTGAATGCCTGGGAGGCCTCAATGTCTGACCACCATCACGATGCAGCCATTTTCAGCCTTGAGGGCATCTGCTTTGCTTACGGGCAGGGTAACTCGCCGCGCACTGTGCTGTGCGATGTGGATTTTTCGCTGCATCCCGGTCAGCGTATCGGTCTCTATGGACCCAATGGGAGCGGCAAGACAACGCTTTTTCGCTGTATCACGGGCCTCGCGCGGCCTCAGGCGGGTCAGGTGCTGTTTCACGGCACTCCCCTCAAGGACGAAAAGGATTTCTACGATCTGCGCTGCAAGGTGGGCTTTGTGCTGCAACACGCAGAAGACCAGCTCTTTTTCCCCACCGTGCTGGAGGACGTGGCCTTTGGCCCGCTGAATCTTGGCTTTTCAGCCGACGAGGCCAGAGACTGCGCCCTGGACACCCTGCGCGATCTCGGCTTGGCCGGATTTGAAAACCGCCTTACCCATCGGCTTTCCGGCGGCGAAAAAAAACTCGTATCCCTGGCTTCTGTGATGGCCATGAAGCCCGAGGCGCTGCTGCTTGACGAACCCACCAACGGCCTTGATAACGATGCCCGCCAGCGCATCATCGACATCTTGGGCAGTCTGGACACGGCGCGCATAACCATCTCCCATGACTGGGATTTTCTGGCGCAAACATCCACCCAGTACCTCACCATCGCCAACAATCGGCTGAGCGCCTGCGCCCCCTCCTCTGCCCACGCCCATATGCACGCCCACCCGCTGGGCAACGAACCTCACGAGCATTAGCCCCACACAAGTTTGCTGACGGCAATCTCCAACAATGCAAGGGCAATACGCCCTCAGCTATCTGCTATGAAATATTTTTTTGCCTGCGCCTTCCCAGTCCATCTGTAAAGCAGCGCAGGCGTAGCCCGCTGGCTCGCCTTCAGCCGCACCCCGCATAATTCCCGCCTTTGATATCTATTTGCATATATAAAATGATAGTAGCATTATTTCCTGAACAGTAGTAGTGTCGCGCAGCAATTTATGCTCTGCGTCAGATTCCTGTCTTTTGGCACCATATCTTGGCCTCCCAAGGATTGCCATGCGCGAACCCCATCCCAGCCTCCCCCTGCCGCTTATCCAGACGGACACAACCGATGCCGTGCTGGAATGGCGCGTTGCCTCAGACCTCCTCCGCTTCAGCCTTGGGGCCAAGCGGCTGCTTGGCGTTGAAGCAAATACTCATTGCAGCATGGCGGCATTTCTTGGCGCATGTCATGAGGATAAAAGGGATATACTCGGCCAATCGTTGCAAACATTTCTTGAAGGCCACATCGGGGCGCATATGGAAATATGCTTTCCCATCAACGGTCTTGTGGCGCGAACCCAGCTTATAACCCTTGCGCGCGACGGCGCTGGACAGGCAGAGCACGTGGTTGGCTGCATCAGCGCCGTGGAGCGACAGGCGCAGCAGATTTTGCCATCCGCTCGATTTTCCATGCAGCACCTCGCCACGCCGCACTCCACACAGGATGCTGCCCGCCTGATGCTGGCGCTCAATGCTTCCGGCGATGGACTGTGGGATTGGGACGCCAACACCAATACCGTCTACTACAGCCCCCGCTACATCGAAATGCTGGGCTACTCGGACGAAACGTTCCCCGCAACGCTACGCAGCTGGGAAGAAAAAATTCATCCCGAAGATTACGCCCATGTGGTGCCCATACAGAAAGACATCATTGCTTCGCCCGCCCACGGCGATACCTTTGAATGCACCTACCGCATGCGCAAGGCAGACAACACATGGGCCTGGATTCTTGGCCGTGGCAACGTGACGCAGCGCGATGCCAGCGGCAAGGCCACGCGCGTGGTGGGCCTGCACACCGACATCAGCGCAAGCCAGGCCGACAGGGCCCATCTTGAAGACATGGTGCGCAACGACCCGCTCACCGGTTTGCGCAGCCGAACCTTTTTTACCATGGCTGTGGACGAACTGGAGCAAAACGCTGTTCGACCCGTGGGGGTGATCGTTGCCGATGTCAACGGACTAAAAATGATTAACGATTACCTCGGGCATGAAGAAGGTAATACCGTGCTTTGTCAGGCGGCCCTGCTGCTGCGCGGCGGGCTGGATTCCGCAGCCTGCGTCGCGCGCATGAGCGGCGACGAATACACCGTGCTGCTGCCCGGATGCGACAGTCTGAGAGTTGCCGAAATTTTGCATGAGCTCGTGCAGCGCTTTAACAGGCACAACAATCAGCTAAACCGCCCCCCAGTCTTACTGGCCATGGGTTCCGCCTGCGCGGAAGACATGCAGACCAGCATTGCCAACGCCATTGTGGAGGCGGACCGAGCCATGCTGCGGAACAAACTGACCACAAGGGCCGAGACCCGCCAGCGCGTTCGGGACTGGATTGAAAACCACACCTTTGCCAAGGTTTCCATGAACGACTGCCGCTATCTGTAACGCACAGCAGGCAGGCCACCGCACGCCGCGCCGCCGCTCTTGACGCAAGGCTGGCTTTGCGCCAGAGTATCTCCATGTCGGAAGAGAACCCTCCCCCTACGCAGGCCCAGGACTCTGGCATTGGCATCAGCAGGCAATCGCCGCTGGAACAGCCGATAGTTCAGGAGACCGAAAGCGGCCAAAAGTTGTTACAGTTCCTGCAAAGGCGGCTGAACTTGCCCCCCACCCTGCTCCACCGCTGGGTGCGCACCGGACAGGTGCGCATCAACGGCGGCAGATGCAAGCCCTTTGCCCGCGTGCAGACAGGCGACATTGTTCGTCTTCCTCCTTTTGCCTTCAAGATGGCGGAAGAAAGCGCGCCAGAAACGGCCCTCCAGCCGTTGATGGATACAGCTCTCGACACGCAGCCGGTTGATTCGCCTCCGCTGCCGCCCATGATCGGCACAGACGGCTACCTGTGGGCTTTTAACAAACCCGCAGGCCTGCCAACGCATCCCGGCACCGGGCATGACGACAGCCTCAGTTCTCGGCTGGCCGCCTACTTCGCAAGCGCGCCTTTCAAGCCCACGCCCGTGCACAGGCTGGACAAGGAAACCTCGGGCGTACTGCTGGTGGCTGCCTCATACGAAGCCCTTGCCAATGCTCAGGAAGCCATACGCGAGGGAACGCTGGCCAAGGAATATGTGGTCTGGGTGCAAGGCCGCTGGCCCTTTGCCGAAACCCAGATGCTGCGCCACTTTCTGCGCAAGGATGCTGCCCAGGGCTACGAAAAGGTGCGTACGGCTGCACCCGGTGAGGCCGACAGCCGCGAGGCCCTGTGCATGGTGCGCCCCCTGCGGGTGGAGCAAGCGCAAAGCCTGCTGCTTGTGCGCCTGCTGACAGGCCGCACGCATCAGATCCGCGTACAGCTTGCCACCGTGGGGCATCCTGTGATTGGCGATACCAAGTACGGGCAGGCTGCGCCCACGCGCCGTCATGTGCCGCGCGGGGCCTACGCCCTCCCGGCCCCGGCCCGCATGAGTTCAACTGAGAATTCCGCGCCGGAGCCGGAAAGCCTGATGCTGCATGCCCTGCGCGTAACAATGCCCTGCGGGCACGTGTTTTCATGCCTGCCGCCGTGGTCTGGCGCGCATGCCCTTGAGCAGATGCCAGAGCCTGTCGCAGCCATGACAGCCCCGGAACACGGGGACGGATGCGGGGTCTTCCCTTTGACGGAACAAAGTGCTAAAAATAAATTTTTACGCCAGTAAAGCAGTCTCAAAACCCAACTGTCCTGGCTGCCGCGCGGCCTGCGCGGCATTACACGCCAGACGCCTCAGAGAGCATATGCTCCGGGCGCTTTCTTTTCATCGGAGCGCATGACCGCATGGCGGCGCACTCCGCTTCACGCTTGCAATCTCGCCTGGCAAATCCCAGGCGTACACTAAGGTATTCTCATGGCAGATACATTGCCCCGCGTCATTCTGGTGGGTCGCCCCAATGTGGGCAAATCCACCCTGTTCAACAGGCTTATCCGCAGCAATCGGGCCATCACCCATGACCGCCCCGGCGTGACCCGCGACCGCATGGACGGCGTGGTGCGCCGCAAGGACACCCCCGTTTTCGGCATCGTTGACACGGGCGGCATCACCCTTGACGCCCACTCCGCCGTGGTGGAAGGCCCCGAAGGCATTCGCGGCTTTGAGCGCGATATTCTTGCGCAAACCGAGGCGGCGCTGGTTGATGCCTCTGCCGTGGCCTTTGTGGTGGATTCGCGTGACGGCCTGCTGCCTCTGGACGAGCATCTTGCGGCCCATGTGCGCCGCAAGGGCCTGCCCACCATCTGCGTTGTCAACAAGGTTGACGGCGTGGAGCGCGAAGATGAACTCATGGCCGAATTTCATGTTCTGGGCTTCCCGCTGCTGGCGGTTTCCGCCGAGCACGGGCACAACATCACCGCTCTGGTGGAAGAACTGGTAGCCCTGCTGCCGGAAGAAACCTCCACCGAGCCCCCCGCGCCCCCGACCCTCAAGCTGGCCATGCTTGGCCGCCCCAATGCGGGCAAGTCGTCGCTTATCAACGCCATTTCCCGCAGTGACCGCATGATTGTTTCCGATGTGGCGGGCACCACGCGCGACAGCGTTGATGTGCGCTTTGCGAGCGGTGGGCGCGACTACGTGTTTGTGGACACTGCGGGTGTACGCCGCCGCACCAAGATCAGCGACAGTCTGGAAAAGTACTCCGTCAACTCGGCCATCAAATCGAGCACCAAGGCCGACGTGACACTGCTGACCCTGGACGCCGCCGAAGGCGTGAGCCAGCAGGACAAGCGCCTCATGGACATGCTGAACACACGCAAAACCCCCTTTATGGTGCTTATCAACAAGTGCGATCTGGCCCCCCGCGACTCGCTGGACAGGCTCAAAAAGAACGTGGCCGAAATGCTGGCCTTCTGCCCGCATGTGCCGATTCTGAATGTTTCCGCCCTCAAGGGAACCGGCCTGAAAAAAATCCTGCCCCTGGCAACCCAGATTCACGAAGAATGCAGCGTGCGCATTTCTACCGGCAAGCTCAACCGCGCCATGGAAGAAGTGCTCGACAAGCATCAGCCGCCAGTGGTCAAACGCGTACGTGCCAAGTTCTTCTACCTGACCCAGGCGGAAACCGCGCCGCCAACCTTTGTGTGCTTTGTGAGCGACGCCACCCGTGTTCCTGAAAGCTATACCCGCTATCTTGAACGCGCGTTGCGCAAAATATTTGGCATCACGCATGCCCCCATGCGCCTGCACCTGCGCTCAAGCCACAAGAAAAAAACTGAAAAATAGCCGCGGGCCTGGCTGATAACAGGCTGCCCGCCGAGCAAAAAAAAATCCCCCGGGTCAAACCGGGGGACTAAAATATCAGTCTGCAAAAGACGTCAAGCCAAACGAGCCTGGCGAAAAGAGCTTGAATGGCGGAGACGTATAGGGGTCGAACCTACCACAGACCGCAAGGCCTGCCACCGGTTTTGAAGACCGGGCGCCACACCGGTGACGAAACGTCTCCGCATGGGCGCACCATAGGGCAAAAGCCCCTTGCCCGCAAGAGGGCAAACCCATTCGCCCTTTGCTGCACCGCTCAGGCAGCGAGGCCCGCAGCACAGTTTGACCATGCGCAACTGGCACCCCCCGGCATGCTGTTTTGACTCCTGAACGTCAAACCTCCATTGCCAAGTGTATTTTGCGCATTATTATGAACATGAAAAGCGCAGCCGAAACCCCTGTCGCCTGAGCTGCAAATGCCCACAAACATTTGACACCAGACACATACAGGTAGTAATTTCTTAACTGTGCTGGCCATATATCCGGCCTGGCCGTGCGCCACCGCGCGCGGAAAACGTAACGGAGGCAGTGTTGAATCAGATAAGTCGCAACCTGATGCTGTGGGCGATAATCGTCCTGGCGATGGTCATGCTTTTCAATATGTTCCAGCAACCGCAGGGGATCACCCAGCGGGTGCCCTACTCAGATTTTCTCAGTCAGGTGGACAACGGCCAGCTCATGTCCGTGACCATTCAGGGGCACACCCTCATCGGGCGCACCTCTGACGGAAAGACCGTGCAGTCCTATGCTCCGCAGGACATCGGCCTCGTAAACCGCCTTATTGAAAAAAAGGTTGAAATCAAGGCCGAACCGCCGGAAGAACAGCCCTGGTACATGACCCTGCTGGTTTCCTGGTTCCCCATGCTTTTGCTTGTGGGCGTGTGGATTTTCTTTATGCGCCAGATGCAGAGCGGTGGCGGCAAGGCCATGAGCTTTGGCCGGTCGCGCGCTCGCCTGCTGAATCAGGACAGCACACGCGTTACCTTTGCTGATGTGGCTGGCGTTGACGAAGCCAAGGACGAACTTTCGGAGGTCGTGGAATTTCTCTCCAACCCCAAAAAGTTTACCCGCCTTGGCGGTCGCATCCCCAAGGGCGTACTTCTTGTGGGCCCTCCCGGCACGGGTAAAACACTTCTGGCACGCGCCGTTGCTGGCGAGGCCGGGGTACCGTTCTTTTCCATTTCCGGCTCCGACTTTGTTGAAATGTTTGTGGGCGTGGGCGCTTCGCGCGTTCGCGACCTTTTTGTTCAGGGCAAAAAAAACGCGCCCTGTCTGATATTTATTGACGAAATTGACGCCGTTGGCCGCCAGCGTGGCGCTGGCCTTGGCGGCGGGCATGATGAACGCGAGCAGACCCTGAACCAGCTGCTCGTGGAAATGGACGGCTTTGAAAGCAATGAGGGCGTTATCCTCATTGCCGCCACCAACCGCCCCGATGTGCTTGATCCCGCCCTGCTGCGTCCCGGCCGCTTTGACCGTCAGGTGATGGTGCCCACGCCCGATCTGCGTGGCCGCCGCCGCATCCTTGAAGTGCACACCAAACGCACGCCTCTTGCGGGCGATGTTGATCTGGAAGTGCTGGCTCGCGGTACACCGGGCTTTTCTGGCGCTGACCTTGAAAACCTGGTCAACGAAGCTGCCCTTCAGGCCGCCAAGCTCAATCAGGACCGCCTGGACATGCATGATTTCGAGTATGCCAAGGACAAGGTCCTCATGGGCCGCGAACGCCGTAGTCTTATCCTCTCCGAGGAAGAAAAGCGCATCACCGCCTATCACGAAGGCGGCCACGCGCTGGCTGCCCGCCTGCTGCCCGGTTCCGACCCGGTGCACAAGGTTACGATCATTCCGCGCGGCCGCGCCCTGGGCGTGACCATGCAGCTGCCGGAAGAAGACCGCCACGGCTATTCGCGCTCCTTCCTGCGTAATAATCTGGTGGTGCTGCTGGGTGGCCGCGTGGCGGAAGAAATTATTTTTGACGACATCACCACCGGCGCCTCCAACGACATTGAACGCGTCACCCGCATGGCCCGCAAGATGGTCTGCGAGTGGGGCATGAGCGAAGCTGTGGGTACGCTGGCTATCGGCGAAACCGGCGAAGAAGTTTTTATTGGCCGCGAATGGGTGCAGAACAAGAACTTCAGCGAAGACACGGCACGGCTTGTGGATTCGGAAGTGAAGCGCATTGTGGAAGACGCGCACAGCCGCTGCCGCAAGCTGCTTGAAGAAAATCTGGATGCCCTGCACCGCATTGCCCAGGCCCTTCTTGATCGCGAAACCATCACTGGCGATGATCTTGACCTGCTCATGGACAACAAGGAACTGCCCCCGCTCGACAGCAACGGCAAACCCGTACCCGCCGGCACTGCCGCCAAGGGTGGCAAGGCTGCCAAATCTGGTGCTGAATTTGTGATTGAACCGGATACGGATGCTCAGGCCCCAGATCAGAAGACGGAACAGAAGCCGGAGCAGCAATCGGAACAGGCGGAATCCAAGCAATCCGAAGCAGAGAACACCCGGAACAACAGTAAAGAAAATGACCGATAGCATTTGCCCGGCCGCCCTTTCCAGGGGCGCAGACTGGCATATTCTTGGGGGGCGGGCGTTAAAGACGCCCTCCCCCTTTGGCGTCATGGGCATTGTGAATCTGACCCCGGATTCCTTTTATGACGGGGGCCGCCACAACGCCCCGGCACCGGGCCTCAACCACGCGCTGAACTTGCGCAACCAGGGTGCAGACATTCTTGACCTTGGCGCGGAATCCTCACGCCCCGGAGCCGCAGAGCTGCCCCCCCAGCAGGAAACCGAGCGCCTGATGCCGGTTCTGATAGGACTGCGCCAATCTGCTCCCGGAGCCGTAATATCCGTGGATACCTACCATGCCACCACGGCTGCTGCTGTGCTGGACATGGGGGCTGCCATCATCAACGATATCTCGGCCTGCGCCTTTGACCCCGCCCTGCTGGATGTGCTCGTGCAGTACAAGCCCGGCTATGTGCTGATGCACAGTCAAGGCCGCCCGCAGACCATGCAGCACGACCCGCGCTACACTGATGTGCGCCGCGAGGTGCTGGAATTTTTTGAACGTGAGATGTCGCGTCTGGTGCGGGCGGGCCTGCCGGAAGATCGCATTGTGCTTGACCCCGGCATCGGCTTTGGCAAGACGCTTGAGCACAACCTTGCCCTTTTGGCCCACCCGGAAGACTGGCTTGCGCTCGGGCGGCCCGTGCTCATGGCGCTGTCCATGAAATCCGTTTTTGGCGGGCTTCTGGGCCTGCCGCCGCAGGAACGCGGCCTGGCAACAGCCACGGCCACGGCGGTGCTGCGCGGCAAGGGTGTGTTCTGGCACAGGGTGCATGATGTTGTCGCGGCCCGTCAGGCCATGACTGTTGCTCTGGCTCTTGAGGCCAACTAGGGATTCAAACCGTCAACGATTGCGAGTCTGCCGGTATGGTGCGAACTTTTTCAACGCGCCCATTCACTGGAATGCTGCTCATCACGTTGGCCTTCAACTTACTTTTGACATGGGTTTTGGTTGACCGCAAGCAGCAGATTGAACGTGTCAAACTTGAGAGCATCGCCCGCTCACAGCGTGATAACCTCCAAAATGATCTGTTGCGCCTAGTATTCAAAACGGAAACCCTGAACGCGCTTGTCATCGACAAAAGCGGGAGCATTCAGGAATTCGAGCGCGTTGCCGCTGCCCTGCGCGATGAAGATACCATTCAGGCCTTTGTGCTCGCTCCCGGCGGCACCATAGACAAGGTGTACCCATATACGCCTGCCAACAGCCTGCTGGTGGGCCGGGATATGCTTGACGGCAATCTGGGCTGCCACGAGGCAATCACGGCCCGACACGGCGCACCGCTGACCCTGGCCGGGCCGGTACTGCTGCCCAATGGGGATGCGGCTTTGGTGGGGCGACTTTCCATATTCCTCCCTGATGCTTCCGGCCGTCCTCAATATTGGGGTATCGCAGCAATACTGCTGCGTTTTCCTGATGTGTTGAATGCCTCGGATCTTTACCTGCTGGACAGCATGGATATTGATTTTGGCCTTTGGCGCGCATCCCCCCATAAAGGTGGTGCGTTGCTTATTGCTGGCAGCGCGGATTCAGAAAAAGACGCTGGCAGCATAGACATGCCTGTGACAATTCTTAACGCTCACTGGTTGATCCGCATGTCGGCAGGCGTTGCGTGGTACAGATCGCTGGAATCATGGCTCTATGTGGGCATGAGCGTTTTTCTCAGCCTCTTCCTCGCAACTCTTGTTCAAAGAAATCATGATCTTACAGAAATTCGTACTTATCTTGAGGCCATCGCGTACAGGGACGCCCTCACGGGTGCGCTTAACAGGCGTGGGCTCTTTGAAGAACTTCAAAGGCGCATAGCCTCACCAACGACAAAAAATTTCACCATATATTACGTCGATTTAAATAATTTTAAAGGCATTAACGACACCTATGGACATGAGGCGGGCGACCGAGTATTGCAACTCTTCGCAGAGGTTGTTCGCACGCATGCCCCGGTGACGCATATTTTGGGGCGCATGGGCGGCGATGAATTTGTGTTGCTGCTCAACGGACCACCAGCTCAGGAGAGGGACAAAGCCGCCTTTGACCAAATGTGCGCCGACCTTGCTAATGGTCTGCCCGAGCTGAACATACCGGGGCCGATCACGTTCAGCATGGGCAGTGCAGTGTACCCTGATGCGGCCCTCACAGTGGATGCGCTGCTCTCCTGCGCGGACACTGCCATGTACCAAGACAAGGAACGCGCCAAAGCCCATGGCTGACAGCGCTGCGGTTGCCCGATACACTTTGCTGCAAGGAACACACCGTGTTTGACCATATTGCCATAGACTGGCGCGATATAATGGACATAGCCGTGGTCAGCATTCTGCTGTACCAGGTTATCCAGATGCTGCGGGGCTCGCGGGCGCTGACAGTCCTTACCGGGCTGGGCCTGCTTACGCTGCTGTATTTCTTTTCAAATGCTCTCGGCCTGTACACGCTTACCTGGCTGTTGCAGCACATCTTCAGTTCCCTGTTCATCCTCATAGTCGTTATTTTTCAGTCCGACATCCGTCAGGCCCTGGGGGAGATGGGCGCACGGCCTATTTTTCGTCGATCCAGCATAAAGAATATCGGCGTGGAAGAAGTGGTGACGGCCTGTGTAGAAATGGCCCGGCTGCGTGTGGGCGCACTGATCGTTATTGAGCGCAGCATGCGCCTTGGCGACATGATAAAGCGCGAAGGCGTGCGCATTGACGCGCAGCTTTCACGCCAGCTGCTCATGAATATTTTCTACCCCAAGGCCCCCCTTCACGATGGTGCCGTGGTCATCAGCCGAGGCAGAATCACCGCCGCGGCCTGCATTCTGCCGCTGGCCGAAGCCAAGGGGCAGAACTTTGGCACGCGACACCGCGCGGCGTTGGGCATTGCCCGCGAAAGTGATGCTCTGGTCATTGTTGTTTCTGAAGAAAGAGGCGAAATTTCCGTGGCCCTCAAGGATGAGCTGATGCGCGCCCTTGACGCTACCCGCCTCAGGCAGGTGCTTAATGAAATCCTCTGATCCCTCGCGCCGCCCCCCGCATCTGCTTTCCATGCTGCTGGCGATCTTTATCGCCGTGAGCATGTGGTACATGGTCAGCGTTCGCGACAGGCTGGAAGCGCAGATTGAAGTAAACCTCGATTACTTTGGCATCCCCGCCAATCTTGTGGTGACTGACGGCCTCATCAACAAGGCTGTTGTGCGTCTGCGCGGGCCGGAAACCCTGCTGCGTTCTGTTACCCAACGCAAGATCATCCAGGCAGTGGATCTTTCTTCCATCAAAAAAGGCACAACCGTGGTTCCGCTCTCGGCGGAGCATCTTGGCGCGCGTTTCCGCGCTTTTGAACTCATTGATGTGCAGCCCCCGCGAATCGTGGTCAAGGCCGACACCGTGCAGGAGCGCAGCGTCCCTGTTAAGGCGGTTGTGGATTCGCCCCTGCGCAGCGGCGCCCTGACGGTGGAAAACGTCAGCGTGACCCCGGCCACGGTGGTTTTGCGCGGCCCGGAATCTGTTATCTCCGCCATTGCCAGCGTGCCGCTGACCATCATGCTTGATCCCAAGGCGGCGGGCACAACAACCCAGCAGACCATCACCCTGGACACTCCGGGCATGGTCACGGCCACGCCGCCTTCCGTCAAGGTGCAGTACACCATCACCAGCGGGCGCACCGTCATCTCGCGCCGCTGCAAGGTGGAAATTGCCAAGGAAAGCCGCCTGGCCTATACGGTTAACCCCGATGAAATTGCCGTGCTGGTGGAGGTGCCCGAAGCTCTGGCAAAGAACAGCCGTTACCTTGGCGAGATGGAAGTTTCTTTCGTCACGCCGGAGATCCAGCCGGGAGAGAGCGTTAAAACGCCCCTGCACTTCAAACTGCCGGAAGGAATGACTCTCTTGAACCCGGTTACGGAAGAAGTTACGGTAACAAGAAAAAAGAAATAAGCACCGCCCTTCAACAGCCGCATCAGGCGGCCTGAGCGGAGCGCACCCGCGTCTTGCCCTTGCGGTCGGCACGGCAGATACGACAAAACCCAGCAACAGCGCCCATGCTGCAACGCATCCGCGCGCTGCAAAAGAATTAGAGGTAAGGAGTTTTCATGGCTGAGCGTCTTTTCGGCACAGACGGACTGCGCGGCACGGTCAACAATTATCCCATGACCGTGGATGTAGCCCTGCGACTTGGTCTGGCGGCGGGTGTGCGCTTTCGGCGCGGCGACCACCAGCACAAGGTGGTCATCGGCAAGGATACGCGCCTTTCAGGCTACATGTTTGAATCTGCGCTCACTTCCGGCCTGTGCGCCGCCGGCATGCATGTGATCATGACCGGCCCGCTGCCCACTCCGGCCATATCCTTTCTCACCCGCAGCATGCGGGCCGACCTTGGGGTGGTTATTTCCGCCTCGCACAACCCCTTTCACGACAACGGCATCAAATTTTTTGATGCCGATGGTTACAAGCTCCCCGACCTGACCGAAGACGAAATATCGGCCATGGTGCTGGATTCGGACTATAAATGGCCCTATCCGGAAGCGCGCGGCGTTGGCCGCGCCACCAAGATTGAAGACGCCGGGGGGCGCTATATTGTTTACACCAAAAGTTGTTTCCCTCCCCAACTGACGCTTTCGGGCCTGCGCATTGTGGTTGACTGCGCCAACGGCGCCAGCTACAAAGTTGCCCCTCTGGCTCTTGAAGAACTGGGAGCCGAAGTTTTCCGCATCGGCACAAGCCCTGACGGCACCAACATCAACGAGCACTGTGGCTCGCTCTATCCCGAAGTGGTGGCCGCCAAGGTGCGCGAAGTTCGGGCCGATGTGGGCCTTGCGCTGGACGGCGACGCCGACCGCCTCATTGTTGTGGACGAACACGGCGACATCATTGACGGCGACCAGCTCATGGCCATGTGCGCCCAAGCCATGATGGCCAGGGGCGAACTGCCGGGCAATCTGCTTGTGGCAACCGCCATGAGCAACATGGCCCTGGAAATTTTTATGAAGGATCACGGAGGTTCACTGCTGCGCACCAAGGTGGGCGACCGCTACGTTATGGAAGCCATGCGGCGCGAAGGCGCCATGCTGGGCGGCGAGCAGTCGGGCCACCTTATTTTCCACAAGTACAGCACCACTGGCGATGGCCTGCTGGCGGCCCTGCAAATTCTGCGCATCATGCGCGAGAAGGACAAGCCTCTCTCCGAACTGGCAGGCAGGCTCAAGCCATTCCCGCAGAAGCTTATCAACGTGCGGGTGGAAAAACGCCTGCCCTTTGAGGAGCGCCCTGCCATTGGCGAGGCAGTTGCCAAGGTCGAGGCGGAACTGGCCGGGCGCGGACGTGTGCCCT